>CACWLT010000169.1:0-4927 GCA_902761695.1 uncultured Ruminococcus sp.
CGCCCTTTTGGCCCATCTTCTTCTGCGCGGCCAGCAGCACGCGGAGCCCGGCGGAGGAAATGTAAACAAGCTCCGCCAGATCCAGGGTCAGGTGGTCGGCGCCGTCCAGCGAACCCGACAGCTCGGCCTCCAGTTCCGGCGCGGTCATGGTGTCCAGCCGTCCCTCCAGCGCGATCTCAAGTTCTGCTCCGTTCTTTTTCTTGGTGATGGTCATGTCCGTTCTCCTTTATGCCGCATAAGTATCTCTGTTCCGCGTCCGTTTCCGCCCGCAGCGCGCGCCGGCGGCGGAATTATTACGGATTCCTGCCCGCAGCAGATTATTTGGTATATTATAGCATATTCTTCGTCTGATCTGCAAGACCGGATTGGCTTTTTTCTGTCAAAGTTCCCGGATCGCGCCTGCCGTCCCGTAATCATCAAAAGCGTCATATGCCCGTTTTCCCGCCCTTGTTGACAATCCGCCCCGCCTGCGGTATAATAAAAAAGGCCGGCAGCATCCCGGACAGTGAACCGCGGTTCACGGACGGAAGCGGACGGCGCCCAGACAGGAGAGCGGCACCAGACCCGCAAAACAGGCGGGACTTTCCGGAGGAACGATATGGACGACAGACTTTGGATTTATCTGTGGGCATTCTGCATCATGTGCTATGTGTACGCGGGATGCAAAATCGCGGGACTGGAATGGGCGGCCAACCGTCCCTGGAGCGAGGTAATCTTCTTCCTCTTCGTGGCAACCGCCGTGATCGTCCTCTTTTTCTGCCGCAAGAAAATCGGCGCGTGGATCGCAAAGATGAAGGACAAGCGGAATCACTGATCCCCTCCCCATGACATACGCCGCCCCCTCATACGGCTCCTTCACTGCCGCAGGAGGGGGCGATTTATTATTGTGTCATGCGGACAGCACGTTTCGTCCGTTCTCTCCGATCCGCCCTTGCTGCAGCCGCAGACCGGGAGTGAGCCCTTCTCTTTATCCTTCGCCCGCGCCCTCATCCGGCTTGACCGTCCGGACACGGGTGATGAAGATCCTCCCCTTCGCCCGGTGGCCGGTTACGGAGACCCGGTAGGTGCCCGCCTTCGGGATGATCAGGTCGAAGTCTGCGTCGGTCTGCGCGGTACCCGTGTAGATCGGCTCCTCGCCCACCTTGCCCACCGTCAGGTCCACATCCCCGGCGGAATGCAGCATGCTCACCTGGAGCCGGTCCCCTTCGTACAGTGAAAAATCCGCCGTCTCCGTCCGGTCCAGAATGGCGTACTCCATCCAGAATCCGTCCTGGTTGGAGGTCCGGGAGCCCTCAAAGGAGCTGGGCTGCCCGCATCCCGTCAGAAAACAGCCCGCCGCCAGCAGGACGAGAACCATGCCGATGATTCCCTGCGCAATCCTTCTCTTCATATTTCGACTCCTTCTTTTGTTGATGAAACGGCCGCTCCCTCAGGCTGCCGCGCGGAATCACCCCTTTGCGGAATACACGTAAAAGGCGTAGGTCACCTCGGCTGAGATGCCGGAGTTTATCCAGCTCGGCCAGACAGCCTCCACCGCAAGGATCCCGTCCTCAAGGGGCGCGGAATAGAGATATGCCTCTTCCCCGCCGGAATCTCCTTCCGCTTCCAGAGGCGTCAGCACGACTCCCTCGAGGAAGCCGCCGTCTCCGTCCGCCTCGTAATACCAGAGATTCATGATCTTCGGATTGTTCTGATCCGCGAAGGTGAACCGGAGGGTCTCGCCGGGCTGCACCACCAGCGGGTCGTAATCCGCCTCCAGGGGATCGGGACCTTCCCGCTCCGTCCGCTCTTCCGTCTTCGTCTTTTCCCAGAAATAACGGAGGGGCTCCGCAACCCGCTCCCCGTCCTCGGCGGTCAGGGTCAGGGCGGAGGGACCGTCCGGCACGTCGCCGGGGATGAACAGCTTATCGCAGGAGCACAAGAAGAGCAGCAGGACGGAGAGAACAAGCGCGGCCCTCCGGAGCCATGTTCCGGCCGGACGTTTCGCCGGGGATGCTTTTTCCTTTTTCATGACGGCCTCCCTGTTCGGAATGTCTCTGTCAGGGATATTATACCACATCCCGGCCGCAAGGACAACAGGATTTTTTCATTTTGCTTCGCCGGACGCGCTGGTTTTGGCTGTATGCGAACACAAAAAATCCGCAGAACGATCCTTTTGCGCATCCCTCACGCGACGCTCCCGCAGAATAACAGGATGGCTGCCGGGCTGTCAAGCCGGGCTTGATAGCCGGGTTGTCAAAGATCCAGCCGTTTTCTCCGGGAACCCGCGACGGCTGGGCGGACTTCTCCTCCCCGATGTCCCATCGATGCTTCCCGCACCCCGGCAGTATTCATTTTTTCTCTCCACCCTTCTATTGACAAAAGCCTATTCCATGCAGTATAATTGAATCAACAGCCGATCCTTCCTTCAGGCAGGAGGTCCCCCATGAAGTATCCCGAAAACTTCTTCTCCGTCCTCCTCGGCAGCCCCGAATCCCATACCCGCCCCGCGGACTGCGCCGTTCCGATCCCCGGCGATCTCCGGCTGGCGGACGCGCTTCTGGACCGCATTCCCGCCGGCCGCGCCGAAATCATCCGCCTCCATTACCGGGACGGCCTGTCCTTCCGGGAGATCGGGAAGCGGCGGGGCGTCACCCACGAAAGGGCCCGCCAGATCTGCATCAGCGGACTGAACCGCATCCGGAAGCACCTGCGGGAGCTATACGGTAACCGGCCTCCGGACGAGCTGCCGGTTTACGAAACCTATGTCTCCCTCCTTTTCCGGTCCGCGCACCTCTCCCCGGACAGTCCCGTCTCCGTTCTCGGTTCCATGGGCCTTCCCCCGGGCATGCTGGCGCAGCTGGAATCACAGGGCGTGGAAACCGTCCTGCAGTTCGCGTCCCTCACGGAGGAGGAGCTGATGGTCCTGAAGGGCGTGGGTCCCACCAGGCTGAAAAGACTCACCGGCCTGCAGGACAGGGTGAAGGAAAAGCTGACCTGATTTTCTCGTATTGTGTTATTTTTCTGCATTGTATGGTAACCACAGGAAAGGAGACGTTTCCATGATTCGTACCGTTGTTGTAAAACTCACCGTCATTCCCGGATATGCCTACAGACAGAAGCTGCCCTCCGGCGGGGCGGGAATCGTTATCCTGCGCCCGGATTCCGGACAGCCCGGCATCGCGGGGATCAGCAAAACCTCCGGCGAGACCTTCCCCACCGTCAATACCTCCCTGACGCTGTTTCCCATCGAGGCCTTCAACGAGGCAGCCGCCCTCACCGCAGGTCTGCCTTATCAGAATCTCTCCGGCGTCAAGCTCATCCTGGGCCAGCCGGCGGACGCGCCCGAGGTGGAGGAGGCGTATCAGCCCAAAGAGCTGGCGGCCGTGGACAGCGGGGACTACCAGGCCATTGTCCGATACTATACCGACGGAGCGGGACGATTCTCCTATGATCTGCTGAACCGAGACCTGATCCGCTTCGCCCACAGGAGCAGCGCGGTCCGCTCCCGTGCCGCCGCCGGGGAGAGCGTCGATTCCATCCGCCTCTACATCACCGGGACGAAATTCAGAACCATCGCGAAAAACCCGGACCTCGCCGACGGGCAGATTCTGACCATTTCCTCCCTGTTGGACGACATCTCCCCCCGGGGCGTGTTCCGCGAGTTGAACGAGGAGCTTCGCCGCATGGCAGCCGGACGATAAATCCCCAACAGAATACCATACGCCCTGCTGCCGTAAAAAAGCGGTGGGGCGTTGTTTCCCGTTCTGCTTGACACCCGCTTCCCCGATGTGCTATACTGTTTACCGCAGAGTGATGACGCGCAGTTTGCCTGCCGTCGATCGACACAAGGACAATCCGGTTTACCGGCAGGGAGGCAGTATGAACTATCAGATTTTTTCCGAAAACGAATGGGTCTACCCGGACAGCCGGATAGATAATTGCGGAAGGAAAAAAGCGGAACTGTACGCCGCCAGAGGCTCCGACACATGCTTTCAGATCCTCACCGACGTCCCCCTTTCTGGCGGAGAGTCCTTCGCGTTTGAAGCGGACGGCCTGCCGTGCGGCGCGGAGGTTCTGCAGCTGCTGCCCGTTCTCGTCAGCGAGAACAGCGGGCCGAAGACCTTCACAACGCTGGATTATGACACGGTGAAGGACTTTGTGACCCGCCGGGCTCCCTTTGAGGTCTACGACATCACAAAACCCGTCGGCCGGGAGCTGGACGGGGGACGCGCCGCCTTTTACGTCCGGATGACCGTCCCCGCAGACGCCGTGCCGGGTGTCTATGAAGGCGCGCTGCGGCTGAGCGTGGGAAAGGAAGCCTCCAGCGTCCCCGTGAGTCTGAAAATCTATCGCGCCGTCGTCCCGCCCCTCCGTGAGGCCCGGTTCCATATGGTGAACTGGATCTATTATCCCCGTCTGGCGGCACAGTACGGCCTGGAGCCTTATTCGGCGGAGTACATTGACCTTCTGGGACGGTATTTCGACAACGAGCTGGACATGAGAAACGACTATCTCATGATCCCAGCCGGAGAACCGGTCCGGGATGAGGGCGGCACGGTCGTCGACTTTGACTTCACCCACGCGGAGACGGTCGGCAATCTGGCACTTGAAAAGGGATTCCGCCGCATCATGGGCGGTTTTGTGGCGCGGTTCCACAGCTGGGATGATCCCGACAACTATCTGCTCTGGGACCGGGACGTGGGCTGCACCGGGATTGAAGCGTTCCGTCAGCTGAAGCTCTACTTCCGGCGGGCCTGGGAATGCGTCCTGAAAAACGGATGGCGGGAGCGGTACATGCAGTGCCTGGTGGACGAGCCCCAGTTTCCCAACAGCCTCGCCTACCGCGCCTTATCCGGGATCTGCCGCCAGAACATGCCCGGGGTGAAGATCAACGATCCCGTGGAGACGACGGATATCGCCGGTGCCTGCGACGTTTGGGTGGTGA
>CACWLT010000169.1:4939-11280 GCA_902761695.1 uncultured Ruminococcus sp.
TTTCAGAAGACTCCAGGACACGGGCGAGGAGATGTGGATCTACACCTGCGGTTTCCCGGCGGGCGCCACCATGAACCGCGTCCTCGACCTTCCGCTGACGGTGAGCCGCATGCCCATGTGGATGTGCTTCAAGTACGGCTGCCCGGGCTTCCTTCACTGGGGCTACCACGCCTATACGCCGACCGGTGGGCTTCAGGACGCCTGCACCGAGGCGGGGAACGGGCTGAAATACCCGGCGGGCAACGCCCATGCGGTGTATATCGGCACGGACGGTCCCCTGTATTCCGTGCGCGGCCATCTCCAGCGGGCCGGGGCGCAGGACTACGAGCTCTTCAGCCTCCTGCCCGACCGCGAAGCCGCCGTCCGGATTATTGAGAAGGTCTGCCGCTCCTTCGACGACTACGACGGCTCGGCGGAGACCTTCGACGAAGCCCGCAGAGAGCTGCTGGAAGCCCTCGGATGACCGGGGTGCCCTTATCCGTATACATCCAACCACTTCGGAAAGGAGCTCTGTCAAGATGAAAAAGGTACTCGCGCTCTTCTTATGCTGTCTATTCCTCGCCGGATGCGCCCAGACGACCGCGCAGCAGAACGAACCGGAAGAGACATCCGCCGCACTCCGCCCGGACGCCGCCTCCTCTCAGGATGCCGCCCCGGAGCCGGAGGAAACACAGATCCCCTGCGCTCTGCCCGAAAAGGACCTCGACGGTTTTGCCTTCACCATGCTCCGCTCCGGCAGCTTCTTTACGGAAAAGGGCGTCTGGACGGAGGAGCTCACCGGAGACGCCGTCCCCGACGCGATCTACGAGCGAAACGTCTTCATCGAGGACAAATACAACTGCGTCCTCGAGGTCCTGGAGAGCGCCGCCCAGCATCCCAGCTCCGGCGACGTCCCGAAGTATGTGAAGAGCGGCGACGATTCCGTGGATATGGTCCTGGACGGCGGGCAGTTCATCGCCAACACCTCAGAAAATTACCGGAACATGAACGCGCTGCCCTATTTCGATTTCAGCAGCCCCTGGTGGAACCGGGAGTTCAACGAGGGCATCACCATCGCCGGGAAGCTCTATTTCACCATCGGCGCGTATATGACCACCGCCCGGCAGAATATCTACCACATCATTTTCAACAAGACCCTGGCGGAAAACTACGGCATCGCGCGAACGGCTTCTACGACCTGGTGCGGGAGGACCGCTGGACCCTGGACCGGATGGCGGAGAGCGCAGAGCTTGTCAAGTCGGATCTGAACGGCGACGGAGAATACGACTCCAACGACCTCTGGGGCCTTCTCGGCGAGAACTACGTCACCTGGACCATGGCCCTCGGCGCGGGATTCCGGTGCGCGGAGAAGGACGCCGACGACCTCCCTGCCATCACCTTCAACTCGGAATCCAACTTCAACGTGATGGACAAGGTCATGCGGCTGGCCGGGAACAGGGACACCGCCCTCTTCGCCCAGCGCATGACGGGGGTGGACGACGTGTGGGCGACCCTGGGACAGCTTTCCAACATGAGCGGACGCTGGCTCTTCCGCATCGGCGCTCTGGGGAACGCCCTGCGGGAAATGGAGGACGACTACGGCGTTCTTCCCTCCCCCAAATACGACGAAAGCCAGCACCGCTACTACCACGACGCCAGCCTTGGGAACAGCCCCGCCTCCGCCGTTCCGATCTCCGCTGCGGACGCGGAGCTGTCGGCCTTTGTGATGGAGGCCATGAGCTGCGAATCCTTCATCCGCGTTCTGCCGATCTTCTACCAGAACTATCTTGAAACCAAGCTGGTCCGGGACGAGGATTCCGTGGAGATGATCCGGATCGTCCACAACTCGCTGTATTACGACGTGGGCGCGCTTTACAACTGGGGCGACATGCGCATGATCATCGAGAACATGGCCAACGGCTCCGAGAACACCCTGGCCACGAAATACGTCTCCATAGCGAAGGTGGTCCAGAAGCAGATGGAGAAAACCGTGAAAAAGATCATGGAAGGAGAATGAACCTCCCTTCCCCGCCGCAGGCACAGGTGAAAAACGCTCCCCGGACGAGGATGCCGATTCCTCAGACCGGGGAGCTCTTTTTATTCTCCCTCAAACCGGATATTCTCACAGTGCTCCCCGATCTCGAGCCTGTACTCTTCCGGATCCGTCAGACACTTTTCGTTGACAAAGACGTCCCGGATCACGATGTCCCGGCAGCCGTATTCGCCGCTGAAGCCGGAGAAACCGAAGCAGGGCCGGACATCGCCGAAAATGTGAATATCCTCAAACAGCAGATCCCTGTTCCGCCCTCTCCTCACGCCCCCGGCGGAGTATTCGTGATGAAACAGCACCTCCGCGCGGATGACGGACGGCACATATCCCGGCGTCACCTCCCCGTAGGGCTCCGCGTCCAGGTACTGATATCGCGGCGGCGGGATCACCTCATCCATCTCGATCCGGATTCTTCTCCAGGTCACGTGATGCACGTCCGCGTAATCCACGTTGCAGCAGTCCAGCGGCGTCCCGCAGACGTGGATGACGTCGCAGTCCTCGAAGACGATATGGTCGATCTCCTCCGCCCGGGTTTCCGCCCCGATTTCCAGCCCCTTGCCCCAGTCGTTCCAGATCACGCAGTCCCGCACAAGAACATTCCGGAAAGTATCATACGCTTTTCCCCTCCGGTACATGGCCGCCCGCACCGCCGCCTCCACGTCTCCCTCGTAATAGCAGTCGAAGCCCTTCACGCAGACCGCGTCGTCATAGGTCCGGAGAAAGCAGTGCTCGATCAGCACATTCTCGCAGTTGTGCATGTCGATCCCGTCGGAGTTGTACCGCCAGCAGCCGATGATCTTCACGTTCCGGATCGTCAGCCCCCGGCATCCGATGGGGCGGATGTTGTACACCAGCGAATCCCGGACGGTGATGCCGTCGATGAGAACGTTCGTGCAGTATTCCAGCTGTACGGTGTGCTGCCGGACCGCGTTGTTCACGGCGGTGTCGTTGTTCTCCGTGTCGGATTCGTACAGAATTACCGCCCTGTTCCGGCTGTTGTCGAGGATCCCGCGCCCGAGAATCCGGATGCTGTCGGCGTCCGCGGCGGATACGCAGGCATACACCACCGCCCCCTCGTCGAGATACAGTGTCTCCCCGGAATGAAGTGTGATCTGTCCGATATCGTGGACGCCGGGGCCGAAGTACAGGGTATGGGGATCCGTGAAATCGACGTCATATCCGGACGGGGGATCGGCAAAGACGTGCAGGGCGTCCCGCCGACCATGTGGCTCCACTGTAAAGTACGCGGGGTGCGGAAGCGTGAAGAGAATCCTCCCGTCCGGGGTGACCTCCGGCACGATCCCCAGAGAATGCGGACGGACCACAACTGCCTCAAACGCTTCCTTCGGCGCGATCTCAAACCGGAGTGGCTCGTCCGTCTCGAGGGAGAGAAAATTCACGCATTCGGTCTGATCGAGGCTCCTCTGGTGCCCCGGCCAGCGGCGGTTGTAAGGACAGGCCGAAACCCGCGCCGCGTCGAGGGACACGGGCTGACCGTTGATTTTTACCGCGTACCCGTCGTGGGCCACGTCGTGCGGGGTTACGGGATAGATTCTGAAGCTCATGGGTTACCGCCTCTCTTTCCTGAAACGAATCCTGTCCTTATTCCGGCGCGGTCAGCCTCTTCCGTCCGCCGGTACTTCCTCCCGGAATGCGGCCATGATGATCTGAGCGATGGCTTCCATCCCCTTGTCGGACGGATGCGCGGCCACCCCCGCGTGGGAGAACTGGCCGATTGCCTGATAATCCGTGCTGTGAAGGGAGGCGAGAGAAACCCAGCGCGCCCCGGTTCTGTCGGCGGCACGGGCCAGAAGACTCTCCGCCCGGTCGTTTCTCCAGAAGGGACCGACGGCGAACACCCTGCATCCCGGATCGCGCCGGAAAAGACGGATCAGGTTTTCGTATGCTTCCGCAAATTCGTCAAGCCGCTCCCCCGGCGTGTTCTCGCAGATCCGGAGGACAAGGACATCCGGACGGAAAGCAAGTTCTTCGTCAAAATAATCGGACAGAGGAAGGGACGGATCGCGCTCAAAATCCGCCACGTTGCGCTCCCGGAGTTCAACGGAACCCTCAGTCTTCTGAAGCAAGTCGGCAAGCCTGTGAACGAAATCGTTTTCCCGCGCGCTGGCTGCCATGCCCCAGTCCCCCGTCCAGCCGATGTCCGGCGCGGGGCTGTGGTGCGTGATGGAATTTCCGAGAATCAGCAGCTTCATGGTCAATGCCCTTTCCCTTTCCCTGTATGCGAACGCCCGGTGTTCCCGCATCCGTCCGACGGAGCAGACCGCAATCCGGCGTCCCGCTTCATTATACCACCGCCCGCGGGAGAAGAAAAGCGCAAAATCAAAAAAAGCAGTCCTTCCCGCAGCGTCACGCGAACCGGGATCCCGGAAAAGAGATGAATTTCATCTTGCCTTCGGGGGAGATTTGCGCTATAATACAGACACAGCAGAAAAAACCAAACAGGAGGCATACCAGATGACCATTCAATACGCATACGCCGACCGCGACTTCAAGCAGATCGAGGGGAAAATCCCGTCCCTCGACGGCAGTGCTGTAAAAGGCGCGGACAAAATCGACCGTATCCGCCTGTTTTCCGTCAGAAATTCCTCTGCCGCCTTCCAGATCGCCGTCCGGGCGGACGAGGACTGCATTCTGAACGTCGGACGCGAGCCGTATTTCTCCCAGCACGGACAGAAGCCCACGATCCGCGTCTCCCTGGAATCCGATCTTCCCGGGTCCCTGAACATCCTCGACCTCACCGTCGCCGAGGACGGACAGCGGTACGCCGACGCGCTCCTGTCCTCCCCCGTGCTGGAGCTGAAGGCCGGGGAGGTCCGCACGGTATATGCCGAGCTGAACGTGCCCGCCGACGCCGCGCCCGGAGACCACAATTTCACCGTGAGCTTTTTCACCCACCGCATGCTCGAGCCCGAGACCAAGGCGGGATCCTTCTCCGGCGTCCTCGAGGTATCGGGCTACGTCCTCCACGACGTCCGGGAGAACAAATTCCACCTGGATCTCTGGCAGCACCCCTCGAATCTGGCACGGAAGGCGGAGACACCCCTCTGGAGCGACGCCCATTTCGCCGTGATCGACCGGTATCTGAAGTCCCTCGGCGAGCTCGGCCAGAAGGCGGTCACCATCGTCGCCTCCGACGCGCCGTGGAGCGGTCAGGGCTGCAGTACCGTGGCCGACGACGCGAACATGTTCGAATACGGCATCATTCAGGTGAAAAAAACGCGGGACGGCCGGATCGAATGCGATTTCAGCGCCATGCAGCGGTACATCGACACGGCGGCGAAATACGGCATCGACCGGGAGATCTCGGTCTACGGCCTCTGCAACGTGTGGAGCCAGTGCGGCTTCACCCAGCCTGCCGAGGACTACCCGGACGGGGTCCGCATCCGCTATCTCGATGAGGCGGACGGCTGCTACAAGTACATGACGACGGCCGCCGACATCAAGGCGTACATCGTCGCGCTCGAGCAGTACTTCCTCGCCACGGGGCAGATGGACCGCGTGCGCCTCTCCGCCGACGAGCCCGGGGACATCGAGCACTACCGCGAAATCCTCCGCCTGCTCCACGAGATCGCCCCCGCCTTTAAGTTCAAGGCCTGCATCAACCACTCCGAGTTCATCGGGGAGTTCGGCGAGGAGGTCTGCGACTTCGCGCCGTACATCGGGGGCATGACCGCCGAGTATCCGGTGCTGAAGCGGTATCAGGAGACCATGCCGGGGAAGCGGTTCATCTACTATATCTGCTGCGGCCCCGCCTTCCCGAACACCTTCGTCACCAGCCCCCTTATCGAGTCGGAATACATGCCTGTGCTGGCCTCCGCGGCCGGTTTTGACGGCATGCTGCGCTGGAGCTACAACATCTGGCCCGACCGTCCGAGAGAGGATGCCCGCTACCGCGACTGGCGGACCGGCGACACCCACCTTGTCTATCCCCAGGCCGACGGCACTCCCCTGCTGACCCTGCGCTGGAAGGAATTCCGGCACGGCATCGAGCTCTACGAGATCCTCGAGGAGCTGAAGGCAAAGGATCCCGAAGCTGCCGCCGAGGCATACGCCATGGTGATGAAGACCACCGATATCGAAGCCGTGGGCAGAGCAAAGACCCCCGAGGAGATGTATGTCTCCACCGTGGAGGCCTACGACGCCATGGAGAAATTCGCCGCCGGAAAGCTGGCTGAGTGACGGCCAATCTCCCCGGCGCGGGACCGTGACCGCCCTCTCCGATGCATCGCTTCTCTTCCCCCGCATGACAAAAGCTCCCGTGCGTTCTTCCGCATGAGGGCTTTTTGTTCTG
>CACWLT010000170.1 GCA_902761695.1 uncultured Ruminococcus sp.
GATTTCAGGTACTCATTGTAGCATAAGACCACACGCTTTGCAAGCAGAAAAACAACGAATTCTCTCCTCGCGCTTTCTAGGAACTGTACAAATCTCACGGGCGAATCCGACACCGCCGTGCAAAACCGGTCAGCGTCCGTACAGCGCGCCCTGCATGGACCCGCGCCGGAACAGCTCCTTGTCGATCTCGTTGGCCACCTCGGTCTTCCGCGCGCACCAGTCCGGGGCCAGAAGCTCTTCCTCCGGCGCGTCCCCCGTCACCCGTCCGATCACCGTCTCCGGCGGCAGAAGCTCCAGTTGATCGCAGACGACCGATACGTATTCCTCCCGCTCCATGGGCCGGTATTCCCCCGCCTCCCAGAGCGCCGCCAGCCGCGTCCCGCGCAGTACGTGGAGCAGATGAATCTTCACCATGTCGGGGCATAGCGCCGCCGTGTCCCGGGCTGTCTTCAGCATCGTCTCCCGATCCTCCCCGGGCAGGCCGTTGATGAGATGAACGCCGATCTGGAACCGCTTCATGGGCAGCCCCCGCGCGTCCCCCTTCGCCTCCTCGCGGCGGAATTCTCCGTTGACCTTGTCCGCGGCGCGCCGGAGCTTTTCGTAGCCCTCCCGGAACTGGGCGAAACTGTGACAGCGGTTGATGCGCCGGGCCGTCTCGTCGTCCGAGGTCTGCAGCCCCAGCTCCACCGTCAGCGGGATCTTCCGCGCCAGCCTTGTCAGCGTCCCCGTCATCTCCTCGCCCAGCGCGTCGGGACGGGTCGCGATGGACAGCATCACGGCGTCCGGCCATTCTGCGGCCCGGTTGAAGGCCCTGCTCAGCGCGGCGGGATCTCCGTACGTGTTGGTGTGCGCCTGAAAGTAGGGGATGAATCCGATGGGATCCCATTTTTCCCGGGCCGTCGCCTTGCCCGCCTCGTACTGACTGTCCAGACTGCCCCCCGCCGAGGACGCGCTGCCGTTTTTGCAGAACATGCAGCCGCCGAAGCCCTTCGTCCCGTCGATGTTGGGACAGGTGCAGCCCTGATCCAGCGCCACCCGCGCGGCCTTCCCACCGAAGCGCGCCTTCAGATACCAGTCGTATGTCATGTACCGCTTGTTGGAATCCGTGTAAGGATATGGATTAGTCTCCCGCTGTGTCACTTGAACCTCCGGCAGCCCGCGCCGCGTGTCTCGGCGGTTCGGCCTGCCCGTCAGAATTTTCCGTCCCTCTATTGTTTGCCGGAAGGTCTATATTCTATCACACCAATATATGATAAATTGCGAATAATTTGAAAATATTCTTGAAACACGCCGCGTCCCCTTGCATTTTTTCAGCCGATCCGGTATAATTAGATATTAACAGGCAGCCGCGTGAATTTTGACCTCCCGAAATTTTCATTTTCTCCCCGAGAGGGCCGGTTTTAACCCCGAAAAGTGAAGGATCCGGAACGGGAAAATTCATTCTCCGCGCGCCGCCGCTTCGTCATTGACACCGGAAACGCCGGAAATCCGCCGGAATCCGGATCCGCCCGGAGGAGGGAAGACCATGCTGAGCATAGGCGCCGTCGTCTGGGGCGTCACCGACCTGGACCGCGCGATCCGCTTCTGGACCGCCGCTCTCGACTACCGGGTCAGATGGAAGGATGCCGATTTCGCCGCCCTGGGACCGAAGGACGGCAGGGAAGGCGTCCAGCTCTCCCTGAGCATCGTGACCTCCCCCCATGCCCGCCGCCATCACCTGGACCTCTTCTGCGAGGACAGGGAAAAGGAGGCCGAGCGTCTCGTCTCCCTGGGCGCTTCCCGGAAGCCGTGGCGGTATCCCGACGACGCCGACTACATCGTGCTCGAAGACCCCGACGGCAACCCCTTCTGCGTCTGCTCCTGACCGCTTACCGGTACGAATAACCACACCCCCGGAGGTGAATCCATATGACACACGCATCCAAACCGTTCTCCGAAATGAATACCGACGAGCTGCTGGCGGTCTGCGCGGCCGAACAGGAAAAGCTCGACCGCTGGTCCGACGAGAACCTGACCCTCGACCTGACCCGCGGCAAGCCCAATCAGGCCCAGCTGGATCTCTCCTCCGGAATGCTCTCCATCGTCTCCGACCGCGGCGACTGCTTCAGCGAGAGCGGCGTGGACTGCCGGAACTACGGCATTCTGGACGGTTTACCTGAGACCAAGCGCCTCTTCGCCGAGCTGCTGGGCCTGCCCGCCAGCCGCATTCTGGTGCTGGGCAACTCCTCCCTCAACGTCATCTACGATACCCTCGTGCGGGCCATGCTTTTCGGCGTCGCCGGCGGACACGAGCCCTGGTGCCGTCAGGGGCGCATCAAGTTCATCTGCCCCTCCCCCGGCTATGACCGCCATTTCACCATGTGCCGCACCCTCGGCATCGAAATGGTCCCCGTCCATATGAACGCCGACGGCCCGGATATGGACGCCGTCTACGACCTGGCCTGCTCCGATCCCTCCGTCAAGGGCATCTGGTGCGTGCCGAAGTTCTCCAACCCCGAGGGCATCACCTATTCCGACGCCGTGGTGGAGGCCTTCGCCGCCATGCACCCCGCCGCCCCCGACTTCCGCATCTTCTGGGACAACGCCTACGCCGTCCACGAGCTCTACGACGAAGAGGTGCACCTGGCCAATATCTTCGATTACGCCAAGGAGTACGGCACCGAGGACAATATCTTCTATTTCGCCTCCACCTCCAAGATCACCTTCCCCGGCTCCGGCCTCGCCGTCATGGTGGCCTCCGAGAAGAACCTGGAGCAGATCCGTCCCATCATCGCCACCCAGACCATCGGCTACGACAAGATCAACCAGATGCGCCACGTGAAGTTCTTCGGCAGCGCTGCCGGCATCCGGGAGCATATGAAGAAGCAGGCCGCCATCATCCGCCCCAAGTTCGAGATGGTGGAGGAGCTGTTCCATCAGTATCTCGACGGCACCGGCATCGCCCACTGGACGGAGCCCCGCGGCGGTTACTTCATCAGCCTGTACGTGCAGGAGGGCTGCGCCAGACGGGTGTATCAGCTAGCCCGGTCCGTGGGCGTCACCCTGACCACCGCCGGCTCCACCTACCCCTACGGCCGGGACGCCAAGGACAGCAACCTCCGCATCGCCCCCACCTACCCCGAGCCCGACGAACTCCGCCTCGCCATAAAGATCCTCTGCTCATGCATCAAGGTCGCCTGCGCGGAAAAGCTGCTGAAGGTGTAATCAAAGCCCCCCCTTTCTGAAAAAGACAAGGACCCCTCCCATAAAACAACTCATCCCCCGATCACAACCGACCGGGGGATTTTTGTATGCAGGTTTTTCTTATTCCTTACCTTCTCCTCGAGATCTTCCGGATCCTCTTCTCCCGCATGAACGCCGTGATCAGAATGTAGCCCAGCGCCAGCAGAACCGCCGCGGCGATGGTCCCCTTGAAGAAACGGCTCTTTGTAAAGTCCTCCACCCGGTCCAGGAAGAACAGGAATTCGCTCCGGGGAACGGACGCCGTGGTCACCAGCTTGCAGGTTCCGATAAGCTCGTTTCCGTAGCTTACCGTGATGACCCCCGCCTCCTCCCCCGCTTCCACGGGAGCCGTGACCTCGTCCTCGTAGGTGTGCCAGCTGTAGCTCACCTCGGAGGCGAGATCCGTGTCCGTGGGCAGAAAGACCGTCATGGTGCTGTCCGGAGCCAGGGTCACATAGTCCATGGCGGAGGACAGCCGCACCGGTACCTCGCAGATCACCTGGGTGCTCTTCAGAACCGGCACGTAGGACCAGGCCTCGAAAGCCCAGTCCAGCATCCGGTGGCCGTTGACGTAGCTGTAGATCTGCCCTTCCGCCTCGTCGCCGCCCAGCACCACTGCCAGATAGGTCAGGTCGTTTTCGTTGTCCCGCGCCACCGCCGCCAGCGTGTAGCCGCCCTGAGCCGTGGCCCCCGCGTTCATGCCCAGCGCCCCGTCGTAGCTGTAGGCCGCGTTGTAGTATTTGGATACCATGGCGTTCCGGTTGAAGACCTCCCGGGCGGGGGAGAGATTGGTAGGCGCCATATCGTAGGACTGCTGGCTCGTGATGTCGATGAGCCCCGGGATCGCGTAGCAGGCTTTTGCCACCTGCGCCGTGTCCCAGGCCGTGGTGAACATCTTCGGGTCATGCATCCCCGTGCAGTTGGTGTAGACCGTGGCCTTCAGGCCCAGCTCCTCCGCCTTTTGGTTCATCCGCTCCACAAAGGCCTCCGTCGATCCGGCCGAGGCAATGGCCAGAATCACCGCCGCGTCGTTGGCCGAGTTGACCAGCATGCAGTTGAAGAGCTGCCGCGCCGTGACGATTTCCCCGTCCTTGAAGTCGATGCTGTTGCCCACGTACTGGGAAAGCATCTCCGCCGTGATGGTGATCTGCGTGTCCATCCGGTCCCCCAGGGCGTCCCAGACCACCAGCGCGTCCATGAGCTTGACGGTGGAGGCGGGAAAGGCCCGGTCCTGCGACTTGTATTCGTAGATCATCCGGTCGTTTTCAAAATTGTAGAGACAGGCCGAGGAGCACCGTTCCAGGGTGGGCGGCGTCATGGCGCGGACCGGAGCGGGGAAGAGCAGCAGACAGAAAAGCCCCGCCAGAACGGAGCTGAGTATGGATTTTGCGGTTATACCGGATTTAAAGGAGAAATGCATCTTCGTATCGACTCCGTAATGTCTCGTTGACCCGCCGGGCCGCCTCGCCGTCGTGCGCAATGGCCTCCCGCAGCTCCTCCACCGAGGCGAATTTCCGCTCCGGCCGGAGAAAGCGCAGCAGCCATACCGTGATGTCCGCCCCGTAGAGGTCCCCGGGATTGTCAAACAGATGGGTCTCCAGCGTCACGTCGTCCCCGTCCCCGTTCACCGTCGGCCGGGAGCCCAGATTGGAAACCCCGCCGGACAGCACGGACACCCCGTCCCGCTCCCACCGGACCATCGCCGCGTAAACGCCCCGGGGAGGATTGACCATCCCTCCCGGCAGCCGCAGATTGACGGTGGGGAACCCCATGGTCCGTCCGATCTCGTGACCGTGCAGGACCCGCCCGGATACCGACCAGGGCCGCCCCAGAAGCGCCGCCGCCTCCTCCATGGTCCCGGCCTCCACCAGACGGCGGATCTCCGAGGAGGAAACCGGCGCGCCGTTCACCTCCACCGGAGGCAGCACCGCGCAGGCGATTCCCGCGTCCGCCGCCATCCTTGAAAGCTCCGCCGCCCCGCAGGAAGCTCCGCGTCCGAAGGTGAAATTGTATCCGCAGACCACCCCCGCCGGAGAATGGACCAGGATCCGCTCCCGGAAGAAGTCCTCCCCCGACATGGAACGGATCTCGGAAAAATCGTCTGTGGCGGCCCATCCCGCCCCGTACCGGCCCAGCAGCCGCAGCTTGTCGGTCTCCGTGGTGAGCGCGCCGCCCTTGAAGAGCCCGGACAGCGTCCAGACCGCCGGAGGAACCCCGCGCCCTGCCGCCTCCGTCATGCGCTCCGCCTCCGTCAGCAAAGCCCTGTGCCCGCGGTGAACGCCGTCAAAATGGCCCAGGATAAAAACCGCGCCGGAGGGAACCGAAGAAACGGCTTCCAGAGACGCAAGATAGGTAATGACAGTCATTTGTATCAGTAAACCTTCAGCGCGAACACCGGACAGACCTTCGTGCAGTATCCGCACCGGACGCATTTTTCATCGTCGGGCTCCGCGCGGAACCGGGGACCTCCCCCGTCCCGGACAAGACCTTCCGCCTCAGCGAAGTCCGCTGCCAGATCGTGCCCGGCTTCCTCCGCTTCGATGGGAACCAGCCGCAGCGCGCCCTCACCGCATCGCCGGACACAGGCGCCGCATCCCTCGCAGTAGTCCTCCACCCGGAGATGCCGGTCCGCGTGAACGAGCTTTGCCCGGTCCTCTTCCCGGAACGCGCCCTCCGTCAACAGCCGCAGATTGGCCTCCACCTCGGCATAGGACTGCATGCCCACGGCCACAGCGTCAATAAAGGGCTTTCCCAGAACGAACCGCAGCGCTTCCTCGGCGGATACGGAGAGATGCCCCCCGCCCAGCGCCTTCATGCCGAATATGCCGACGCCGAGAGATTTCAGCTCCGTGAGCGCCGCCGCCATGTCACACTCGTCTCCGTCCGCGATGCCGATCCCTGCCATGTTGTACAGCGGGTGGCATACGTCCACGGTGACGCCCTCTTCCCGGGAAAGCCGGATCAGCCCCCGGATCAGCGCGACGTGGTGGGTGGACGCCCCGACCGCGCGGATGATCCCCCGCTCTCTCAGCTCGAAGAGCGTGTCCAGCGCCTCCCGGTGACCTCGGAGCGTGTCCCAGCTCTCCTGCTCGTGGAGCATGAA
>CACWLT010000171.1:0-6304 GCA_902761695.1 uncultured Ruminococcus sp.
TCCAGCGTGTCCAGGATCGTCCCGTCCATATCGAAAAGCACCGCTTTGTATGTCATAGTCCCCTCCGTCATTTCCATTCGTAGATGGAGGTTCCCGCAGAATACAGGAACAGCAGATCCATCAGTCCCGGATGGTAAGGTATGAATGTTCCGGCCCGGGTCATTTCGGCGATCTCCTCCCGGGAGGCGAACCGGACCGCCTTCACCTCGCTGTCCTGAAGCGTGAGAGAGGCGGGATCCCCGTTCCAGTGGGCCACGAAGTAGTCGTCAAAGCCGTCGCCGAAATTGACGGTGAACACCGCCCGGCCGTTTTTGATCTCATCCAGGGAGAGGCCCACCTCTTCCTCAAGCTCCCGGAAGCAGCCGAGGGGCGCGTCCTCACCGGCCACGGCGGATCCTCCCACCGAAATGTCCCAGAGGTCCGGGAATACGTCCTTCCAGGGCTGCCGCTGCTGGATCAGCATCTCTCCCCGGTCGTTGAACACCGCCGCGTGCACCACGATGTGATACCGTCCCGCAGGAATCCTCTCCCCGCCCCGGACGGCAAATTCCCCGGTCCTCTGCCGGTTTATGTCGTAAAGATCCCAGATCTCCATGCGAATCTCCTCAGTCCGGTTTCCTCATGCGAGGGCGCAGATCCCGTCGCCGTCGAAGCGGATACGGGCACGGTAGTACGCCTTCATGGCCGCGATCATGTGTCCCGTGTCCGCCGTGCCGCCCGTCTCGTAGGAGGAGTGCATGGCCAGCTGAGCCAGTCCGATATCCACAGTGCAGAGGGCCACGTTGGTGTTGGAGATGGAGCCGAGCGTCCCCCCTCCCGCCATATCGCTGCGGTTGGCGAAGACCTGAACCGGCACCCCGGCCCGGCGGCAGATTTCCCCGAACACGGCCGCGGACACGGCGTCGGTGGTGTATTTCTGCGCCGCGTTGGACTTGATGACCACGCCCCCGTTCATGTGCGGCGCGTTCTGTCCGTCGGAGAGCTCGGGATGGTTGGGATGTCTTGCGTGGCCGTTGTCCGCCGACACCATGAAGGAGGACGCCAGCGCTTCCGGCAGACGGATCCCGAATGCCTCCCCGTACCGCTCCAGAGTATCCCACAGGAAACGGGAGCCCGCGCCCTGCTTCGTGGCGGAACCGGTCTCCTCGTTGTCGAAGGCCGCCCAGACGGGAACGGACCGCGTTTCGCCGGATTTGGCCGCGTCCAGGAAGCCCATGAGGGTCGTGTAGGCGCACTGAAGGTTGTCGATGCGGGGGCAGGAGTAGAATTCGTCCGCCGCGCCCCAGACCGTGCCCTTCGTCCGGTTGTATAAGAACAGGTCCGCGCCGAGGATGTCCGCCTCATCGCAGTCCAGCTCACCCGCGAGGATCCTCTTCAGAGCGCCCTTCTGCTCCTTTTCGGCGAAGAGAGGCATGAGATCCACCGCCGGATTGTAGTTGTATCCGTTGTTGACGGAGCGGTTCTGATGGATCGCCACGTTGGGGATCAGCAGAAGATCACGGTCGACCTTCACCAGCCGCGCCGCGATTCCGTCCGCCGTCCGGACCACCGCCCGCCCCGCCAGGGACAGGGGACGATCCATCCATGAGGGGGCGATCATGCCGCCGTAGCCCTCCACGTTCAGCTTGACGTACCGCTCGCAGGCCTCCACCTCGGCCTCCGTCTTCAGCTTGTAGGTGGGGCTGTCCGTGTGGCTGGCCGCGATGAGGAACGCCCCTCTGTCCTCCTCGCGCTCCGGCACGGCGAAGGCGATGATCGAGGACTGGTTCCTCGTCACAAAGTACAGCCCGCCGGGGGCAAGGGTCCAGCGCTCGTTTTCCTTCAGACGCGTGAAGCCGCACCCCTCCAGCATCTCCACCGCCGCCGCCACCGCATGGAACGCCGTGGGGCTCTTCTCAATAAAGGCGATCAGCTTTTCCGTCGCCGCTCTGTTCTCCGCAGTCGTCATACCGTACCTCTTTCCGGACCGCAGCGGGTCCCCGCACATCACTCCGCATATTATAGCACAAATGAAACCGGGGCGCAAGGAATTGACAAAACTTTTCCGCCGTGGTAAAATAGAGAAAAAATCAGCAATAATCCGAGGTGCGTTATGAAGAAATACGACATCGCCGCCTACATCTGGCCCTCTTACACGGGAAAGGAGCCGAGAACCCTTCCCTTCTGGCCGGAGGGTCACGGAGAATGGCAGACGGTCCTCTCCGCCGAAAAGAGATGCGAGGAGCACATCCTGCCCCGCAGGCCGCTCTGGGGCGCGCAGGACGAGGCCGATCCCGCCGTCATGGAGTTTCAGATCGGCGAGGCCCTCTCCCACGGCGTGAACGTCTTCATCTACGACTGGTACTGGTACGACCGCCGCCCCTTCCTGGAGCAGTGCCTGAACGAGGGCTTTCTCGGCGCGCCGAACAACGGGAAGATGAAGTTCTACCTCATGTGGGCCAATCACGACGCCGGCTTCCTCTGGGACAAGAGAATCGGCGACCACGGCGGCACCATCTGGCTCGGCTCCCAGCCCCGGCCGGAGTTTGAGACCGTGGCGCACCGGGTCATCGAGAAGTACTTCACAAAGCCCAATTACTACAAGATCAACGGCTGCCCGGTCTTCATGATCTACGACGTGATGAACCTCATGCGGGGTCTCGGCGGTGTGGAGAAGACCCGGGAGGCCCTGGGCTGGTTCCGGGAGCAGGTGAAGGCCGCCGGATTCCCGGATCTGCACCTGCAGCTCACCATCTGGGGCGAGCACGCGGTGGACGTCAGCGGCGTGGATTCAGGACGCACGGGCTCCACCCGGGATATCGTCCCCGCCCTGGGATTTGATTCCGTGACCCACTACCAGTTCGTCCATTTCGTGAACTGCAACCGCTCCTACATGGAGATCCTGCCGGATGTGAAGAAGGAATGGGAGCGCATCGCCGCCGAATACAAGGTGCCCTACTATCCCCATGTCACCGTGGGCTGGGACAACAACCCGCGCTTCACCCACCTTGTGCGCCCCATCATGACGGACAACACCCCGGAGAATTTCAAGAAGGGTCTGGAAATGGCCCGGGACTGGAGCGACGCCCACTGTGACGTTCCCCTCATCACCGTCAACTCCTGGAATGAATGGACGGAAATGAGCTATCTTGAGCCGGACGACGTTTACGGCACGGGCTACCTCGACGCGATCCGCGACGTGTTCGGGCCCACGGAATAAACTGATACTAAATCCTTCCTAAAGGGATACGCGGCTTCTTGAAAGAAACCCAGAGCAGCAAGCTGCTCGGCAAGAACTTTAAAAATACACTGGTGCAACTTCCTTTTCAAAGTGCAGCACGGGGTAACGTACAGCGCACGTTTCAGGTTCTGCTTTTTCACACACTTTAGGCAAATTACTTTTTTAGGCTGAGAATAGTATGACACACTAACAACAGTCGGAAGGTCCTTCTCCAGGATCTTCCGGCTTGTTTTTTATTCCGTTTCCCGCAGGATCTCGCAGAGGGCGGTGTGCTCCCTGAGATAGGATCCCCGCTTTTCCTCGCTGACGCATGCCCAGCAGCGATGCTCCGCGAAGATGGCGGCGGCCTCGTCCACGGGCAGCCAGGCGGGGATCAGCCCTCTTTCCGCCTCCGCTTCCGTCAGCCGCTGTTCTCCCTCCCCGGTCAGGGAGCAGAGGAAGTAGTGGCTGCCGTACCGGGTGCCGCCGTAGTATTCGTACAGGGTCAAAATCTGCTTCTCCGCCTTCACCCGGTATCCCGTCTCCTCGGCGATCTCCCGTTCGCAGCATTCCGGGAGCGTTTCGCCGATCTCCAGCCCGCCGCCGGGGAGGAGCCACCAGTCGGTCTTCGTCTCCCGGGATAAAAGAATCATCCCATCCCGGATCACGATTCCGCGGCAGCCGTCCCGGGTGACGTCAAACTCCGGATGGCGGTTGTTCCCGAAGATCTCGACCCGCTTTACCGGTTCCCTGCCCTTCGTTCTCTCCGCCGCCCAGGTGAGCAAGGGCTTCCGGATGGGCGGGGACAGCTTCTCCGGGAGCGCGTCCGGCAGAAACCACGCCATGGCCTCCACCTCGTCTGGCTGAGCTACGGCTTCCCCGTGGAACCGGCGGCAGACGTAAACCGCGTCAACGTTTGAAACCTCGTCGCCGTTGGGATAGACATAGTGAGTGTCCGGCCCGGAGAAAAGCCCGAACAGCTGAAGCTCGTCCGCCGTCAGCCCGGTCTCCTCGTAAAGCTCACGGGCGGCGGCTTCCTCCACCACCTCGTCCAGCTCCACCGATCCCCCGGCATAGCCCCACATGTGGTTGTCCGTGCGCCGCTGGAGAAACACCCGTCCCGCCGCGTCCTCCGCAATCACCGATGCGCCTACCTGCAGAAGGGGCCGGTGACCGACGAGCTTCCGCAGGTCCATGATGTAGTCCGACACAGACTTACACCTCTCTTCCAGACGCCGTCCAGTCCTTCATGAACTTCGCCAGCCCCGCGTCGGTCAGGGGATGGTGCGCCATCTGAAACAGGACCTTCGGCGGCACCGTGGCGATATCCGCGCCAGCTCTGGCCGCTTCCACCGTGTGGAGGGGAGACCGGACGGAAGCGGCGATGACCTCGGTCTCGAAATCCCCGTCGGAGAGCACGTCGGCGATGGACTCCACCGCTTCGATGCCGTCATAGCCGATGTCGTCAAACCGTCCGATGAAGGGGGCCACATACCGGGCTCCGGCGTTGGCGGCAAGCAGGGCTTGGGCCGCAGAGAACACCAGCGTGCAGCAGACCCGGATCCCCTCCTTCGCAAGGACGGACGCGGCTGCCAGCCCCTCCTCCGTCATGGGGATCTTGACGCAGACCGCAGGATCCACCGCCGCCAGCTCGCGCCCCTCCCGGATCATGCCCTCCGCCTCCGTGGAGAGGACCTCCGCGAAGACCGGCCCGTCCACAAGGGAGGCGATCTCCCGGATAATGGCGGAGAAATCCCCCTTTTCCCGGGAAATCAGGGTGGGATTGGTGGTGACGCCGTGGATGACGCCCAGTCTGGCCGCCGCCCGGATGTCATCCAGATTGGCGGTGTCGAGAAACAGTTTCATAGCTTACTCCTCAAAGAAATTCTCTTCAATTTTCGCGCAGAGCCAGTGATAGACCGGCAGATGGAGCTCCTGTACCCGGTAGGTGGCCGTGTCTCCCACCCGGACGGCGCAGTCCGCAAGAGACAAGAGCCTTGACTCCCGCTCCCCGGTCAGGGCGATCACCCCCACGCCGACGGCCTTCGCCAGCTTTGCCGCGTTCACCACGTTCTCCGAATTTCCGGAGGTGGAGATGGCCAGAAGCATATCCCCCGGCTTCGACAGGGCCAGCAGGGTCTGGGCGTAGATCATGGCCGGATCGCAGTCGTTGGCAAAGGCCGTCAGCAGCGCCGACTGAGAATGGAGGGACACGGCGGGAAGGCCTCCCTGCAGCTTCCCGGCAAATTCCCCGCCGTCCGGGTACAGGGAGGAAAGCTTTTCCGCCAGCTCCCCGGTGACCGGCCTCTTTTTCAGAAATCCCTTGGCCAGCTCCCCCACGATGTGATCCGCGTCCGCAGCGCTGCCCCCGTTGCCGCAGGTGAAGAGCGTGCCGCCGTTTCGAAAGGACGCGGTCAGAAGCTCCGCCGCCCGCACGATTTCCGCCTTGAGGGGCGTGTGGCGGCGCGGCCACTCCACGATATGCAGCACCACCGTGTCGCCCACCAGCGCGCCGCGGGTCGCCCCCGTCACCTCGATGCCGCAGGCCACGTGCAGATCGCAGGGCTGGGCAGAGAGGTATTCGATCTCCTCCGGCGCCTGGCGCACCAGCTTCTTGTGCCGCCCTCGCCGCACGATCGTGGGCTTGTTCTCCACGAAGCGCTTCTCCATTTTCAGCACGCCGATGAGCTTGTCCGTGGCGCGCTGGGTCACCGCCGCCAGCTCGCACAGCTCCGCTCCGGCCGCCCGGCGCTCCCGGCTGCGGCGCACGAGGATCATGTCGCCGTGCATGGCGCGCAGTTCGCCGGCGCGGGAGAGCTTGATGTCCGGCGAGCCGTCCAGCGGGCGGGCATAGGGCGTGCCGCTGCGCAGGATGACCGCCCGGGCGGGAATCAGCCCCAGCGTCTCGGGCGCGGCGTACTTGCCCTTCTTTGAGATGAACGCGCGCCCCTGGGCCAGCAGCTCGCTGAGCGCCGCGCTCACCTGCTCGATGGGCAGCGCCAGCGCGTCCGCCAGTTCGAAGGCGTCCACGGCGCGGTTCTGTTCCTTCAGATAGTCGCAAATTCTGTCCAGCATGTGTTTCCTCATTTCATCGGCCGTCCGCTG
>CACWLT010000171.1:6344-7473 GCA_902761695.1 uncultured Ruminococcus sp.
CGAAGCAGGGCCGCGCCTCCGCCGCGTCATCCGCGTAGAACACGCGCATCAGCGTGAGCCCGTGGGCCGGGGCCGTGATACCCAGCGACAGCCGGCTCTTGCCCGCCAGCGCCCGCTGAATGGCTCCCGGCTCCAGCTTGCCGCTGCCCACCTGAATGAGCGTACCCGCCAGAATGCGCACCATGTTATAGAGAAAGCCGTTGCCGTGCACCAGCAGCATGAGCTCGTCTCCCGAGCGCGCCACGCGGCAGTCGTAGATGGTGCGCACGGTGTCCTTGGCCACCGAGCCGCTGGCGGCGAAGGCGCTGAAATCGTGGGTGCCCACCACCGAGCGGGCCTCGGCGTTCATCAGCGCCTCGTCCAGCGGATACATCACGTGGGCGTGGCTGTTTCGCCAAAGCGCGCTGGCGTGAGGGCTGTTGAACATCATGTAGCGATAGATCTTGCCCTGGGCGTGAAACCGGGCGTGGAAATCCTCCGCCTCATAGACCACATGATCAAGATGCTTCACCAGCATAAAAAGCGCCGAAATAATGAGCAGAATATTCAGCACAACGAGGCGGCGGTACCAGCGTTTTTCGTGACTGTGGCGATAGCTTTCCGCCTCCTGCTTCGGAATCGGCGGCAGGGCCATCATGCGCTCATAGTCCGAGGCATATGTAACGGGACTGACCGGCGGTGTCGGACCTGCGGAGGGCGGCTGAACGGGCGGCTGTCCGGAATCCGGCGGCTGCCGGAATTGATCTCCCTGATTGAACGGAGCGGACTGTTCGGGCTGCTGACCGGCAGGCGGCACAGCAGGCATATCCGTTCCCCTGCCGATCTCGCGCGGAGGCGGTGTCAGCATCGCCTCAGGCGGCAGCGGCGGCTTCTCCGGAAATTCGGGGTACGTCGGCTGCGGATTCTCCAATGTATCTTCCAGCGGTGTCATTTTGTCCTGTTCCATAGTACGATTCCTTTCCTTTTGAATTAAGATATACTATACCATAGAATCGCGTGAACGTCAAGGGATTCCGGCTGATTTTGTCGAAATTGCAGATACCGGCACCGGAAAAGTGCAAATCCGCGGTAACATGCGGCAGGATGATCAGTCATCCCACCAGCCGTTTTCGAGCCGACCGATCGAGTG
>CACWLT010000172.1 GCA_902761695.1 uncultured Ruminococcus sp.
GGAGACGCTTTCCGATGTCTGCGTCTGCTGCGGCAGGCCGGCGAAGAAGATGGTGCTCTGGGGCAAGAGCTATTGATCATTGATATAAAAAACAAACAGACGGCGTCTGCCGTCTGTTTTTGCTCGTTTTGTCGGGCTTATTCCGCTATGATCATCGCGCCGCCGCAGTTGTCGAGGGTGACGGTGTAAACGCCGTTTTCATATTTCAGCCCGTACTGAGTGTCGGAGTTCACGACCGAGATCTTATACTTCGGATCGGCCTGGAATCTGACGGTGCGGACCGAGCCGTCATCGACGCATGCCGGATTCGTGACGTCGGAGATCATGAGGGCATAGCCCTTGCCCTCGCGCTTTCTCATGAAGCCGACACAGATGTTCTCGCCGTCGCCGGGAGTCACGCCGGAGAAGATCTCATTCGACCATGACGGGAGGAACGGCACGCCGGACGATTCGATAGCGGCGTCGCTCTTTGATCCGGCGAAGGCGAAGGAGACGTTTTTGTACGCCATGTAGTACGGCTCGAGAGTCCTCAGCTCGGAATTGACCTTCTTCAGCTTCCCATACTGCTCGGTCTTGTTTCCATCCTTGTCGAGGACCTCGTTGTGCCACCATCCGGCGGTCCAGCAGGCCCAGTTCAGGGAGACGGCGCCGTGGGCCATGGAGGAGAAGGCCTGGTGACGGAGCATGTCGGCGGAGAGCCACTTCTCGGGCTTGTTCGAGTTGACCTGGAGCACCATCCAGAAATCCCGTCCGGACTTGCGGCAGGCGTCGGATACGATGCGGAGGTTGTCGTAGAGCTTGGCGGTTCCGGCAGCGAACTCATAGTTGTCCAGGCAGATGTAGTCCGTCTTCACGTTCTCCACGTACCGGTCGATGTACTCCTGATAGGTGGCGGTGCCCAGCTGGGAATTGACCTGCCCTGCGGTATTCTCCGCCACGGAGGCGTAGTTGGGATAGAGGTTCAGATAGACCATGCGCTCCGGGAGCAGTTCTTCCGCCGCCGCGATGACCTTGCCGTAATGGGGAAAATCCAGGGCGGAGGGCTCGTCACCCGCGTCCACGCCCCAGACGGCGGGATGATCCTTCAGGAAGGGATCCGCCAGCATCTTCTCGACAGCCTCCCGGACCTTCTCAAGCGGAACCTTTTCCGCGAACTGCCCGGCGTTGTCCCCGTCGCCTCCCCACCATCCGGGGAGAATGCCGGTGGCCATGACGCCGATGCCGTACTTCTTGCAGTTGTCCAGCAGCTCGTGGTCTGCGGGGGCGGCGGTCAGAAAGTCGATGCCGCAGTTCTTCATGTCGCGGACGTGGGCTTCGTCACGGGCGTAGGTGTCGATGCAGTAGGTGCCGATCAGAAGCCGGGAGCGGTCGAATCTGGTTTTGCGTTGAGGCATGATGATAAGTCTCCTTTTATCGGGATTATCCGGCGGATATTTTTATAATTTCCGCCGGGATTTTTATAAGTCATAGCAGGATGCCACGTCCGTCGTAGTCTTCCGTCATGGAGCAGGATCCACGGGCGGCCCATTCGCAGGAGCGGACCAGCATTTGGCGGAAGGGACGGGGGGCGAAGGACAGCATGGTGTTCTCCCCGATGCCGTGGCAGGTGTAGAAGGGCCAGACGTGGCCGAGGGAATGGTTGACGGTCCGGCCCTCTCCGTACTGTCCCACTGTCAGAACTGGCTCGTCAAATCCCGTTCCGGGCTGACCGTGGCGGGAGAGGACGGCGGGATCGGAATAGGCAGTGGCCAGCGCTTCGGCCGGGACGTTCCAGACGTTTTTCATGCGGCAGAAGATCTCGTCCCGGGTGGTGAAGTCCGGCAGTCCCCGGGTGATGGGATGCTCCTTTGCCTGAACGGTGATGCGGGCGTCGCCGTAATCCCCGTGCTGCGTCGGCTCGCGCCACATGTACATGGCCATCTTCTCGATCTCCGGGAAGGGCTTCATGCCGACCTCCTTCCAGTAACAGGGGTGATCCCCGTGGAGGAAGACGAAGCCGCAGCCGCCGCTCACCGCATCCGTCAGGACCTTCTGCTCCTCCGGGGTGTTGAACCGGTAGTTGCCGCAGTTGAAAATCACGACGTCGGCGGAATCGATGAGGCCCCGGCGGAACCATTCGGCAAAGGTCATGTCGGAGAGAGGGCGGGGAGAGAAGGGCGTGGTTTTGGTATCGCACACAAGGGTGAGCTCGAAGGCGCCGGATTCGCCCAGCAGGGTCCGGACGGCGGCGGCGACGCGGTGAACGTCATGACCGCCCCGGTGTACGTCGCCCACAAGGTAATGCACTCTGATTTTTGCCATAGCGTCTCCTTATTCCGGCATGTCGAACCATTCGTCCGGCGAGAGGCGCGCAGCCCGGGCGGTTTCGATGACAGCCACGATTTCAAGGGTTTCCCGGATGTCCACCGGGGACTTGCCCGTGAGGAAGAAATCCAGGACGGCGTGGGAGAAGTTCCGGTAGAAATTGGAGTCGTCGCTCTTCAGGCGCGCCCCGTCCGTCCCCCTTCCACTTTCCGTCACCATGAAATTGAACTCGGCCCAGGGCTGGGGCGTCTGCATGAAGGAGGCCATGCGCCCGTCGCCGTAGTCCAGAATCAGCTGGGTGACGGCGTCTCCCGGGGCGAAGGCCTTGATCCGCCTGATCCCCGGACCCATGAGGGCCTCGATGACCTCCAGCTGATGGACGGCGTAATTGTCCAGGGTGTGGGGGCCGACGGTGGAGACGAAGAGGGGCTTTCCCGGATGGGCGGCTTTATAGTCGATCACATCCTGACAGTACCGCTGGGCCGAGGAGGAGAAGACGGGGGTGCCGTGCTCTTCCGCCAGACGGAGCATGCGCCGGGCCGCCGCCAGGTCATAGGCGAAGGTCTTGTCCACGAAGCAGGGCTTGCCGGACATGAGAGGGACGCGGGCGGTCTCCTCGTGGGTGCGGGAGTCGTCCGCGGCAATCACCATTATGGCATCCACCGACGCGCACAACTCTTCCATGGATGCGCATTCCACGGTGTCATGCTCCCGGCACCACTCGGCGTTGGTCATGCCGGAGGGTGCGGTGTGGATGCCATAGGCGTGTGTGACGGCGGCGTCCAGCCCCATCTCCCTGATGGCGTCCCGGAGAAAGCCGGGGAAGTAATTGCAGTGCCAGTTGTCGAGATAGTAATCCGCGAAACCGATCTTCAGCATGTCAGGCGTCCTCCTTCGGGGTCACGCTGTGCTCGTCGGCCTCCCGGAGGCGGAACTGCAGCGACGTGAGCCGGGAATAGTACGCGTCGGCGGCGGTCAGCGCCACGGCCATGACGAAACGGGCCTGTTTGATCGTCTCCGGATCGTGGCCGAAGAGGGTGTCGAAATTTCCACCCGGACGGAACAGCTCGGTTTCCGTCTCCTTCATGAGGGCTTCCAGGTCAAAACGGTTCATGAGGGCTCCTTGGTTTATCGTTCTGCGGGTATTGTATCACAGAACCCGGCTCCTGTCAATCGCAATGTCGAAAAACCACAACAAAACGGGAAAATCTTTCCGGAATTTATGCGATGTTCACAACAAGATAACATTTTCGTGGTATAATAACATCACAATGAAACCGCAGGAGACTGTCATGAACGTTCTGATGATGCTGACGCCGAAGAGCGAGGTTAAATACATACTGGACACGGCCACCATCCGGTCCGCGCTGGAGAAGATCCGTATCCACGGCTACACCGCCATCCCCGTCATCACGAAGGAGGGTACCTACGCGGGCTCCGTCAGCGAGGGGGATTTTCTCTGGTATATGGTGAAGCACCAGGGAGAGGGGTTCCGGGACTACGGCACCGTCCGGGTGAGGGAGATCATCCGCCCGGACTACAATCCCGCCGTCACGGCGAACGTGGGGACGGAGGAGCTGATCCTGAGAGCTGAGGAGCAGAACTTCATCCCGGTGACCGACGACCGGGGGACCTTCATCGGCATCGTGACCCGCCGCACGGTGATCGACAAGCTGCTGAAGGCCGGGGGAATCGTGAAGAGCATCCCCGAACCCGCCCTTCTCAACCGGAGGGAAAGAGCCTGAAGCCGAAAAAAGCATAAGAAAGTACGCCTCCTTGTCCGTTCCGGAGCACTTCCGGATGGGGGGGAGGCGTGTTTTTGCGGTCATGGGAGTACGGACCGGGGGACCCTCAGAACGCCATCCGCGCCCAGCCCGGCTCCGGATCCTGAGGCAGCCCCAGCATTTCCCTCCCCAGCCGGACATAGTACCGGTAGGTCTCGATGGGAACGCCGTTGGGGATCCGGTGGTCCAGGGCGAAAACGGTGCCGCCGTGCATGAGGCCGGGATCGAGCCTGTATTCCAGCTCCCGCCGGACGGCGTCCTTTCCCCTTGTCAGCGCGTGCTTGTCGATGCCGCCCTTGAAGCAGATTTTCTTTCCGTATTTCTTCCGGAGGGCAACCATGTCGTTCCCGCCGACGGGCTCCATGGGGTGGATGCAGTTCAGCCCGCATTCGATGAGTTCGCCGAGGATGGGGGAGATATCGCCGTCGCTGTCCTGGGAGAACAGTCTGGCTCCGTTTGCCCGGGCGGCCTCCCAGACCTTCGTATAATAGGGCTTGAAGAACTCCCGGATCTGGACCGGGCCGAACAGGGGACCCGATTTCCCGGCCATGTCCTCGTGGACCGCTACGCAGTCGATGGGACAGCGCGCACCCACCCGCTCGATAACCTTTACCGCCGTGTCCGTGAAGGTATCCAGCATGTCCCGAAGCATGTCCGGCTCCTCATAGCAGGCGACACAGAGCGCGGCCTCTCCCATGAGCTGGCGCGGCTCATCGAAGGCGCCGGGGATGGCTATACAGGTCAGCACGCCCCGCTCGCGGTTTTTCCTCTGCTCGTCGAGGCGGTCCCGGTCCACGCGGGTCTCATGGAAGGCGTACCAGTGCTTCACCTTCAGCCAGTCGTCCGGCTCCTTTACGGGATGGTCCAGGGGCAGGGGAATGGTGGCGGTGTTTTTGATGAGCTCCGTGTGCCGCCCCATATGGTCGATGGCCAGTGTCTTCTCCGGCGTGTCCGACAGCAGGACGGGGGAGATCCCGGTGTCAGCTCCGGTGCCGCCCGCAGCCCACTGGACTGGGACGTAATCCCAGCCGAAGGCCTTCATGCCGATCTCGTCCTCCCCGACGCCGGCCGCCCGCCATTCCCGCTCCAGCCTGTGAAGCGGCCCGAACAGCTCGCAGAACATCTCCCGTCCGGTGTCCTCAAAGAGGCAGTGCGCGATATATTGCTCCCTGTGCCAGATCATGCTGTCCTCCCGTTCTTCCGCCTCGGCGTTTTGCTGTGTCCGACTTCATTATAGAGAAAACGGGTTCCCTTGTCAAGGGGATGGAGGGCGTGCTGTCTGCCTTTTGCAAAACAGGACTTGCATTCTCCCCGGGCGCCGTGCTATAATGGAGCCGGGAGTCCCCGTTCATGCGGGGCGGAAAACCGTTCATCACTATTGCAGGAGGATGGGACATGGTCACACTCACTGTTCACGGAGACGACGCCATAGCAAGGATCGAGCCGGAGCTTTACGGACACTTCACGGAGCACATCGGAGGGGTGTTCTACGACGGCATCTGGGTGGGGGAGGATTCGAAGGTCCCCAACATCCGCGGCCTGCGGCTGGCGCTTATCGAGAAACTGAAAGCAATCCACGCGCCAGTGATCCGCTGGCCGGGGGGATGCTTTGCCGAGACCTACGACTGGCGGGACGGCATCGGTCCCCGGGAGGAGAGGCCGGTGAGGATCAACTGGTGGCGAAACGCGGACGGACGGTACGAGCCCAACTCCGTGGGGACTCATGAATTCGTGGATTTCTGCCGTCTGGTTGGCGCGGAGCCGTACTTCGCGGCCAACATCACCTCGCTGACACCCCTCGCCATCCGGGACTGGATCGACTACTGCAACTCTCCAGCCGGATCGACCACTCTGGCCCGGCTGCGTGAGAAGAACGGATCTCGGGAGCCGCTGAACGTCAAATACTGGGGCGTCGGCAACGAGACCTGGGGCGGCGGCGGCAACATGACCGGGGAGATGTACGCCCACGAATACCGGAAATACGCGGTGGTGATGGAGAACGCCTGCCGGGACATTGAACTGATCTGCTCCGGCGCGGATCACGACGACTGGCGCTGGGCCAACGACGTGCTCCGGGTCATCGAGCCCTCCTCCCGTATTATGAACGGCTTGTCCCTGCACTTCTACTGCGGTTCTGCGGGGGATCCCCTGACTTTCTCCGAGGAGGAATGGTACCGGCAG
>CACWLT010000173.1 GCA_902761695.1 uncultured Ruminococcus sp.
ATTGTGGAGCAGGGCTCCCACGACGAGCTCATGGCCAAGGGCGGGATGTACAAGGACCTGTACAGCCTCCAGTTCCGGGCCAACACCGGGGAGAAGTACACGGCTCCGGCGTCCATCGCGTCGTAAGTCCGCCGAATTGCAGAAAAAAAGGCCGGAGTTCCGTTTCGCAGAGCTCCGGTCGTTTTTTATGCAGTTTATTTCCCCGCGGCGTCCCGTTCCCTGTCGAGACGGGTGTTGCGGAAGTAGAGGGCCACGTCCACGGAGATTTCGATGAAGTTCAGGACGTAGAAAATGGCGCTGAGGAAGAAGAGAAAACCGGACTGATGCATGACCACCAGCTGGATGATCTTCCGGGCGATGCCGAAAGCGTAGCCGATGAGAAGGAAGACCTCGAAGAACAGGCTCTTTCCCTTGGCGGTGCGGGAGATCCAGGACTTGCGGATGGAGATGGGCCATGACAGGCCGAAGCAGAGAATGGTCAGGGCTTCAAACAGGTCGGTGAGCTGGGAAAGCGACATAGCAGAGTCTCCTTGCAGGCGAATTATCGTCCCCGATTATACCACCCCGCTCCCCGCTTGTCAATTCTACCGGCCCACGAACAAACCAGCGTTTCCCGCGTTTTTTTCGTCGAAATTGCGGGACGGATCGCCTCACCGGTTCACCCGCAGGGCGTTGAGCACCGCCAGGATCATGACCCCCACGTCGCCGACCACCGCCGCCCACATGCCGCAGAGCCCCAGTCCGCCGAGGAGGATGAAGGCGGCCTTCACGATGACGGCGAACCAGATGTTCTCCTTCACGATCCGGCAGGTCCTCCGGGCCGTCTTTACCGCGTCGATGAGGCGGGAGGGCTCGTCGGTCATGATCACCGCGTCCGCCGCTTCGATGGCCGCGTCCGAGCCGATGCCGCCCATGGCGATCCCCACGTCCGCGCGGGCCAGCACGGGGGCGTCGTTGATGCCGTCCCCCACGAAGGCGGTTTTCGATCCGGCCGCAAGAAGCTCCTCGATCCGGCGCATCTTGCCGTCGGGCAGAAGACCGCTCTTCCAGCCGTCCAGCGCCAGGGCTTCCGCAGCCTTCCTCGCCGCGCCCTCTCCGTCGCCGGTGAGCATCTCGATCCGCTTCACGCCCAGAGCCCGCAGGCCCCGGACCGCGTCCGCCGCGTCGGCCTTCAGGGAGTCCTCGATGAGGATCGATCCCATGTATTCCCCGCCGTACGCCACGTGCACCGTCGTGCCGCATGCTGCCTCACCCTCCGGCAGAGAGACGCCCTTTTCCTTCATGAGCGCCGCGTTTCCGGCCAGAATTTCCCTGTTCTCCCAGATGACCGAGACGCCGCGGCCCGCGATCTCCTTCGCGCCGGTGAAATCGCTCTCCGCAATCTCGCCGATTTCCGTGTAGGCCTCCATCACCGAACGGGCAATGGGGTGGGTGGAGCAGGATTCCGCCCGGGCCGCCAGCTCCAGTACCTCATCCCGGGTCGCGCCCTTTACGGGACGGACCTCGGTCACGGAGAAGGAACCGCGGGTCAGAGTGCCGGTCTTATCGAACACCACGGCGTCGAGAGAGGCGAGGGCTTCCAGATAGGCGCTCCCCTTCACGAGAACGCCCCGCCTGGACGCCGCGCCGATGCCGCCGAAGAAGGTCAGGGGAACGGAGATCACCAGCGCGCAGGGACAGGACACCGCCAGCACCACGCAGCCCCGCCGGATCCACTCCGCCCATCCCCCGTGAAGGATCAGCGGCGGGACCACGGCCAGAAGCAGGGCCAGCACGCACACCACCGGCGTATAGATCCGGGCGAAGCGGCTGATGAAGGTCTCGGCGGGGGCCTTGTTGTCCGCCGCAGATTCGCACAGCTCCAGAATCTTCGCCGCCGTGGATTCGCCCGCCTCCTTCGTCACCTCGATCTCCAGCGTCCCGTCGGAGACCACGCAGCCGGACAAAGCGCACGAGCCGGGATTCCAGTAAGCCGGGGCCGATTCGCCGGTCAGGGCGCGGGTGTCCACGGCGGAGGTGCCCTTTCTCACGATCCCGTCCAGCGGCACCTTCTCGCCGGGCTTCACGAGGACAAGCTCCCCGATCTCCACCTCGTCCGGAGAAACGGAAATCCATTCGTCCCCCCGGCGAACCGCGGCGGAATCGGGGCGGATGTCCATGAGGGCGGTGATGGAGTCCCGGGATTTGTCCACCGCCACATCCTGAAACAGCTCGCCCAGCTGGTAGAACAGCATCACCGCCGCGGCTTCCGGATACTCCCCGATGGCGAAGGCTCCCATGGTGGACACGGTCATGAGGAAGCTTTCGTCAAAGACCTCGCCGGAGAGGATCCCCCGGACGGCATTCCAGACCACATCGTACCCCGCGATCAGCCAGGCGGCCGCGAAGATCCCGAAGCGCACCAGGGGATTCAGGTCGAAGAAGAGGGGCAGCAGCAGGCCGCAGAGCAGGAGCACGCCGCCCGCGATCAGCTTGCCCACCCGCAGGCCGATGCTCCCCTTCTCGTCCTCATCCTCGTCCCCGTGATGATGACCGTGCTCATGGGAATGACCGTGTTCGTGCGAATTGCCGTGCTCGTGGTCATGCTCATGATGATGCTCGTGGTCGTCATCGCCGTCATCACAGCAGGAGCAGGTCTTCCCCTGGGCGTGCTGATGCTCCGCCTTATCCCCGGCTCCCTTTTCGGATACCTTCACGTCCGGCTCGTGGACGTGAACGATTTTTTCAATTGCGGAAAGCAGTTCCCCCCCGTCCGCCTCCGACGCCGCGTCAGGATCGACCCGAACCGTCAGCGTCTGCTTCATCAGATTCACGACCGCGTCCGTCACCCCCGGCAGACGCCCCGCTTCCCTCTCGATTTTCGCGGCGCAGTTCGGGCAGTCCAGCCCTTTCAGCAGATAGGTTCTTTCCATGCGCAATGTCCTCGCTGTCAGATTCGTATTTGAGCAACCGTTCAACAATCAGGCCGCAAAGAAGGGGGATCGGCAAAGAACGCGGATGTATGATCCCGTCAGGAACTCCCCCCGGAGTCCGTGCCGTATCCCCCAAAAGCGGTTTATCCCGATCCCGGATCCAAATCGCGGATGCGGATCGGAATATGCATTATTCCTCTCTGAGATGCTCGAAGCCGATGTCCAGAATCCGCTTCACGTGGTCGTCCGCCAGCATATAGTACACGATCTGTCCCTCCCGGCGGAACCGGACCAGATTGGCCAGCCGCAGGGCCTTCAGCTGATGGGACACGGCGGATTTCGTCACGCCCAGCAGCGCCGCCAGATCGCAGACGCACATCTCGTGCAGCTCCAGAGCGTGCAGGATCTTGACCCTGGTGCCGTCCCCGAACAGCTTGAACAGGGATGCCAGGGCAACATATTCGTCTCTCGCGCAGAGCCCCGCCGCCACCTCGCGCACGGTATCCTGATGGATGATCTCACAGGAGCAGAATTCGTTCTCGGTCATGAATTTCCCTTCCTCGGATGATTGTTGAGCAGTTGTTCAACAGCATCATTATAATGCAGGCGTCCCCGTTTGTCAAGGGGATCGAAAAAGTTTTTGTGCGGCTGCGCGAAGTTTTTCCGCACGGCCGCACGGGTGTATAAAGATGAAGGACGTCTGTTTTCCGCGTATGGCTGTGACCTTATCCTTCCCTCGCCCGGAGCTTTTCGAGGATGAGGCGGAAGTTTTCGGGTAAGGGGGATTCGAAGCGGAGAGTCTCGCCGGTGCGGGGATGGCACAGGATCAGGGCGGCGGCGTGGAGGGCCTGCCCGTCAAGGAGCGGCGCGTTGTGCTTTTCAAAGGCCGTGCGTCCTCCGCCGTAGAGCTCGTCCCCCATGAGGGGATGGCCGATGAACGCCATGTGCACGCGGATCTGATGGGTCCTGCCCGTCTCCAGCACCGCCTCCACGTAGGTGAATCCCGTGGACGGGAACCGCTCCAGCACCCGCCAGTGGGTGACGGCGTTTCGCGCCCGCTTGTCCGGTCCCCGCAGCACGGCCATTTTCTTTCTGTCCACGGGATGGCGTCCGATGGGTTCGTCCACGGTGCCGCATTCATCCCGCAGATTGCCCGACGCCAGTAGCCGGTATTCCCGGTGCATGCTGTGGTCCTTCAGCTGGGCGGAGAGGGAGGTGTGGGCCGCGTCGTTCTTGGCGGCGCAGATCAGGCCGGAGGTATCCCGGTCGATGCGGTGGACGATGCCGGGCCGGTTCACGCCGCCGATGCCGGAGAGCGAATCCCCGCAGTGGTACAGCAGGGCGTTCACCAGCGTGCCTGAGCTGTGGCCGGGCGCCGGATGGACCACCATGCCCGCCGGCTTGTTCACCACGATGATGTCCCCGTCCTCGTAGACCACGTCCAGAGGGATGTCCTCGGGAGCGGCCTCGGCGTCCTCCGTTTCGGGCAGGACAAGCTCCAGGGCGTCCCCTGCGGCAATCCGTCCGTTCTTCTTTGCCGGGAAGCCGTTCACCGTCACGAAGCCGTCCTCCATGAGCCGCTGGATCCGGGAACGGGTCAGACCGGTTTCGGCGGCCAGAAAGGCGTCCATCCGCATGCCGACCGCTCCGGCGAGCCGCGCCTCGTCCTCCGTTTCCGGCGAATCCGGGATCCGGCAGAAGAAGACGCCGCCCTCGTCGAAAACGTCAGCCATTGCTCCCGTCCTCCCCGGGCACATCCGCCGCCGGATCGCTTTCAGCCGGATTTTCCGCGGCCTGCCCGGCTTCCTTCGGTCCGGCTTCGTTCCCGTCAGCTTTCGGGGTCTCCCCCTCGGCTAAAGCGGCCTTTTTCTCCTTCGCCGCCCGGATCTCCGAGGCAACGGTCAGAAACAGATACAGGAAGCAGCCCACGGTCACGCAGGCATCCGCCACGTTGAAGACATAGAAGTGGATGAAGCGGCAGTCGATAAAGTCCAGCACCGCGTATTTCGTCTCGGCGAACCCGAAGCCCAGACGGTCGATCATATTGCCGATGCCGCCGCCCAGCACCAGGCCTGCCGCCAGACGCACCCAGGGGCTCTCCGGCTTCTCCTTCGCCACAAGGAGGGCGATGGCGCAGAGGCCCAGCACGGACAGCACCATGAAGATCCAGCGGTGCTCCGACAGCATGCCGAAGGCCGCCCCCTCGTTCTCCACATAGGTGAAGTGGAGAACGTCCTGGATCACGGGCAAAGTCTTCTCCGGCAGACCGGGCAGAAGTCCGGCCATGATATATTTCGTCAGCACGTCGGCGGCGATGGCCAGAACCACCGTCAGAATAACAAGAACCATAATTCGATCAATCCATTCGTGTGTATTTGCGGGATGCGCGCCTTATTCCGCGCCCTCCGGGTTCTCGTCCTCCCCGTTCTCCCGCTCATCCCGGGACGAGATGAACTCCTCCAGGCTGTGGTCGGTCCAGGCGGGTCCGTCCCCGGCCGGCTCTTCAAAGTCCAGCAGAGCCATGACGTCGGCGGGCAGGGTGGGCATGTCGGGATCCGTCCCCGAAGCATCCGGTGAGCCGGGATCTGCGCCGTCCGCCGTAAGGGAGGCCAGCATTTCGTCCAGGGCCTTTTCCGGATCGAGATCCGCCCGGAGAGCCGCCTCCACCGCCGCCGTCAGCTCCTCCTCCAGCGCGTCGTCCGCCGGGGTGAGGTCCGGTTCGGCATCCGCTTCTGATCCGTCGGCATCATCCGGAGCCGGGGCGTTCTGCTTTTCCGTACCCCGTCCGCCGGCGGCCTCGTCCATCATGCGGCGGAATTTCTCCCGGCGCTTTTTCGCCAGATCCTCCGCCATGCGGGGGTCAACCTCCTCCTCGGGATGGAAGGCGGCCAGCATGGCGTCGTAGCTGTCGTCCTCGGAAATACCGGACAGCGCGGCAATCACAGCCTCCAGCTCCTCATCCCCGGGCTCCGCGTCTCGGGCTGCGGCATCAGGCTCTCCTGCGGAGAAATCGTCGGTCCCGGGCGCAGCGGGAACTGCTCTCGGCGGCTCAGTATACCGACCAGCTTACAAACATTTCGGACGAGCTGGCAACAGCCGCCGATCTGATGAGCTCAGCCGAACATGAAATAAAGGATTTCCTGCAGGAATCGAGCTTCGACCAGGAAGCCTTCTATACAGTCGAACGTCGCCTGGATGAACTGTCCCGTCTGGAGCTGAAATACGGGGACCTGAGCGATCCCGACAATACCGCTTTGGAAAAAAGAACGCGTGAGCGGGAGGAACGGGAAGACTACGAAAACCGTCTGCAGAATACCCGCCGGAAGCGGGACGAGGCGC
>CACWLT010000174.1 GCA_902761695.1 uncultured Ruminococcus sp.
ATGTAACACTTTCATTCCCGTATAAGGATTGCATCCTTGAAGGCGGACAGCTTGGTGCCGACCTCCGTTTCCCTGCCCCTCTCCGCCGTGAGGGAGGCCGTGCTCCACGACAAAAAGAGCGCGGAGGGCGGGGTCGACGCGGTTTTCGTGGACGAGCCGGGCTCCTGCCGGGTGGAGCGGACGGATCCGGACGAACTGATGGAGCGGTACCGCGCTCTGTTCGGAGGGGAGGAACGATGAAAAACATTTTCGGGAACGCCCTGACGCTGACCCTCTTCGGGGAGAGCCACGGGCCCATGATCGGGGCGACCCTGGACGGGTTGGCTCCCGGGATCGACATAGACGAAGGATCCATCCGGGCGGCGCTGGACCTGCGCAGGCCGAGGGGGAAAATCTCCACGGCACGGCGGGAGGCGGATCCATTCGAGATCGTCAGCGGAGTAATCAATGGGAAATCCACGGGGACGCCCCTGACCCTGCTGATCCCCAACGGGGACACGAAGAGCGGGGATTACACATACGGCGTCGCCCGTCCCTCCCACGCGGATCTTGCGGCTAATTTTAAATATCACGGATTTGAGGACTACCGGGGCGGCGGGCATTTCTCCGGGCGGCTGACGGCGGCTCTCACGGCTGTCTGCGCACCGCTGCGGGATGCGCTGGAGAAAAAGGGCGTCGCAGTCGGCACCCACATTCTCTCCCTGAACGGCATCCGGGACCGGGATTTCGACGGTTCCCGGCTCGGGGAGGACATCGCTTCCCTCAGGCACCGGCCCTTCCCCGTTCTGGACGACGGAGCGGAGGCGGCTATGACAGCGCGCATCGAGGAGGCGGCCGCGGCGGGGGACAGCGTGGGCGGCGTGCTCGAGACCGTGGTCCGAGGCGTTCCGGCGGGACTGGGTGAGCCCTTCTTCGACTCCGTGGAAAGCAGGCTGGCCCACGCGCTCTTCTCGATTCCCGCCGTGAAGGGTGTGGAATTCGGGGCCGGCTTCCGGTTCGCGGACATGACGGGCAGCGCTGCGAACGATCCCATCCGGGTCTCCGGGGACGGCGGCTATGTGACGGTCAGCAACCACAACGGCGGGATCAACGGCGGCATCACAAACGGTATGCCCATCGTCTTCCGTGCGGCCGTCAAGCCCACGCCCACCATCCGGATCCCTCAGGACACCGTGAACTTCCTGACCGGGGAGAACGCGGAGACGGCGGGGGGCGGACGGCATGACCCGGCTATTGTCCACCGGGCGCGGATCGTTGTTGACAGCCTGTGCGCTTTTGTGCTGGCCGATCTCATGACGGAGCGGTTCGGCACGGATTATCTGGCCTGAGGAGGCCGGTCTGAAGGAGGCATATCCCATGATGAAAATACTGGTCCTCAACGGACCGAATCTCAATATGCTGGGGATCCGGGAGCCTGCGGTCTACGGACGGCGCACCTGGCGGGATCTGGTGGATCTGATCCTCGCTCACGCACGGGAGACGGGGGTTTTCGCAGCCGTGTATCAGACCAATTCCGAGGGGGAGCTGGTGACGGCGGTGCAGAAGGCGTACGGGAGGTACGACGGGCTGGTGATCAATCCGGCGGCCTACACCCACACCTCCGTGGCCCTGCTGGACGCGGTGAAAGCGGTGGGCATCCCGACGGTCGAGGTGCACATCTCGGACGTGTCGAAACGGGAGGACTTTAGACAGGTGAGCTTCGTGCGGCAGGCGGCGGCGCTGACCGTTGCGGGGCACGGCTTCGACGGCTACACCGAGGCCATGGATTATCTGAAGAAACGGTACGAAGCGGAGGGGGAGAGATGATCGCGCGGTTTTCTCCCTCCACAGCCCGGGGGACGATTGCCGCGCCGCCCTCCAAGACCCTGGCCCACCGGGAGCTGATGGCGGCCGCGCTGTCGGAGGGACCCTCGGCGGTGTCCGGCGTCCTCTTCAGTCAGGACGTGCTGGCTACGCTGGACTGCGTCCGGTCTCTGGGGGCGGCGGTGCAAATCGACGGGGACCGCGTGCGGATCGGCCCCGGACAGGGTTCTCCATCTTCCCTCTTCCCCTGCCGGGAGAGCGGGAGCACCCTGCGGTTCTTCCTGCCCCAGGCGTTCCTAAGAGAGACGGAATCGGTGTTCACGGGCAGCGAAAGGCTTCTCCAGCGGCCCCTCGGGGTTTACGAAGATCTCTGCCGGGAGCGGGGACTGCTCTTCCGTCGTGACACGGACGGGATCCATGTGAAGGGGCCTCTCGGACCGGGTTTGTTCAGGATAAGAGGGGACGTTTCCAGCCAGTTTGTCACGGGACTGCTCTTCGCCCTTCCCTTTCTGGACGGGGACAGTGTGCTGGAGCTGATCCTGCCGGCGGTGAGCGTGCCCTATCTGCGGCTGACGGCGGAGGTGCTGAAGCGGGCCGGGGCCGAGATCGAAGAGTGTGCGCCGCTCACCTGGCGGATCCCGGGGAGGCAGGTTCTTCATGCACGGGACGTGACGGTGGAGGGGGACTGGTCAAACGCCGCCTTTCCGGACGCATTCAATCTGACGGGCGGAGACGTGACGGTGACGGGGCTGGATCCCGAAAGCGGGCAGGGAGACCGGGCTTACCGGAGGATCTATCCCCTGCTCCGGGAAGGCTGTCCCGTCGTGGACGCGAAGGACATTCCGGATCTGGCGCCGGTGCTCATGGTGCTGGGCGGGATGCTCCGGGGCGTTATTCTGACGGGGACCGCCCGGCTGAAGATGAAGGAAAGCGACCGGGGCGCGGTTATGGCGGAGGAGCTGGCCAAATGCGGGATCCGCTGCGACGTGGGCGAAGACCGGATCGAGGTTTATCCGGGAGAGGTGAAGCGGCCCGGGATCCCGCTTGACGCGCACAACGATCACCGGGCGGCCATGGCGCTCTCCGTCCTGCTGGCCAAAACCGGCGGGGAGCTGACGGGAGCCGAGGCGGTGAACAAGAGCTGGCCGGGATACTTTGACGCGCTCCGGTCTCTGGGAATCGAGGTGGATTTGACATGAAGACGCTGAAAGAGAGAAAGCTCCTCATTGTGGGGCTGGGACTGCTGGGCGGGAGTTACGCCCGGGCGCTGACGGCAAAGGGTTTCGCCGTCCGGTGCATCGAGATCAACCCGGCGTCCCTGGACTACGCGCTGCGGGAGGGGATCGTGGAATCCGGCACCACGGAAGCGGATCCCGCCCTCATCGGGGAGTCGGATCTGGTGATCTTCGCGCTGTACCCCCATGTGTTCAAAGAATGGATCGGAGAATACGGGCGGTACCTGGCTCCCGGGACGGTCATCACGGATGTGACGGGCGTCAAAGGCGCGGTGGTTTATGACATTCAGGCCATGCTGCCGGAGGGGGTGGAGTTCATCGCGGCCCATCCCATGGCGGGGCGGGAGGTCTACGGCGTGGAAAACAGCACGGCGGAGCTCTTCCGGGGGGCCAACTACATCGTGATCCCCACGGAGAAGAACACCCCGGAGGCCATTGCCCTGTGCCGGGAACTGGGGGAGGTCCTGGGATTCGCCCGGATCAGCGAGCTGGACCCGGAGAAGCACGACGACATGATCGCCTTTCTCTCCCAGCTGACCCACTGCATCGCCGTGGCCCTCATGACCTCCAACACGGAGCCGCATCTGGTGGACTACACCGGCGACTCCTTCCGGGATCTGACCCGGATCGCCAGGATCAACGAGGACATGTGGTCGGAGCTGTTCCTTTTGAACAAGAAAAAGCTCGTGGCCCAGATCGACGCCTTCACCGGGGAGCTGCACCGGATGCGGACCTATCTGGCCGACGAGAACGTGGACAAAATGAAGGAAATGATGCGCATCTCCACCGCGAGACGCGCGCTGTTCGACAAACCCAAACCGAAAGAAAGCTGAGAGGTGCCCATATGAACATGAATTTCAAACGCAAGCTCCCTATTCCCATGGAGATCAAGGAGCTCTATCCCCTGTCCCTGGCGCTGGAGCAGAAAAAGACCGCGCGGGACGTGGCCATCCGGCAGGTATTTGAGGGAAAGAGCGACAAGTTCATTTTAGTGGTCGGCCCCTGCTCGGCGGACTCCGAGGAGCCGGTGCTGGACTATGTCTCCCGGCTGGCGGCGGTACAGGAAAAGGTGGCGGACAGGCTGATCCTGATCCCCCGGGTCTACACCAACAAGCCCCGGACCATCGGCGACGGCTACAAGGGGATGCTCCACCAGCCCGATCCCACGGCGGAGAGCGATCTTCTGAAGGGCATCATCGCCATCCGGGAGGTCCACATCCGGGTGCTGGAGGAGACGGGGCTCTCCTCGGCGGACGAGATGCTCTACCCGGAGAACCACCGGTATCTGTCGGACCTGCTCTCCTATGTGGCGGTGGGCGCGCGGTCCGTTGAGAACCAGCAGCACCGGCTGACGGCCAGCGGTCTGGACATTCCGGTGGGCATGAAGAATCCCACGGGCGGGGACATCTCCGTTATGATGAACTCCATCACGGCGGCCCAGCATCCCCACGCCTTCATCTACCGGGGCTGGGAGGTGGAGAGCGCCGGAAATCCCCTGGCCCACGCCATCCTCCGGGGCTATGTGAACAAGCACGGGCAGAGCCTGCCGAACTACCACTACGAGGATCTGCGCTTCCTCGCGGACCGGTACGCGGAATCCGGGCTGAAGAATCCGGCGGTTCTGGTGGACACGAACCACGCCAACTCCGGGAAGCAGTTCCGGGAGCAGCCCCGCATCGCCTCCGAGGTGCTCCACGCCCGCCGCCACTCCGAGGACATTCGGAAGCTGGTGAAGGGTCTGATGATCGAGAGCTACATCGAGGAGGGCGCCCAGAAGATCGGCGACGGGGTTTACGGCAAGTCCATCACGGACCCCTGCCTCGGCTGGGCGGACACGGAGAAGCTGATTTACGCCATCGCGGAGCAGGTGTGAAACTATATTCAAGGTAAAGGGGAAACGCGGCTTCTTGAAAGAAGCCTGGCAAGAACTTTAAATACACTGGTGCAGCTTTCTTCTCATAGTGCAGCACGGGGTAACGTACAGCGCATCTTTTCCAGGCTCTTCTTTTTCGCATGCCTTTGTCAGATTGTCTTTTTTAGGATGGGAATAGTATAAGGGAAGCGTCGGAATCCGCACACGGATAAACCGCAGATCGGACAAAAAATGGAAACTGGAGCTTTTCTCCGCTTTCGGAGAGGCTCCTGTTTTCTGTATCGGGAGGGCGAAGGGTGCGATACCGATCTCATTCCGGGAGAGGAACGCGAATTCATGAGCGGGATGGGATTATGAGTATGTTTTGTGCAAAAGAGAGAATTTCATATTTTTGTGCCGACGGCATTGACAAAAGTTAGATTCTGTGCTATACTATAAAAGAACCGGCGCGCCTGCTCTTTTGAGGGAGAGGCACGCCGGGTGTTCAGGATCAATCAGTTGTAAACGGTGGTGATGAAGTCGCCGGTGATGAGGTCCAGGACCGTCACGCCCTGCTCCGCCACGATATAGATGGTATCGCCCACATAGAGGCCGCGGGTGTTCCAGCTCCAGTACCAGTTGTCGTTCAGGGTAACCTCGTTGGTCTTGGTGAAGCCGGTTTCCGGATCGTAGTGATAGAGGGTATAGCCGTTGTCCGTGGGGAAGCCGATGACGCCCTTCGCCGGTGCGATGAGGATGGCCTTGTGATTGTAGAGGGCCTCGGAATAGGTCGATTCCAGGATGAGCTTGTCCCGCTCGAAGACGTTGTAGGGGTCGGAGGTATCGAACATCGAGAGCTTCATGGTGTTCGTCCGTCCGGTTTCCTCGTCCGCGTCCTGGCCAAGGCCGAAGAGCAGTCCGTCGCTCCAGGGGTGCATATAGCGGGAGAATCCGGGGATCTTCAGAGCGCTCATGATCTGCGGGTTGGCGGGATCGGAGAGGTTCACGGCGAAGAGGGGGTCCACCTGCCGGAAGGTGACAAAGTAGCCCACCTCCCCGTCAAAGCGGACGGAATAGACCTGCTCGCCCGGAGCCACGTCCGTGATGGAACCGGTGAGATTCATGCCCTCGTCGAACACCCAGAGGGCGTTGGTCTGGCCGGATTCCAGATACTTGTAGTTGGTGAAGTCCCGTTCCTCGTCGCGCCAGATCTGATAATTGCTGTTCCAGGAGGTGGTCACCACCCGGAGGCAGCCGTTGTATTCGTCCATGGAGAACTGGTTCAGCAGATTGCCGTCCGCGGTCCCGGAGGCCGTCACG
>CACWLT010000175.1 GCA_902761695.1 uncultured Ruminococcus sp.
CGTCCTTCACGGTGTCGTAGGGGTCCTCGACCTGGTAGTTGACCACCTCGGCCTTGTCGTAGAACATGCAGTAGGTGGAGCCGACGGTGGTGAGGGCGAAGTCGCCGATGGCTAAGAACGCCCTGCCGTGGACGGTGAGGTCGCTGACGGTGGAGTCGGACCACCAGGGCTTTTCAAAATTGATATGGGGGACGTCGTACCAGTTGAGGTAGAGGCCCTTCATGGCGTTGCCGGAGTTGGACACCACGTGGAACTGGATGAGGTCGAAGGAATTGTCGGCGGAGGAGATGGAGTTGGCCACGCGGGTCGCGCAGTCCCGGTGGGGGCCGCCCTCCATATAGGCGATTTTCGCGCCGAAGCGTTCCTCCACGGCGGCGTTGCGCTTGTAAATGGCGTCGTTCACGCCCTCGCCGGTCATTTCCTCGGAGACGATGTTGCTCTCGCCGCCGGAGCTCTCGGAGCCGATGACGGTGAAGGTACGGCCGTCGAATTTCTGCTCGGGCAGGTCGTCGCTGATGAGCATGCGCTGCTCGGCGGGGGTCAGCTCCTTTTCCTCGGCGGGTTCCTCACCGGGGGCTGCGTCCGTGGTTCCGGCGGCATCTCCGGTCTGGGAGGCGGCGGGGGCGGCGTCCGTGTTGGCGGATTCCCCGCAGGAGGCCAGGGGGAGGGTCAGCATGGACAGGAGCAGGGCCAGGGATACGGCTTTGTTCAGTTTGTTCATAAAATCTCTCCCGGGATTGAAAAATGATACATCAACACAGAATGATTATAGCACAAAAGGAAGGGGATGACAAGCGGGTTTGGGGATTTTTTCGGGGCGGGAGAGCGTGGGAACGACGGCGGGAGGCGTTTTCCCGCAAAGGAAAAAGCCCTCGGGGGAGGGCTCTTTCGGTTACGGGTTCAGGTCGCTGGGATAGATCGGGACCTGGCAGCGGACGTAGGCTTCCGTTTCATAGCCGTTATAGGTGAAATTCAAGATATAGTAGCCGGCTTCAAGGCCCGTCACCTCAAAGGTGTAGTCGTGGACGTACTCGTCCGAGCCGTCCTCATAGCTGGCCAGCACGCTGAAATCGTCGTTCGTGAAGGTATGGCGGGTATCGGTGACATCCGGACCGGTATAGACGACGACGAGGCCGATGGGCTCCTTCACTTTTTCCTNNNCCGCCGTCCACGGGGACGACCACGCCGTCCACGAAAGCGGAGAACTTTTCGTCGGCGAGCCACAGAAGGACGCCGTCCAGGTCCGCGGGCGTACCGAAGCGGCCCATGGGGGTATGGCTGAGGATCTTGTCGGAGCGGGGCGTCAGGCTGCCGTCCGGGTTGGTCAGCAGGGTGCGGTTCTGCTCCGTCAGGAAGAAGCCGGGGGCGATGGCGTTGACGCGGATGCCTACGGGGGCGAAATGGACGGCCAGCCACTGGGTGAAGTTGGACACGGCGGCCTTGGCTCCGGAATAGGCGGGGATACGGGTCAGGGGACGGAAGGCGTTCATGGAGGAGACGTTGATGATGGTGCCGCCCTCCGCGCACATATCCCGGGCGAAGACCTGGGTGGGGATGAGGGTACCGAGGAAATTGAGGTTGAAGACGAAGGAGATGCCCTCGGGATCCAGGTCGAAGAAGGTCTTGACGCCTTCGATGGTGCCGTTCGCCGTCAGTTCGGCGGCTTCCTCCGGGGTCAGGACGTCCCGGCTGGTGGAGCCCTTCGGATTGTTGCCGCCCGCGCCGTTCAAAAGAAGGTCGATGCGGGAGACGCCGAAGGTTTCGTAGATGGCCTGGCGGGCGGCTTCCACGGAGCCCTTTTCCAGGACGTTCATGGTAAAGGCCGCGGCGCATCCGCCGTTTTCACGGATTTCAGCCGCTACCTTTTCGGCGGCGTCCGGGCGGAGATCGCAGACGGCCACCTTCGCGCCGGCCGCTGCCAGGGTTTTGGAGAAGCCGGAACAAAGGACGCCGCCGCCGCCGGTGACGACCGCCAGTTTTCCGGTGAGATCAAAGGTAAGATTCATGGTTGTTTCCTTTCGTGCGGCGGGATGCCGTCAGTCTTCCACGGGGTAGGCGATGGTGGTCATGAGGGCCATTTCGGGGGCGCTGGTATCCAGGCGGGAATACTGCACGACGATGGGGGTGTTGGATTCCACGAGGACGGCGTAGGGGGTATCGCGGGGGATGGGCTGGCCTTCGGCGTTGCGGAGCTTATCCATGCGGATGTGGTGGGTGCGCATGGCGGGGCACTGGGAGGAGAAATCACACCTTGCGTCCCGGTCCTCGAAGAAGAGGGTCAGCCTGATCTCGGCGTCGACGTCGGAGGTATTGATGACGCAGATGGCCTCATGGGAGACGCCGGTATTCTTCGAGACGGAGTTGAGGAAGGTATCGGGGATGAGCCAGGTTTTCTTGCCGTATGCTTTCATGATGGGTGTCCTTTCTTTATGTGGAATGAATTGGCTGCGGGGATTCGGCTTCCTTCTTTTTCAAAATGGTTCTCCAGCGGACGGCGAAGACGACGGTGCGGAAGATCCAGTCGAAGACCATGGCGATCCAGACGCCTATGGCCCCCATGCCCATGCGTCTTCCGATGATCTCCGAGAAGCCCACGCGGAAGAGGAACATGGAGAGAACGGCGGCGATCATGACGAAGCGGGCGTCTCCCGCGGCCTTCATGGCGTTGGGGGTGACGAAGGAGGGCGTCCAGAAGAGGATAGCGGCGCCGTTATGGATGGCGATGAGGATCACGGCCAGGTCATGGGCCTCCGGGGAGACCTTATACAGGCGCAGGAGCAGAGGCAGGGCGGCGAAGAGGACGGCGTTGAAGAGGACGAAGGAGGCATAGCTCAGGCGCAGGAGCTTATCGGTATAATACCGGACGGCGCGCCAGTCTCCCGCCCCCACGCACTGGCCCGCCACGGTGATGATGGCCAGGTTGAAGGCAAAGCCCGTCATGACACCGAAGGTATCGATATTGTTGGCGACGGCGTTGGCGGCGATCTGGGCGGTGCCGAAGGTGGAGATGATGGAGAGGACGAGGATGCGGCCCAGCTGGAAGGTGCCGCTTTCCAGAGATCCCGGCAGGCCCACGGAGAGGATATTTCTGACCGAGGCGCCGTCGGGCTTTTCGGTGAAGAGGGATTTATAGCTGACCGAGACCGCCAGCTCCCGGTCGGCGATTTTCCAGAGGAAATAGGCCATGAGCAGAAAGCGGGAGATCACGGTGGAGAGGGCGGCGCCGAAGATGCCCCAGCGCAGGACGAAGATGGTGAAGGCGTTGCCCGCCACGTTCAGGAGATTGGCAACGGTGGAGGCGACCATGGAGATCTTCGAGTTGCCGACGGAGCGGAACAGGGCCGCGCAGGCCGAATACAGGGCGATGAAGGGGAAGGAGATCACGGTGGTGCGCATATAGACCGTGGCGGCTTCCATGACGTCGTCCTCGATCTGCCCGTAGAGGAGGCGGAGAAGCGAGGTATCCGCGGCGGCCACCACGCCCAGCATGAGGAGGGAGGCGGCAAAGGAGATGAGGACGATGGAGCGGGCGGCGCGCTTTGCGTTTTCCGGCTGCTTCGCGCCCACGGCCCGGGATGCCACGACGGCGCCTCCGGTGGCCAGGGCGTTGAAGATGTTGATAAAGAGGATGAAGATCATATCCACCAGGGACACGCCCGAAACGGAGGCGTCTCCCAGGCTGGACACCATGACGGTATCCATGATCCCCATGAGGATGGAGAGAAACTGCTCGGCCACAAGAGGCAGGAGCAGGGCGAAGAGGGCTTTATTGGTGAAGCGGACGGCGAAGGATTCTTCCTCGGGCCGCTCGCCGAAAAGACGGGTCAGGATGCCGGACGGCTTTGCTTTCATACGCGGATTCATACTAATCTCAAGCTAAAAGGGAAACGCGGCTTCTTGAAAGAAACCCAGAGCAGCAAGCTGCTCGGCAAGAACTTTTAAAATACACTGGTGCAGTGTCCTCTTCAAAGTGCAGCACGGGGTAACGTACAGCGCATCGGTTCAGGTTCTTTTCACTCACTTTGTACAGTTTGTCTTTTTAAGATAGGAAAAGTATCAAAGGACGGCGGGGGGATGTCCGGGACGGGCTTTCTCCGCCGGGGGCAGGTTCGGATAGGGGATTCTTCTTCTCATTATAGCAGAGGCGGCGGGGAAATGCAAGAGCGATTTTGCTTTTCGGCGGGGGAGGGCGCTTGACTTTCCGGGCGGGATATGGTATACTGGCGGAGCAGACGGGGCTGCCGCGTGTCATAGCGCCGCAAGGTATTGGCATGAGGAAAGTCCGGGCATCGAAGGGCAGGATAACGGATAACGTCCGCCGAGGGAAACCTCCGGGAAAGTGCAACAGAAATAGACTACCAAAGCGGTTTCGCTCCGGCGGGCCGCACGGTACAGATGGAAAGGCGAGGTAAAAGCTCACCGGCACGACAGGCAACTGTGTGCAAATGTAAACCCTATCCGATGCAACGCCTCCACGCGGGGATCCCATCCCGGGGTCATGCCGGCCCGGCAGAACTGCGGAGGCGGCTGAGAGGCGGCTGGCGACAACCGTCACAGATAGATGGCAGCTGCGGGGCTCGCTCCGTACAGAACCCGGCTTACAAGTCCGCCGATAATTCCGCTTCCGCGCGGTCCGTGCTTCACGGGCAGCAGGGGGCGGGATTTTTCGTTTTCCGGCAGATTTTTGGCGGCGGTCCCCCTTGACAAAACGAGAGGCTTATGCTTATAATGAAATGAAGATTCCGGGAGCGGTTTTTCCGCGGGAACCGGGATCGGGACATCGGCGGGATGACCGGGGCGGCTCACATCGAGCTTTGCCCAGAGCTTTGCTCAGAGCTTCGCTCAGAGCTTCGCTCCGGCGGCACAGAGAAAGGATGGCGGAGAAGATGGAAAAAAGCAGACGCATGACGGCCCTGCTGCTGGCGGCGCTCCTTGGGGCTTCCTCACTTTTGACCGGATGCTCGGAGAAGGCGGCGGAGGAAACGGCGGAGGCTGCGGATCAGGGCGGCGTCACGGCGCAGGTCCAGGAGGAGAACAGCGGGGAGGTCACGTCGGACGTTCCGGACGCCCTCATTGCCATGGAGGCGGACTACGACTGGAGCGCCGGGGTGGCGAAGAATGACTACGGCGGATACGAATTCACGCTCCTCAACGGGTGCACGGCGTCCTGGTACTCCTACACGCTGGTGACCACGGAGGAGACCACGGGCGAGCCGGTGAACGACGCCATTTACGAGCGGACACAGCGGACCGACGAATTCCTCAACGTGGACGTGAAGGAGAACAACGTCTCCGACTCCACGGCGGAGCTGAAGCGGGCGGTGAAGGCGGGGTCCAATGATTTCGACGCGGCGCTCTGCACGCTGATGAACAGCTTCGGCATCGCCATGGAAGGGAACATTCTGGATCTGAACACCCTGTCCGACCGGCTGGATCTGACGACTAAGTGGTGGGATCAGAACGCGGTGCACGACCTGGACATCAACGGGAAGCTCTATTTCACCACCAGCGATTTCGACACCACGCGGTTTGACTCCATCCGCTCCCTGTATTTCAACAAGCAGCTGATCACGGATCTGTCCCTGGAGAATCCCTACGATCTGGTGGACGACAACCGGTGGACGCTGGACAAGTTCGTAGAGATGTGCGCGCTGGGCGAGAGCGACATGGACGGCGACGGGGTTATGACGGACAAGGACCGGTACGGCTATGTGACCTACGGCGAGCTGGCGGTGGACATGCTGACGGCGGGCGCCGGGATCCGCTACATCGACAAGGATCCGGACACCGGGCGGCTCATGGACGGCACGCAGGGAGAAAAGCTCCTCGACGTATACGCGAAAATCTACGATCTGCTTTGGACGGACAACCGGATCTTCGACTGCCGCCAGAACCGGTACAGCAAATACGACCGGGGTCTGGGAGACCGGATCCAGGAGCCCATGTTCACGGAAAACCGGGCGATCTTCTACAGCGAATGCATGGCCTGGACCAGGGTGCTGCGGGAGATGGAGGCCGATTTCGGCGTGGCTCCGCCCCCGAAGTTCGACGAGAAGCAGGACCGGTATTACTCCATCATTCTGAATCCCTTCATGCAGATGATCCCCATCACGGATCCCGACACGGCGCGGACCTGCAACATTCTGGACGTGCTGGCGGCGGCTTCCCACGACACGGTGGTGGACGCCTACGTGAACGTGACGCTGACCGGCAAGGTGGCGAGAGATCCCGACACGGTGCGGATGCTGCATCTGGTGTTCGACGAGCTCTATTACAACCTGCACTTCTCCAACATCGGCATCCGCACCACGATCCAGAACGGTCTGACGGGCGGGAGCGAAAACATCGCGTCGATGATCCAGAAGACGGCGAAGGCGGTCAACAAGGGGCTGGAGAAGGTGAACGGGCAGTTCTTTGACTGACGCGGATCCGTCCGAACGGTTCCATACAATATTGAAGAAATTTAAATGAGCGAAGGGAGGGATCCGCCGTGAGATGGGACAGGAAGATGACGGTATTCGCGGTGCTGGCGGTAACGCTGGCGGCACTTGCGGCGGGTCTTCTCCTCTGGTCGACGCACATGCGGATCGTACATGCGGCAGAGCGCATCGAAGGGGCGGCCGAGGAGGGCTTTTCCCGGATGACAGAGCGGCTGGGGCGGACGGATAACGTATTCCGCGTCACGGTGAACCGGCGGGGGAAGTTTGAATCCCAGCAGAAATATCGGCGGTTCAATCCGGCCTGGCTGCTGTCGATGGAATTCGTGCCGGGGGAATATCTGGACGAGGACGTTTCCTTCACGCACACGGTGTCCTTCCGGCTGAAATCCTATGATACGGAAAACGTCTATTCCCACAGGGACGCGGCGGTAGCCTACACGCGGTACGACGATCAGGTTTCCATGGCGAAGAGCGGAGATTTATATTATGTAACCTATCTGGAGGGAAGTACGGCGTATCACTTCATTGTGCGCTGCGGGCCTATGACGGAGTGGCTGGATTCCATCGCGGGGTAGGATTGTGAGGAAAATCCGGGGGGAGAACCGGGGAGAATGGCCAAAACCGACAAAGGACGGCGCCCTCGGAAGGAGTTTTCCCGGCAGGATGATGAAAGTAAAAAAGATTTAAAAACAGGGTTGACAAACGGCCGGGAACGTGATAGAATAGCGGAGCTGTCGCGAGGGGGAACCTTCGGGGGAGCGGTCACAGAAAAAACTTGAAAAAAGTTTTGAAAAGGGGTTGACAAAAGCCTCTGACTGTGATAGAATAAACAAGCTGTCACCGAGCGGGGAACCGGTTGGAGGCAGCGGACAGCTCATTGAAAATTGAACAACAACGATGTACGAAAGACTCCGAAAATTCTT
>CACWLT010000176.1 GCA_902761695.1 uncultured Ruminococcus sp.
TGCTCCAGCTCGTCCAGGAGAGGGAGGGCGTCGCGGAGGGGAGGGAGCCAGGGAGAGCCGGGGGCTGCGGCTTCCGCTTCGGCAAGGATATCCTCCCACCGGTGTTCGGTATGGACAACTTCATCCGCTTTTGGCGGGACGGCTCCGGAGGCGAGGAGGGCGGCTCCCGCGTCGTGCATTCTGGCCAGGGTCGTGCCCATGATCTCCGTGTGCCGGGCGGAGAGCTTCGGAGGGAGGACGGGGCGGCAGGAGAGCCAGGGATAGAGCATGACGTAATCCTCGCCGATGCGGGACAGGGGGGAGCCTTCCGACTCCAGGGCCGCCACTGCCGGAACTGCCTCCGCCATGGCCCGGGCGATCTTCTCGGAGCGGATCATATTGGAGAGGGCCTCCGGTCTCTGCATGACGGCGGGATTCAGTATTTTCGCGGCAAAGGAGCCCTCCGGCGTGTCCAGACGGTAGGTGGTGTGCATCAGACCGCCGAGGACGGGAGAGGGTGCGGAGAGCAGCATGCCGAGTCCGTAATGGGCGGCGATTTCACGAAAATGGATCATGACGGCCAGTCCTTTCTCTGTTTCTTTACAGCGCTGAAGCTCTCTTCTCCGCTTCCCGGACGAAGGCCTCGATCATGGGCGGGTAGACGAGGGCTCCGTCGGGTCCCGCGGCGTAGTTGTAGCCGGTGTGGCCGTAGCCCTTCATTTCGGTGAAGCGGACGCATTCCTCGGGCCATCCCATGTGGAGCAGGGTACGGGCCATGAGGCGGTTCTGCTCCGGGCGGTTCACCATATCCCCGTCCGCTACGATCAGGGCCGCCATGGGCAGGGAGGCGGGATCGGAAACCGGGGAGGCGAAATAGACGGGAGCCGCCTCGTCCACCCGCACCAGCCGCGTATCCAGACCCCTTTCCCGCAGGACGTTGAAGTGGACCGTGGGCTGGCCGCTGTCGCAGAAGTAGCCCGCGATTTGGTGCCTGTTCTGCGCTTCGACACCGTGGGCGGCGAGATAGCGGACGTCCATCATCAGCATCATGGAGAGGTATCCTCCCGCGCTGGAACCGCCCACGCAGAGCGCGCCGTGGGGAAGGTTCTCCCGGCACCAGGCGACGCAGAGGGCCGCGTCCTGGATGAAATCCGGGAAATGAGCCGACGGGTACATGCGGTAGTCCGCCGTGACCACGCTGACGCCGCGCTCCGCCAGCTCCGTGAATACGGGATCGGTTCCGTCTCCTCTGTTCCCGCCCTCGAGTCCTCCGCCGTGGAAGAAAACGAGAAGGGGGGAGGAGGCGGGATTTTCGGCGGGATACAGGTCCGCCAGATGCTCCGGCAGGGGACCGTAGCGCAGGGCGCGTTCGACTTTCATGGCACACCTCACAGGGAAAGCCGGATGGGAACCGGCGGGATGATGATTCACTGTCTGTATTATAGTCGAAGAACGGGAAAAAAGCAACGGTTTTTTCGCCGGTTTGCGGGCCGGAGAGGACAAATTTACCGGATTTGGCTTGACATCCTCCTTTGAGTTTTATATAATGTGTTATATATCAAGCAGTACCGGATCCGGAGACGGAACCGACGAAAGGAACCCGCAGTTTTGAACAAACGTATTATGGCCCTGATCCCGGCCCTTCTGATAACCCTGTGCCTGCTCGCCATGGGTGCCGTGCCCGCCGCCGCCATCGGGGAGGGGATGAAGGCGGACCGGGGGACCCCCTGGGTGGATGGGGAGATCGAGCCCCTCTGGAAAAGAGCGGACCGGCAGAAGCTGACCCACGTCACGGGCGGGGAAGGGCGGAGCGACACCTCCCTCTGCTATGTGTCCGTGCTCTGGGACGAGGAATCGCTCTACTTCCTCTTCGAGCTCATCGACAATGACTTCACCTTCGACGCTCCGGCGGGATCCCCCCTCAACGACTGCGTCTATCTCTACATCGACGAAGCGGACGTGTTCGGGCCCACGTGGAAGGGAGGCCAGACCTGCATCTGCCTGACCCCCGCCGCCGGGAAGTCCGTCTATCCGCTTTATGGGGACGCCCCTGCCGATTTCGAGACCGCGTGGGCCAAGGACATCGACGGCTACTGGAACATCGAGTTCCGCTATACCCCCCACACCCTGGACCTGACGAAAACGGACAAGATCCTCATGGACTTCCGCTTCGCCGACGCCAATCCGGACGGGGTCACCGACTGCTTCTTCAACTGGTCGGACGAGCTGGGCGAATGCGAAACCGACAGCGCCAGCTGGACCTACGTGACTCTGAAGAAAACGGCCTCAGGTGCCAGCGGCGAGGGCTTCGCCACGGCGGAGGAAGCGGCGGCCTCCATCAACCGCACCCCCATCGAGAAGTACATGTTCATGGAGGGCACGGAGGGGAATCACAATGAGGGAGCCGCCAACATCTGGGACGGCAATGTGGGGACGAAGTTCTGCACCTCCGTCTTCTCCATGAAATCCGTGGTGCGCCTGCCGAAGCCCATGACCATCGACGGGCTCATCATGGCCACGGCCAACGACAACTCCGCCTACAACGGCCGCAATCCCGACGAATGGAAGATTCAGGGTTCCAACAACAAGCAGGACTGGACCGACATCGTCACCGGCGACGAGAGCTTCTTCGACGAGGTGGACTTCACCTACTTCGCCATGCGGGTGGAGTGCGACACGGCCTACCGGTATTACCGCTTCTACAACCGGAGCTGCAAATCCGGCTGCTGTCAGCTGTCCGAGGTGGTGCTATGCTCCACGGACGACGCGGTGAAGGCACTGGATTTCGCGGACGTTGAAGTGGAGCTTACGGACAAGGACACCCTGACAAACTATGAAAGCCCGGCCAGACTGGGGAGCCTGACGCCCGAGACCGCGGAAACGGAGGCCGCTCCGGCAGAGGTACGTCCGGCCGTGGAAAAGAAATACCGCCGCGAAAGCGTTATTCCGGGCGTGGTCACCGTCTGCGCGGTCTTCGCCGTTCTGGGCGCCTGCGCGGTGATCGCCCCGAAATTCAGAAAAGAGGACTGACATCATGAATATGCAGGAAGCGAAGACGAGAGCCCGGGCCCTGGTGGAGCGGATGACCGTGGAGGAGCGCATCTCCCAGCTGCGGTACGACTCCCCCGCCATCGACCGGCTCGGCATTCACGAGTATAACTGGTGGAACGAGGCTTCCCACGGGGTGGCCCGCTCCGGTATGGCGACGGTTTTTCCCCACGCCATCGCGCCGGCCTCCTCCTTTGACCCCGATCTCATCGGACAGGTGGGCGAGGCCGTGTCCACAGAGGCGCGCGCCAAGTACAATAAGAGCGTGGAATGGGGCGACCGGGACATCTACAAGGGACTGACCTATTGGACCCCCAACATCAACATTTTCCGGGATCCCCGCTGGGGACGCGGACAGGAGACCTACGGCGAGGATCCCTTCCTGACGGCCCAGATGGGCATGCGGTACATCCGGGGCATCCAGGGGGAAGGGGAATTTCTGAAGGCTTCCGCCTGCTCCAAGCACTTCGCCGTGCACTCCGGTCCCGAGCCGTCCCGCCACACCTTTGACGCCGTGGTGTCGAAGCACGATCTGTGGGAGACCTACCTGCCGGCCTTCGAGTGGACGGTCCGGGAGGCGAAGGTCTCCGGCGTCATGGGGGCCTACAACCGTCTCTACGGCTATCCCTGCTGCGCCATGCCCCTGATCCGGGACGTGCTCCGGGACGAATGGGGCTTCGAGGGCTATTTCGTGTCCGACTGCGGGGCCATCAACGACATTTACGCCAACCACAAGTTCTCCGCCTCCCTGCCCGAAGCCGCCGCCGCCGCCCTGAAAGCGGGATGCAACCTGAACTGCGGCGAGGCGTACCGGCATCTGGTGGAGGCCTGGGAAGAGGATCTGGTTTCGGAGGAGGACATCACCGAGGCGGCCGTACAGCTGTACACCATCCGGGGTCTGCTGGGCGAATTCGAGGAAAACCGGCCCTTTGCCGACATCCCCTTCTCGAAGCTGGACTGCCGGGAGCACCGGGAGCTGAACCTGAAGGCGGCGAGGGAGTCCATGGTGCTGCTGAAGAACGACGGCATCCTGCCTCTGGATCCCGAGACCACCGGCACCATCGCGGTCATCGGCCCCAACGCCATGAACCAGATCGCGCTGGAGGGCAACTACAACGGCATGGCCTCCGAATACATCAATCCCGCCGACGGCTTCCGCAGGGTATTCACCAGGGCGGAGATCCGGGCGGCCAAGGGGTGCAATATCTGGAACGAGCGCCTGTGCAGCTGGTCGGGATTTGAGAACATGCGCTCCGAGGGCGTGGCCTACGCGAAGGAAGCGGACACCGTAGTGCTCTGCCTGGGTCTCGACTGCACCATCGAGGGCGAGGAAAACGGATTCCGGAACGAGTTCTTCGACGACGGCGACAAGCGCACCCTCCGCCTCCCCGACACCCAGATGAAGCTGGCCGAGGAGATCTGCTCCTGCTGCGACAACGTGATCGTGCTGCTCATGGCCGGTTCCGCCATCGACCTCGGTGAGGTGGTGACGAACAAGGCCCGGGCTATCCTCTGCGCGTGGTATCCGGGGGCGCTTGGCGGACTGGCGGCGGCGGAGATCATGGCCGGTGAGGTATCTCCCTCAGGACGGCTGCCGGTGACCTTCTATTACGACGGCGATCCCATGCCGGACTTCACCGACTACGCCATGAAGGGGCGGACCTACCGGTATCTGGAAAAGGCCCCCCGCTATCCCTTCGGCTACGGCCTGAGCTATACCTCCTTCGACTACTCGGACGCCTGGCTGGACGGGGAGGACGACGAGGTTTACCGTCTGTCCGTCACCGTGAAGAACGAGGGCGGCATGAAGGGCGTGGAGAAGGCGCAGGTTTACGCGAAATACACCGACAGCCGGACGGTGACGCCGAACTTCCAGCTCTGCGGTCTGAAGGCCGTCGAACTGGCGCCCGGGGAGAGCCGCCGCGTCGAATTTGACATTCCGAAATACTGGGTTTCCGCAGTCCTCGAGGACGGAACCAGAACCGCGCCGGACGGGGAGCTCGCCTTTTATCTCGGCGGATCCCAGCCTGATGAAAGAAGTCTTGAACTGACAGGCAAGGCAGCAAGAAAGGTGGTAATCCGATGAAATACGTGATCGGCATCGACGTGGGCACGTCCGGTACGAAGACCGTACTGTTCGACGAATGCGGGAAGGTCATGGCCTCCTCCACGGTGGAATATCCCATGAGCCAGCCTCAGAACGGCTGGGCGGAGCAGGATCCCGCCGACTGGTGGAACGCCTCCGCGAAGACCACGAAGACCGTCATCGAAAAGGCCGGCGTTGATCCCCGGGACATCGCGGGCGTGGGCATTTCCGGCCAGATGCACGGGCTGGTGATGCTGGACGAGAACAACGAGGTGCTCCGGCCCTCCATCATCTGGTGCGACCAGCGGACGGGGGCGGAATGCGAGGATATCGAGCGGCTCATCGGCGGGCGCGCGGAGCTGATCCGGATCACCGCCAACCCCGCGCTGACGGGCTTCACCGCCTCGAAGATCATGTGGGTGAAGAAGCACGAGCCGGAAATCTACGCGAAATGCCGCCACATTCTCCTTCCGAAGGACTATATCCGGCTGATGCTCACCGGCGAATACGCCACCGAGGTCTCCGACGCCTCCGGCATGCAGCTGCTGGACGTTCCCGGACGCTGCTGGTCCGACGAGCTGCTGGCCGCGCTTGATATCGACAAGTCCCTTCTCGGCAAGGTCTACGAGTCCCCGGAGATCACCGGCCGGGTGACGGAGCGTGCGTCCGCGCTGACCGGACTGGCTCCCGGAACCCCCGTGGTCGGCGGCGCGGGAGACAACGCGGCGGCTGCGGTCGGCATGGGCGTTGTATCCGACGGGCGGGCCTTCACCACCATCGGCACCTCCGGCGTGGTGTTCGCCCACACGGACGGCATCACGGTGGATCCCAAGGGCAGAGTCCACACCTTCTGCTGCGCGGTCCCCGGAGCATGGCATGTCATGGGCGTGACCCAGGCGGCGGGACTGTCCCTGCAGTGGTTCCGGAACAACTTCTGCGCTCCCGAGGTGGAGGAGGCGGCGAAGCAGGGCGTGGATCCCTATAAGATCATGGACAGCGAGGCAGCGGAATCCCCCATCGGCGCAAACCGGCTGCTCTACATGCCCTACCTCATGGGCGAGCGCACGCCCCATCTGGAT
>CACWLT010000177.1 GCA_902761695.1 uncultured Ruminococcus sp.
CAGGGCGGAGATATAGTTGGTCAGGGCGTCCAGCCACACGTAGACCACGTGCTTCGGGTCGCTCTCCACCGGGATGCCCCATTTGAAGGAGGTCCGGGACACGCAGAGATCCTGCAGGCCGGGCTTTATGAAATTGTTCACCATCTCCCGCTTGAGGCTCTCCGGGACGATGAAGTCCGGGTTCTCGTCGTAGTATTGCAGCAGCCGGTCCACGTACTTGCTCATCCGGAAGAAGTAGGTCTCCTCCTTCATCTTCTGTACATCGCGGCCGCAGTCGGGACACTTGCCGTTCACCAGCTGCGTCTCCGTGAAGAAGGACTCGCAGGGGGTGCAGTACCAGTCCTCGTAGTAGCCCTTGTAGATGTCGCCCTGGGCCAGCATTTTTTCAAAGATGTGCGCCACGTTCCGCTCGTGGTCCGCGTCGGTGGTGCGGATGAAGCGGTCGTAGGATACGTTCATGGAGTCCCAGACGGCCTTGATGGAGGCGGAGTAGCGGTCCACGTATTCCTTCGGGGTGATGCCGGCTTCCTTCGCCTTGTTCTCGATCTTCTGCCCGTGCTCGTCGGAGCCGGTGACGAAATGCACATCGTAACCCCGCAGCCTCTTGTACCGGGCTATGGCGTCCGCCGCCACGATGTCGTAGGTGTTCCCGATATGCGGCTTGTAGGACGCATACGCAATGGCAGTGGTGATATAAAATGTCTTTTTCATGTGTCTCTCCCGTGATTTTGGATATATGTACAGTAGGAGGAAAAAGTAAAAATATAAGGAACGAGAAAACCAGAACGACCGGAATACCGGAATGACCGGAAACCAGACCGCCCCCGGACACCCAAAATCCCGCGCCGCTGAACGAAAATGCCAGCCAGTACTTCTACGCGCCCCTGTCATGCGCGTTTCGATCGCTGTTTGCGTCGCCCCCTCGGGCAGAGCAAACCGTGAAATTCCATCTCCGATGGGATTTCACGCATGTTTCAGCTGACGCAACGTAGTCCGCGCGAGGACATGGGATACGCAATCAATTTTCGATTCAGCTACAAGCTGTCAGGTTATGCCATACGGCCAAGGGGGACCCGCACGAGGGGCACCTTCGGCCTGAGATGGTGTCCCTCGTGCCGCCCGGCCTGCGCAAGGCCATTCAATTTGAAACGCGCAGCGTTTCTTTCCTCATAGTGTGAACACACTATAGTCTCGAGGATCTTCAGATTCTCTCCCCGAGAACCCACACGGATTCAATCGCGGGGTTCTCGCGATCCGTGACCATCACGATATCCGCGCGGCGGCCGGCGGCGAGGGATCCGCAGGAGTCCGCGATCCCCACCATCTCCGCCGGATTGGAGGTGGCGCAGGGCAGCGTGTCCTCCAGCGTGCGGCCCGTGAACTTCATGAAATTGGTGAGCCCCTTGAAGAGATCCAGCGTGCTGCCCGCAAGAGCGCCGTCGGAGTTGACCGCCCGGCCGTTCTTCACGATGACGGGCAGACCCGCGATGCCGTATTCCCCGTCGGGCATGGCGGCGGCTTCCATGGAGTCCGTGATGAGCACCAGCTTGTCCTTCGGCTTCGCGCGGGAGGCCAGGGCGATCATGGCGGGATGCACGTGCTCCCCGTCGCAGATCAGCTCGGTCCAGGCCTCGTCCGTCATGAGGGAGGCGATGGCGTTGCCGGGTTCCCGGTGATGGACGGGCTTCATGGCGTTGAAGGTGTGGGTGAAGGAGGTGACGCCCCATTCCACCGCCCGGCGCGCTTCGTCCCAGGTGGCGTCGGAGTGCGCCATGCCCACCGTCGCGCCCAGCCGTACCGCCGTCTTCACGAAGGCCTCGCCGCCCTCCATCTCCGCCGCGCAGGACACGTGGACGGGCAGGGGCAGCATCTTCCGCATGAGGCCTTCCAGCTCTACCGCGTCAAGAGGGTAGAGCAGCTCGGTGGCGTGGGCTCCCCGGCGCTTCGGGTTCAGGTACCGGCCCTCCAGATGCACACCGGCCAGCGTCGCCTTTCCCGCTTCGGTCTCCCGGTTCTCCCCGATGAAGCGGATGGAGTTTTCGAGGGATTCCATCGTCGCGGAGGCCAGCGTCGCCATGAGGGTGGTGGTGCCCGCCTTGGCGTAGGACTTCCGGAGCGCCGTCACAGCCTCCGCGTCCACATTGTTGAAGTCGTAGCCGGAACGGCCGTGGGTGTGCACGTCCACCAGCCCGGGGAGCAGATACCGCCCGGTGCAGTCCACGATCTCAGCGTCCGCGGGGACCTCGCCCGTATACGCCGGATCCACCACGACGCCGTTCTCCGCCAGAAGATCCGCCTTGACGAAGCGCCGTTCCGCATTGTTGTAAACAGAGCCGTTTTTGAAAAGGACAGTCATGTTTGTTCCCTCCCTATTGAAGCCATGAAACAGGAGCATATTCTTCATTACCGGTATTATAGCAGAAAAACGCCCTGTTGACAAGACGTTTCCGCTGTGCAGTTTCAACAGGAATCCGCTGACCCTGCATAAAGTTAAACTGTAAATTATACGAAAATCCGGGCCTCTGTTCAAAGAAACGCAAAACTTGCGGCCCGGATTCCCGTCAATCCGATGTCACTCGCCCAAACCGCACTGCCAGGCGATCCAGCCCGAGGCGAAGGGATCCCCCCGGCGGCGCAGCTCACCGAGGAGCTTTTCTCCCAGATCCTTCATAACCTCCCGGTACGCCGGATCCGAGGCCCGGTTGACCTTTTCCCCGGGATCCAGGGTCAGGTCGTAGAACTCGTCCACGTCCGTCAGGTTCCAGATGTACTTGTACTTCTCCGTCCGGATGCCCCGCTGGCAGAACAGACCGAACTGCTGGCCGTTGGAGGTGAAGACGGCGAACTCCGGAAAGGCGGTGCCGTCGGCGTAATCCGTGGCGGAGCGGCCGTGGCGGGTGCTCTCCGGCTTCATGCCCACGAGCTTTTCCACCGTGGGGGCCACGTCCAGGGAGGAGCAGGCGAAGGAGGAGATCCTCTGCGGCGTGATCCCGGGGGCCTTGACGATAAAGGGCACGTGCACCACGGAATCGTAGAGGATGTAGTGCTTGTCCATCATGCCGTGATCACCGGAGGTGTCCCCGTGGTCCGCCAGCAGGATGACCGCCGTGTCTTCCGCCTGCCCCGTCTCGTCCAGCGCCCGGAGCAATTGCCCGATGGCGGCGTCCGTCTGGGTGATCATGCCGTAATAATAAGCCGCCGTGCGGGAGAATTCCTCCCATGTCCTGCCCTCCAGGTGCCAGTTCTCGATTTGCTTCTTCTGGATGTAGGGCTTGCCCTCGAAGGTGTCGCCGAATCCCGGCCAGGGCTCGATGTCCTCCGGTTTGTACATGGTGTCGTAGGGCGCGGAGGGACGGCAGGGCAGATGGGGATCCGTGATGTCCACCCAGATGTGCCAGGGCTGCCCGGCGCTCTCCCGGATGAAGCGGGCCGAGCTTTCGCAGATGCGCCAGGTTTTCGTGTCCTCGACGGCGATGGGATTGGAGCAGCCGAACCAGGCATTCGGGTAGTCGATCTGCCCGTACTTCTCCCCGATCTCCTTCGACCAGGCCGCCCCGTCAAACACCGTCTCGTACCCGAAGGCGTTTTCGTTTCCGTTGGGGGAGGCGTCCCAGTGGCCGGCGAATCCGCAGCGGTAACCCCGGTCCTTCAGCTCGGATACCCAGGTGGGTACGGCGGGATCCGCGCCTCGGGTGTTTATGAAATTGTAGTTGAACAGCGCGCCGATGGAGTCGGGCTGAACGCCGGTCAGCATGGCCTGCCGCGACGGCGCGCAGACGGGCAGGGGCGTGTAGGCATTCTCGAAGAAAAGCCCCTCCGCCGCCAGCCGGTCCATGTTGGGGGTCCTCACCGGCCGGATCCCCGCCGCACCGACGCAGTCGTACCGCAATTGGTCCGTAACGATGAAAAGAACGTTCATAAAAGAACCTCCTCACCCGTTCGCCAGAATATATCTCGCCGCGTCCATGCCGGTCTCGGAGCCGGTCTTGCCGTCCTCCATGCCCTCGAACTCCACGGAGACATATCCGTCGTAGCCCGTGTCGCGGATGGTGGTCAGGATCGTCCAGATGTCCAGATCCCCCTGGGCCAGGATGGAGCCCCGGAGCATGGATACGCCGGAGTTGGAGGAGAACCAGCAGCCGGAGTCGCAGCGGAACAGACCGCCGTTGCCCGTGAGACGGTCCGCCTTCCGGATGTAGAAGTCCTTCAGGTGCACCATCTTCGCGATGGGCGCGCACTTCTTCACCGCCACCGTGGGATCCTCGTCCACGCAGGTGAAGTTGCCGGTGTCCAGCAGCAGGCCGAAGTTGTCCCGGCCCACGGCGTCGATGAGGCGGATCACCCGGTCGGAGCCGTTGACGAAGAAGCCGTGGTTCTCCACCAGCGTGGTGATGCCGTACTGCGCAGCGTAGTCCGCCAGCTCCCGGCAGGTCTCCACCGCGATGGGGAACTCCCGCTCGAAGGCCAGGGGCGTGTTGGATTCCAGCGGACGGCGGAAGGAGGATACGTCGTGGCGCATCTGCTTCAGACCGAGCTTCGCCGCCACGTCGATGTGCCGCTTCAGCCGCTCCACCTCAGCACGCCGCGCGTCCGGATCCTCCTTCAGCAGGTCCCCGAGCACCGCGTAGTTGGAGAGGGGCAGGTCGATTTCCTTCGACACCCGCAGGATCTCGGCGATGAGGGGCTCGTTGAACTCCCCGGTTTTGTCGTCGTGGAGCGTGAAGCCGAAGGGGACCAGCTCGATGTGCTCCGCGCCCTTTTCCTTGGCGAAGCGCATGACCTCGCAGACGGACATAAGCCCGCCGCAAATGTAGTTGTTCATGCTGTAGGAGGTGAGACCGATTTTCATAACGCTGCAATCCTTTCTGTATGGAAAGATGGTGAGATAAAGTGCCGCTTTTATTCCTCGTCCTGACGGATCAGGGCGTTATAGATGTCGTTCTTTTTGACGCCTCTCGCCCGGGCTGCCGCCTTGATGGCGTCCATTCGGGAAAGACCGCCGTCTTCCAGCAGGGCCACGTGTGCCGCGATGTCCTCCGGGTAATCCGCCTGCTCTTCCTCCCGCGTCACGCCCTCGATCACAAGGACATATTCCCCCCGGGGTTCCTTTTCTTCGTAAATCTTCACCGCGCCGGAGAGGGTGGTGCGCAGGATCTCCTCGTTGAGCTTGGTCATCTCCCGGCAGAGGGCGGCGTGCCTGTCCCCCAGGGCGGCGAAGAGATCGGAGAGGGTCTCCCGGAGCCGGTGGGGCGCTTCGTAGAGGATGACGGTGCGGGTTTCGGATTTCAGCTCCTTCAGCCGCTCCTCCCGCTCCCGTCCCGATACCGGCAGAAATCCCTCGAAGGCGAAGCGCCTGGTGGAGAGGCCGGAGAGGGCCAGGGCGTTGACCGCGGCGCAGCATCCGGGGACGGCGGTGACGGGAATGCCCTCCTCGGCGCAGAGGCGGACCAGATCCTCCCCGGGATCGGACACGGCGGGGGTTCCGGCGTCCGTCACCAGCGCACAGGCCTCGCCGTTCTTCAGCCTCTCGGCAATGTACGGGCCCCGCTCCCGGCGGTTGTGCTCATGGTAGCTGACCATGGGCTTCTGGATGTTCAGCCGGGACAGCATGAGCCCGGAGTTCCGGGTGTCCTCCGCCGCCACGAAATCCACGGTGGAGAGGATCTTCAAAGCCCGGGAGGAGATGTCCGCCATATTGCCGATGGGGGTGGCGACGAGATACAGGGTGCCGCGCTCCACGGCGTTCTTTTCTGTCTTTTCATCGGAAGGGTTTCTTTGGAGCATGGCGTCCGCCTTTCAGTGGTAATGAATTGAAGTCGGATGAATCGGGGAACGGGCCGGAGTCAGAACAGGTGATCCATGGAGAAGGTGTCGTAGACGGCCTGCATGTCGTCGGTATAGACGGTTTTTGCGGTGTCCCGGTACACGATCAGCGGGCGGGCGCAGACGAGACCCTCCCCCGCGCCTTTTTTCGCCTCGGCAAGGATCAGGGAGGGAGGCTTGTCCTGCGCGGGATGGACGAATACGATCCGCTTTGGCTCCAGTCCGGCTGACCGGAGGGAGACGAGCAGTTCCGTCAGCCGCTCGGGACGGTAGACCGCCGTGAAGCAGCCTCCCCAGCGGAGCAGCCTGCCCGCCGCCGCGCAGAAATCCCGGACGGTGCCGTTTTCCTCCCGTCTGGCCGCG
>CACWLT010000178.1 GCA_902761695.1 uncultured Ruminococcus sp.
ATCGGCGCGGGAGAGCACGCCTCCTTCGAGGAATACCGGGACGCCAAGCGGAAGCTGTTCACGAATTTTGGCGTGAAGCACATCATTGTGAACGCGGACGATCCCAACGCAGCCTACATGACGGAGAACGCGCCGGTTGTTCCCGTCACCTGCGCCATCAACCGTGCGGCGGATTACCGGGCCTCCCAGATCGGCAGCTACCGGGACGAGACCTCCCTGGGCATCGATTTCACCCTGGCCCACGCAGGGGGAAGAACGGCGGTGCGGCTGCGGACACCCGGACGGTTCAGCGTATACAACGGCATGGAGGCCATCGCGGCGGCGGGAATCATGGGCATCACCCCGGAGGAGGCGGCGGACGCGCTCCGGACCATCTCGGTGCGGGGACGGATGGAGATGGTGGACGCGCTGCCGGGGATCACCTTCATCATCGACTACGCGCACAACGGGGTGAGCCTGACCTCGGCGCTGTCGGTGCTGCGGGAGTACAACCCACGGCGGCTGATCTGCGTTTTCGGCTGCATCGGCGGGAGGACCTATCTCAGGCGGCGCGAGCTGGCGGAGGTATCCTGCCGTCTGGCGGACTTCACGATCCTGACCTCGGACAATCCGGACAACGAGCGGCCGGAGGACATCATCGAGGACGTGCTCCGGTGGTTCGACAAATCGAAGCTCTACACCGCGATCCCGGACCGTGAGGAGGCCGTACGCTTCGCCGTCCGGACCGCGCGGGAGGGGGACATTGTTCTCTTCGCGGGAAAGGGGCACGAGAATTACCAGATCGTGGACGGGCAGAAGATCCCCTTCTCTGAGAAGAACATTCTGCTGGACGAGGCGGAAAAGCTGATGATGCCGGTGTAAGCCCTGCTCGGGAGGATAACCATCTGGTGAGCTGAAAAGACATGAAAAAAGCGGATCCCTTCTGTCTCCGGTTTTCGGGGAGGCGGGATCCGCTTTTGTTATTCTTCCTCGGGGCGGTAGATGTCTTTATCGAGGGCGAAGATTTTGCCGGAGAAGGTGCCGGGGACGACGCCCTCCAGGGATTCGCGGTAGATTTCCATACGGCTGTCGATGAGGTCGATATGGTAGAGCAGCTCGGCCTCGGCGCAGCGCGGGATCACGGCGGCTCCGAACTCGGGTTCCCCGTGGTGGGAGAGGATCATATGGCAGAGCAGAAGGGTCTTCTCCTCGGGCAGGTTCAGAGCCTCGGCGGCACGGCGGACGTTCTCCGCACCCATGACCAGGTGGCCGATGAGCTTGCCGGGGCGGGAATACTCCGTCACCAGGCCCAGCTCGGAGAAATTGAACTCCTCGATCTTGGCGAAGTCATGGAGGAGGGTTCCGCAGAGGAGCAGGCTCCGGTTCACGGTCTCCGGATACAGGGAGGCGAGAAAATCGGCGGTGCGGAGCATATTGGCGGTGTGCATGAGCAGGCCGGAGACGAAGCTGTGGTGGAAGCTCTTGGCGGCGGGGATGATGGAGAATGCCTCTCCCTTCTGCTCCAGCATGGTCAGGGCAATCTTCCGGTAATCCTCGTCTTCAATGGATTCGGCCAGCGCCCGGACCTCGTTCATGACGGCCTCCCGGTCGATGGGGGCGGTGGGGACCAGATCCTCCACGCGCCATCCGTCCGCGTTCTTGGCCCGGCGGATGCGGGAGACGGACAATTGGGGAGAGCCCCGGTAGTCGTTGACCTCGCCGCGGATCTTGATGACATGGCCGGCGTCCTCGGGGCCGATGATGCCCGCGTAATCCCAGTTGACGAAATCGATCATTATAGCAGGAAGGGGGGCGGTTTGTCAAGGCGGGGCGGCATTCCCCGGCGGCCCATTCCGGCGCGAAAAAGAACGAATTGGAAACGAATCGTAAATTCCGCGCATTTTCCCTTGCATTTCGAGGGAAGCTTTGGTACAATATACCGGTAGGCACGACACTATTTCTGTAAGGAGCAAGCTATCATGGAAATCATCGTCAAAAAGCTCGGCGAGAAGGCCAAGGAGACCTTTGAGGAAAAGAAGGATCTGATTTCGCTGATCCTCCTCATCACGGCGGGCGTTCTGGCTGTCTGCGCGCTTGTGCTGATTATCGTGAACATCCTGAACAAGAGACGCAAGGCCACCATCGAGATTCTGGAGACCGAGGACACCGACGGCGACGGCGAGATCGACGCTTATCTGGTGGACACCACCGGCGACGGCAAGGTCGACAGCCTTTATCTCGACACCGACGGCAACGGCGCGGTGGACACCATCATTGAGGATACCGACGGCGACGGCGAACCCGAAACCGTTTACGGCGCCTGATCCGGGCTCACGACTGACTGCATACAGAAATATAAGGAAGAACGATCGAAGCTGACCGTTCTTCCTTTTTTTGCTTTGCGGGGCCGGGTTCAGCTCACCTGCTCGAACTGGCTGCCCCAGAGAGCTGCGTAGAAGCCGCCTTTTTTCAGGAGGGCGTCGTGGGTTCCCTGCTCGATGATGCGGCCGGACTTCATGACGAGGATGATATCCGCTTCACGGACGGTGGAGAGACGGTGAGCCACGATGAAGCTGGTGCGGCCCTTCATGAGGGCGGCGAAGGCGTTCTGGATCTTCATTTCGGTGCGGGTATCGATGGAGGAGGTGGCCTCGTCGAGGATCAGCATGGGGGGGATGGCCAGCATGACCCGGGCGATGCAGAGCAGCTGTCTCTGTCCGGCGGACAAGGCGCCCCCGTCGTCGCTGATGACTGTATCATAGCCGTCGGGGAGGCGGCGGATGAAGCTGTGGGCATGGGCAGCCTTGGCGGCGGCGACGATCTCCTCGTCCGTGGCGTCCCGGCCCATGGCGATGTTCTCCCGGACCGTTCCACGCAGCATCCAGGTGTCCTGCAGCACCATGCCGTAGGCGCTGTGGAGGGAGTCGCGCCGGATATCCCGCACGTCCTTTCCCTCCACCAGGATGCCGCCCGCGTTCACGTCGTAGAAGCGCATGAGCAGGTTGATGACGGTGGTCTTGCCGCAGCCGGTGGGGCCCACGATGGCGACGCGCTCCCCGGGCTTCACCGTCAGGTTGAAATCCCGGATCAGCTCCCGGTCGGGGACATAGGAGAAGTCCACGTGCTCGGCCCGGACCTCTCCGCGCGCATCCGAAAGGTCGGCGGCGTCCGGCTTGTCGGGCAGCTCCCGGGGCTCGTCGATGAGGGCGAAGATTCGCTCCGCGCAGGCCAGGGCGTTCTGCAGCTCGGTGATGACGCCGGAGATCTCGTTGAAGGGCTTGGTATACTGGTTGGCGTAGGCCAGGAAGGAGGTCAGCCCGCCCACGGTCATGCCGCCGGAGATCACAGTGAGGGCTCCCGTCAGCGCCACGGCCGCGTAGACCACATTGTTGATGAACCGGGTGGAGGGGTTGGTGATGGAGGAGAAGAAGATGGCCCGGAGGGAGCACTTCTCCAGCCGTCCGTTGATCTCGTCGAACTGGGCGAGGCAGTCCTCCTCCCGGGAGAAAGCCCGCACGATCGGCTGTCCGCCTATGACCTCGTTGATCTGGGCCGTCAGCTCGCCCCGGGTGTCGGACTGGAGGCGGAACATGTCGTAGGTCTTCTTCGCGATAAAGGAGGCCACGAAGAGGGACAGGGGCGTCAGCACCACCACGGCCAGGGTGATGAGGGGATGGATGGTCAGCATGAAGACGAGGGTGCAGACGATGGTGGCGATGCCGGTGAAGAACTGGGTAAAGCCTAAAAGCAGGCCGTCGGCGAACTGATCCACGTCGGCGATGACCCGGCTGACGGTGCCGCCGTGGGGATGGGAATCCACATAGGACAGGGGCAGGTGGGTCAGGGTGTCGAAGGCGTCCCGGCGCACATCGCACACCACCCGGTAGGTGACGCGGTTGTTCAGGGAGTTCATCACCCACTGCAGGATCCCGCAGAGGCAGGCGGACATCCCGATGCGCACAAGGCACTCCGCGATGCCGTCGAAATCCACCTTCCCTTCCCCGTGCATGCAGTCGATGGCGCGGCCGCAGAGGATGGGTGGCGGCGGAGAGGAGCACCACCAGGACGAGGATGGGGATATTCCGTCTGAGGTAGGAGAGCAGGCGGCGCCAGGTTTCGCGGCGCAGGGGCTGTTTATTCTTTCCGGCCATGGGTCAGTCCTCCTTTCCGTACTGGGATTCGTAGATTTCGCGGTAGACGGGGCAGGTTTCGAGCAGTTCCTCGTGGGTGCCGATGCCCACCGCCTCGCCGTCGTCCAGCACAAGGATCTTGTCGGCGTGCTGAATGGAGGAGGTGCGCTGGGAGATGATGACAGTGGCCGGCTTGTAGTCCAGCCTTGCCAGCTCCTTCCGAAGGGCGGCGTCCGTGGCGAAGTCCAGGGCGGAGGCGCTGTCGTCCAGAATCAGGATCTCGGGGCGGCGGACCAGGGCGCGGGCGATGGTGAGGCGCTGCCGCTGACCGCCGGAGAAGTTCCGTCCGTTCTGCTCCACGGCGGAATCCAGACCGTCCTCCTTGGCGGCGATCACGTCGGCGGCCTGGGCGGACCGGACGGCGGAGGCGAGGGCTTCCTCATCCGCTTCCCCGCCCCAGAGGAGGTTGGAGCGGACGGTGCCCCGGAACAGTCCCGCCCGCTGGAGCACGTAACCGATCTTATGCCGGAGGGTCTTCGCGGGGTAATCCTTCACGCTGACGCCGTTTACGAGGACCTCCCCCTCCGAGGCGTCGTAGAAGCGGGGGATCATGGCGGCGAGTGAGGTCTTGCCGGAGCCGGTGCCGCCGATGATGCCCACGGTCTCTCCGTGATTCACGGTGAAGCTCACGCCGGTGACGGCCGGATCCGCGTCGGAATAGCGGAGGGTCACATTCCGGAACTCCACGGCGGGGGCGTTCGGATCCTCGGCGGGGTCCGTATCCGGGAAGGTCATGGCGGGGGCGGTGAGGAGAACCTCGTCCACCCGCTTCATGCAGGAGACGGCCTTGGAGATGGAGATGATGAGGTTGGCGAACTTTACCAGTTCCACAAGGATCTGGGTCATGTAGTTGTAGAGCGCGACGGTCTTGCCCACGGTGAGCCCGCCGTCGTTGACCCGGACGCCGGAGGTATACAGCAGAAGGATGATGCCGCCGTTCAGGATCACGAAGGTCAGGGGGTTCATCAGGGCGGAGATGCGTCCGGCGAAGAGCTGGCGGCGGTAGAGGGCGTCGTTGTGGGAGGCGAATTTCTCCCGCTCTCCTTCCTCCATGCCGAAGGCCCGGATCACCCGAGCCCCGGCCAGATTCTCCCGCGTAGATCCGGTCAGGGCGTCCAGCTCCCCCTGCACCTTCTTATAGGCGGGGACGGAGCCCAGCATGATGCCGAACACCACGGCGGCCAGAATCACGATGGCGGCGAGGAAGATCAGGGCGGCCCGGGCGTCGATGGTGAAGGCCATGATCATGGCGCCGAACACCACAAACGGCGAGCGGAGCAGGAGGCGCAGGGCCAGGTTCAGTCCGCTCTGGACGGTATTCAGATCCCCGGTCAGCCGGGTGATGAGGGTGGGCACGCCGATGCGGTCCAGATCCGAGAAGGACAGGTCCTGGATATGGGCATACAGGGAGCGGCGCAGGGAGGTCACGCAGCCCACGGAGGCCTTCGCGGCGAAATACTGGGCGGTGATGGAGCAGACGATGCCGATGACGCCCAGGGCGATGAGGACGGCGAACCGGCTGACCACATAGGCGCGGTCCCCGACGGCAATGCCCTTATCCACGATATCCGCCACCACCAGGGGGACGAAGAGCTGACAGCTTGCAGAGGGGGCCGAGGATGGATTCAAGGGTGTATTTTTTCAGATTCAGAAACAGATTGCGCAAACGATACGCCCTTCCTTTCCTGCATTTTGTCCGGTTTGTCAAAACGAAGCCGTCTGTTTTGGTGATTCTGCTTCTTTCCAAAGGCCGGAAAATACGTTATAATTTCCATGAAAGACGGGATCGGGTCGATTTTCCCCGGTACGCGTCAAGCTATTATAGCATAATCACCGCCTGGTTTGCAAGGAGTCTGCCATGATTCGTTATCAATCGTCCGCTTTTTCCGTCGAGGTGGAGGGCGCGAAGGTCGGGATCGTCATCGACGGCGTCACCGTGGCGCGGCTGGACATGCGCTCCGCCGTTCATCAGCTGAACGAGAAAGGGGAGACGCTCCGGGACGAGGAGCCCGATGAGCCCGTTCTGGTACAGTCCGTGGAGGTCGGCGGGGGAATGGACTTCATCTGGAGGGGAAAGAGCTCCCTCTGGAAGGAGAAGCAGTACATCCTCAGCGTGGGACCGCTCCGCTTCGCCTATGCCGTCACAGTGTCCGGGAAAGGGCGCGTCGACGGAATCGAGTACTTCACGGGCAACGCGGCGGAGGCAGGTCACGGCAGCGACTATGAATTCCAGTATGGGTTCTATCCCTGCCAGTCCTGGTACAACGAAGAGGACTACTATTTCCGCGCGTCCACAAAATGCCACCGGTGGTCGGTGCTGATGGTGCCGCCCATGTTCTGCTATTCCTTCCGGACGCCGGGAATCACGGGGCAGCTGGCTCTGGGGCTCTGCGCGAGACCGGGGGAGCACAATTTCAATTCCTTCGATTACGTTCCCACCACGGCGGGCTGGCGGAGCGCCTTCCATCTGGAGACGGACCAGTTCGGGCACACGGAGGTGGACGGGACATGGCAGGCTCCGTGGATCGTGGGCTTTGAGGCCGAGGACGAGTTCGACGCCGTGCGGAAATACGCGGAGTATTACTATGTCTCGGGTCTGGCCCAGGTCCCGAAGAAGAAGATCCCGCCGAAGTTCTGGCACGGGCCCATGGCCTGCGGATGGATCCAGCAGTTCGCGGACAACGGACTGCCCTGGAAGGGAGCCGACGGAGCGCGGGAGCCGGTGTATCTGGACTATCTGGCCCGAATGAGGGAGGCCGGTTTAACCCCCCGGTGCCTCATTATCGACGACAAATGGCAAACGGAATACGGCACGGACATCGCCAATCCGGACAAGTGGCCCGATCTGCGGCGGTTCGTTAACGAGCGGCGGGCGGAGGGGATCCACACCCTGCTCTGGTTCAAGATCTTCGATCCGGAGGGGATCCCGGAGGAAGCGGTGGTCACCACGGAGGAGGGCGAGCGGCGGGTGGATCCTTCCCATCCGGCGTTTCTCGCCATTCTGGACGAGGCGCTGCACCGGATCTTCTCCTCCGATGAGGGCTGCTACGACTGCGACGGCATCAAGATCGACTACGCGTTTCAGATCCCCATCGGGCGGGCGTTCCGAACCTATTCCGGGAAATACGGCGCCGAGCTGCTTTATGATTTCATGAAGCACATCTACGACCGGGCGAAGGAAATCAAGCCCGAGGCCATTATCAACTGCTCGCCCTGCCATCCATATTTCGCGGCGGTGTGCGATCAGGCGCGGCTCCACGACTACAACCCGGACAACCGGTACTGCCGGGAGGACATGTCCATGCGGGCGAAGATGTACTCCATCGCCATGCCTGGGGTGCTGCTGGACACGGACAACGCGGGCTTCAACACCAAGCGGGACACCATGCGCTGGCTGCTGGACCAGCCCCGGATCGGCGTCCCGGACCTCTACTGCGTCTCGCCGATCCCCGGGGGATTCGCGTTTGACGGGAGCGAGCTGACGGCGCTCAGCGCGGTTTGGGAGGAGTACACGAAGAGGATCGATATGGAATACGGGGAGGGAGGCTGACATGCCAAAGCTGGACGGCTACATGGCCGGGTGCAATCTGGGGCACTGGATTTCCCAGTATGGGAGAAAGGGACCGGAGCATTTCGGCACCTACATCACGGAGCCGGATTTTGTCCGGATGAAGTCCTGGGGCTGCGACCACGTGCGGCTGCCGGTGGACTACTTCCTCTTCGAGGACGACGAGAAGCCGGGGGTTTACCGGGAGGACGGGCTCTGCTACATTGACAGCGCGCTCCGGTGGGCGAAGGGGGCCGGGCTGAATCTGGTGCTGGATCTGCATCACGCGCCGGGGTTCTTCTTCGGGAACGGGGCGAAGAACGATCTCTTCACCAACCGGGAGAGTCAAAAGCGGTTCCTCGCCATCTGGGAATTCTTCGCGGAGCGGTACGCCGCCGAGGGGGACAATCTGCGGTTCGAGCTTCTGAACGAGCTGGTCTGGGAGAACTCCGATCCCTGGAACGCGCTGTGGCAGGAGGCGGCGGAAGTGATCCACGGGGTCACGCCGGAGCGGGGCGTCATCGTGGGGCCGAACCGGTGGAACTCCGTGGGAGAGCTGAAAAACCTTGTCGTTTCGGACGATCCTCATCTGCTGTACACCTTCCACATGTACGAGCCCCATCTCTTCACCCATCAGCGGGCGTCCTGGGAGCCGATGAACGCCGCGTACCGCACGCCGGTGACCTATCCCTTCGCCTTCGACGACCACCGGGCCTACTACGGGGACTGGATCCCGGAGCACATGGAGCGTGGCGGCATGGTGGACCGGGCGTATCTGGAAAGGGTCTTGGCTCCGGCCTTCTCTTTCATCGAAAAGACCGGGAAGCCGCTTTATCTCGGGGAATACGGGGTGATAGCTAACGCGGACGACGACTCCGCAGTGCGCTGGCTGAACGACGTGGCGGACATCTGCATTGCCCACGGGATCGGCCGGGCGGTCTGGAGCTACCGGGGATTCGCCCGGGTAACGGACGAGAACAACGAGGTAGCGGACGAAAGAATCATCCGGGCTATCACGAGGATGGAATAAGGAGGGCGCATGGGATACCGTTACGATCTGCACGTTCACACCGTTGAGGGGAGCGCGTGCGGCCGCAGTCCGGGGGCGGAGCTGGCGGATTTCTACAAGGAGAAGGGCTACACGGGGATCGTGATTACGGATCACTTCTTTACCGGGAACACGAGGCCGGACCGGAATCTGCCCTGGGACGAGTGGCTGGACGCCTTCAAGGAAGGATACCGGAACGCGAAGAAGCGGGGGGACGAGATCGGACTGACCGTGTTCTACGGCTGGGAGCACTCCTTCTACGGCAACGATTTCCTCACCTTCGGGCTGGACAACGACTGGCTGCTCGGGCATCCGGAGATCGTGAAGCTGGACATTGTCGACTATCTGCGGCTGGTGCGGGGAGCGGGGGCCTTTGTCAGTCACGCGCATCCCTTCTTTGAAGCGCGCTATATTCCCTACATCCGCCTGCTGCCCCGGGACGTGGACGCGGTGGAGGTGGTGAACGCGCCGAAGGGGGAGTTCGTCAACGAAATGGCGCTCCACTACGCCCGGGCCTACGATCTGATCGAGACGGGGGGCTCCGACTGTCACAGCGTGGACGCCGAGGCGCTCTCCGGCATCGAGCTGGACGAACCCGTCGGGACGTTGGAGGAGCTGATCGGGGTCATGCGGCGGCGGGAGCACCGGGTCATCCGTCCCGACAATCCGGAAAACAATTGAACAGGACCTCACGGACGGGCAGTTTCAGATTATTATTAACATAAAGGAGAATAGACATGAACGCAACGCTTGAAGTACTGAAGAGCAGACGGGCCTGCCGCGCTTACCGGCCGGAGCAGGTGAAGGAAGAGGATCTTGCGAAGATTCTGGAGGCGGGGACCTACGCGGCCACGGGCATGGGGCGGCAGTCTCCCCTGATCGCGGTGGTGCAGAATCCGGAGGACTACGCAAGGCTGGAGCGGCTCAACGGCGGCGTCATGGGCAATCCGGACGGACATCCCTTCTACGGCGCGCCCACAGTGGCGGTGGTCTTCGCGGACAGCACGATTCCGACGTATGTGGCGGACGGAAATCTGGTGATCGGGAATCTGATGAACGCGGCCGAGGCGGTGGGCGTGGATTCCTGCTACATCTGGCGGGCGGCGGAGGTCTTTGATTCCGACGAGGGCAAGGCGCTCATGAAGAAATGGAGGATCCCGGAGAACTACCGCGGCATCGGCAACGTGATTCTGGGCTACGGCAAGCCGGAGGGCAAACGGGACGCTGCGCCCCGGAAGGAAGGGTATATCGTGAGGATCTGAGAAGGCCGTAAGGGACGGTTCGATTAGCGGATGAATTCCCCGGGATGAACCGGCAAAGGGATCGAAAAAACGCACAACTGTTTGATGATTGACAGCTGTGCGTTTTGTGCATAAGGGAGAATTTGGAGAAAATGGGGAAAGACTATTGACAATTGTTAGTAATTGTGTTATACTGTCAGAGCGGCGGGATCATTTCGCGTCCAGCCAGGTTTTGCCCATGCCGCAGTCGGCGGTGAGGGGGACGGCAAGGGTCACGGCGCGCTCCATCTCCCGCACCAGCAGTTCCCCGGCCTCCTCTGCGCAGTCCTCCCTTGCCTCCAGAATCAGCTCGTCGTGGACCTGCATGATGAGGCGTGCGTCGAGGCCAGACTCCTTCAGGGCGCGGTTCACCCGGATCATGGCGATTTTGATGACGTCGGCGGCGGTTCCCTGGATGGGGCTGTTCATGGCGACGCGCTCTCCGAAATTCCGCAGGTTCCGGTTGGAGGACTTCAGCTCCGGGATGTTTCTCCGCCTGCCGAAAAGGGTGGTGGTATAGCCGTTCTTTTTGGCCTCCTCCACGGTTTTGTCCAGATACGCGCTGACGCCGGAATAGGTGGCGAGGTAGTTCTCGATATACTGCTTCGCCTGACGGCGGGTGATGCCCAGATCCTTCGCCAGGGAAAAGTCCCCGATGCCGTAGACGATGCCGAAGTTCACGGCCTTGGCCCGGCGTCTGAGGTCCGGGGTCACGTCGTCGGGATCCACGTGGAAGACCTCGGCGGCCACGGCGGTGTGGATGTCCTCCCCCTCAACGAAGGCCCGCTTCATGTTAACGTCCTCCGCCAGGGCCGCCAGCACCCGCAGCTCGATCTGGGAATAGTCCGCGTCCACCAGAAGATACCCATCCTCCGCGATGAAGAACTTCCGCAGCTCCCGGCCCAGCTCGCCCCGCACCGGGATGTTCTGCAGGTTCGGATCGCTGGAGGCGAGGCGTCCCGTGGCGGTGCCGGTCTGGTTCAGACGGGTGTGGATCCGTCCGCCCTCGTCCGCCTGGGCCGCCAGAGGCTCGCCGTAGGTTCCCCGGAGCTTGGCCACCTGCCGGTAGGTGAGGATGTCGTCGATGATGTCGTGATAGGGGCGCAGGTCCTCCAGAGTCTCGGCGTCCGTGGACCATCCGGTCTTGGTCTTTCGTCCGGCGGGCAGGCCCAGCTCGTCGAAGAGGACCTCTCCCAGCTGCTTCGGGGAATTGATGTTGAAGGTATGGCCGGCCTTGAACCAGACGGATTCGGCCAGGGCGGTCTCCTGCTTCTGCAGCTCGGCGGCGTAGGAACGGATGCCCGCGGGATCAATGCGGAAGCCGGTCTCCTCCATCTCGCTGAGGACTGCGGACAGGGGGATCTCGATGTCATGGAGCAGCTGTTCTTCCCCGCTCTGCCGCAGGGCCTCCCCCATGCTCTCCCACAGAGCGTACACGGCAGCGGCTTCATGTGCGGGATCCTCCGGTGCGGAAAGTCCGTACTCCGCGGCAAGCTCCGGCAGCAGATAGCGGCTCTTTCCCGGGTTCAGCAGGTAGGCGGCCAGCATGGTGTCGAAGGCGCAGCGGATCCCGTCGCCGGGGATATGGAGGGTGCGGAGGAGGGTCTTGAAATCGTGGACGACCACGGGGACCCGGCGCAGAAAGGCGATGACGCTCTCGGGGGAGGGATACCGGATCAGAAGGATCTTCCCTTCCTCCGGGCAGAGGGCGGCGGCCTCACCGGACAGCACGAAGGCAACGGGAGTGTCCGATGTGAATCCGTCCAGTCCGGGCAGCTCCTCTGTGGTCAGCGCGGTCTGTACGGAGACGATTTCGCTGAATTCCAGTTCGCCGCAGAGGGCGAGGAAGGCGTCGGCGTCCACGGGGCGGGTCTGCCAGAGGACTTCCGGGTCGCCGATGGGAGCGTTTCGCCGGATCTCGGCCAGGTCCCGGGACAGGTAAGCGCTCTCACGGCCGGCCTCCAGCTTTTTCACGGTGCCCGCCGTCTGACCCTCCATGCCGCCCTCCGCGTACAGGGCGTCCAGGGATCCCACCTCGGCGATGAGCTTCAGGGCGGTTTTCTCCCCGATGCCCGCCACCCCGGGGATATTGTCCGAGGAATCCCCCATGAGGGCCTTGACATCCACGAACTGCGCTGGGGTGATGCCGTAGGTTTCCGTGAACACGGCGGGAGTGAAGGCGATATCCTCCTTGGTTTTCGCCAGCAGGACGGTGGTGGCCGGGGTGATGAGCTGGAGGGAATCCCGGTCGCCGGTGAGGATATAGGTTTCGATATCGCCCCGGTCGTCGTCCCGCTTCGCCACGGTGCCGATGACGTCGTCCGCCTCCCAGCCGGGGCACTCCAGAATCAGAAAACCGAGGGCCGCCGCCGCCCTTTTGGCATAGGGCATCTGGGCCTTCAGCTCGTCCGGCATCCCCTTGCGGTTGCCCTTGTACTCGGCGTAGGACAGGTGGCGGAAGGTGGGTTCATGGACGTCGAAGGCGCAGACCCGGTAATCGGGATCCAGGGCATCCAGGTGCTTTTTCAGAATGGACAGAAAGCCGAAAACGGCGTTGGTGGGCAGGCCGTCCTTCGTGGACAGGGGGCGGATGCCGAAGAAGGCGCGGTTGACCATGCTGTTGCCGTCTACTACGAGCATTTTTTTCATCGGAGCACGTTCCGTTTCTTGTTGATTTTGCTTCAGTATACCACAAACGGGGGGCGGATGCAATTGTTTTTTGCCATGCCGGGCGGGAAATGAGAGAAGATGGCGGAGAGCCGGGGAGGTAACGGGAGATGGAGAGGACATACCGCATCATTCCGTATGAGGAGCGGTTCCGGGACGACATGATCTTCATGGTGCTGGAGGCGAAGGACGCGCTGGGGCTGGTGCCGACGCTCAGGGAGGATCTGCTCGACGTGCGGGGGAACTATCTGGAGACGGGGGACGGGTTCTGGCTGGCTGTGGAGGCGGATGAGATTGGACGGGAGCGGGTGATCGGCTGCGTGGGATACCGGTCGGTTCCCGGGACGGATGACGCGTTTCTGCACCGGTTCTTTGTGAAGGCGGCGCGGAAGAGGCAGGGGATCGGGACGGCGCTGCTCTCCGTGGCGGAGGAGGCGGTCCGGGGTGCGGGGAAAAGCGTGCTCCGGGTCCATCTGGGCGGGGATCCGGCGGTGTGGTTCGAGTCCAGGGCCTTCTACCGGAAGCACGGCTTCGCGGAGTACGCGCCGCGGTACATGGAGAAGCGTCTTTTCGGCGGAGAATGTTGAGGGCTTTTTCCGCATTCAGCTGGGTACGGCGGGATAAGCCCTTGACAAATGGGAAAAGAACATGTATAATAAGAAAGTACAATTGCGGGACTGCGAGCATGGGAGGAAGGCGTACCCCCTCCTTCGGAGCGGCAGATCCCCGCGAAAAACACCGTATCATCACAACAGGAAACGAACGAAAATGAGACTGAATAAAACCATCACCGCCATTATCGCGCTCTGCCTCTCCGCCCTGCTGTTGGTCTCCTGCGACGCGCCGGGCGTCAAGCTGCTGGAGGATCTGCTGCCTCCGCTGACCGAGAAGACCACGGGCTACACCGTCACCGAATCCATCGTGGTGACCCAGCTGTCCACGGCGGAATCCGTCGAATTCTCCACGCCCGCCGAGATGGAGGCTTTCCATCAGCGGCTGGAGGGAGTCAAGTGCGTCCGGGACAAGGAGAAGTCGGACGAATTCCTGCTTTACTCCGTCACCTTCTTCACAAAGGACATGGCGGAGACCTTCTATGTGGTATCGGACAACGTCTTCATCCTCGACGGATACCACTACGACGTCATGCGGGGCGGACTGGACACCGTCTATCTGGCCAGCCTCTTCCCGGATACCCTCACGCCGGAGGACATTGAAGCGGAGGCTGCGGTCGAACCGTAAGGGAAGAACGGACAAAAGAATACGCGGCACGGCTCCTGTGTGTGGGAGACATGCCGCGTTTTTCATGCCAGCATTTTTCGCAGCTCGGCGAAGATCTTCTTTTCCTCCCGGGAGATCTTCACCTGGGTCAGGCCGAGGGCGTCCGCGGTTTTCTGCTGGGACCACTCCCGGAAATAGCGGAGGGCGATGATCTGACGCCAGAGGGGCGGGAGGCGGCCGATGCTCTCCGTCAGGGCCAGCTTCTCCAGCATTCTGCCGATGCCGTCCTCCCGGTCGGGAATCACGTCCTCCAGGGAGAAGTCGTCCTCTCCGATGGCCTCGGTCAGGGAGCGGACAGGGGATGCGGCTTCCAGGGCTGCGGCGGCCTCCTGGGGGGTGATGCCCAGGCGCTTTGCCAGCTCGTCCATGCGGGGCTCCTCTCCGCGCTCGGCCAGGCACTTCTCCCTCTCCTTCATCAAAAGGGCTCCCGTCCGCTTCAGTCCGCGGCTGACCTTGACGGCGCCGTCGTCCCGGAGAAAACGCCGGATCTCGCCGATGATGAGGGGAACGGCATAGGTGGAAAAGGCGAATCCCCTTGCGGGATCGAAGCTGCGAATGGCTTTCAGAAGGCCGATGGAGCCGATCTGGACGAGGTCCTCCTGATCCGGGCCCCGTCCCCGGAACCGCATGGCAACGCTGGCGGCCAGTCCCAGATTCAGCTCCACCAGACGGGCCTCCAGATCTTCCCCGCCCTCCCTTGCGTACCGCTCCAGCAGTTTCCTGGTCTCCGCCGCGGCTTTTTCGTTCTGCGCCATGATGCACCTCTCCGGGATCCTCCGCGAATGTTGTTCGGGAGGGATTATGTATCTTCTTACTTCCGGATGGGGAGCATGGAGAGCTTTTTCTTCATGATGACGCGGGTGCCCTTTCCCGGGGCGGACACCACGCGGAGGGAATCCATGAAGTTCTCGATGATGGTGAAGCCCATGCCGCTGCGCTCGTGCTCCGGGTCAGTGGTGAAGAGGGGGCGCATGGCCTGCTCCACGTCGGCGATGCCGCAGCCCTTGTCCCGGATCTCGGCGGTGAAGGTGCGGTCGTCCTCCAGCTTCAGGATCATGGTGATTTCCCCGATGGAATCCCGGTAGCCGTGGACGATGGCGTTGGTGACGGCCTCGGGTGGGGTTCATCTGGGCGGAGAAGGAGGCCGCCACGGACCGGGCCAGCGCTTCATTGACGGAACAGGAGGGGAAGGTGCTGCGCATCTGGTTGACGGTTACGGCTTTCGGCATAGGGCCTCCTGTCTCGCGCCCGCGGGGTACGCGTTCTCGATTTTGATGAGACGCTCGGTGCCCGCCAGGTCCAGGATGCGGCGGACGTCCCGGTTGGGGTTGGCCACCTTGAAGGCGATGCCCAGCTCCACGGCCTTGGCGTACCGGCCCAGGATCAGGCCCAGCCCCGACGAATCCATGAAGCAGACGCCGGAAAGATCCAGAATCAGCTCGTCCGGCCGCTGGATGAAGACCTTGGTATCGATGCGGGTCCGGATGCGGCGGGCGCTGTGGTGGTCGATATCCCCCTCGAGAAAGACGGTCAGGGATCTCCCCGACGTGATGCTTCTGATGCTGTCCTGTTGTTCTGTGTTCATGGACAATCCCCCCTCCCGTAAAAGACGATATTATTATAATTCTCCCCATCCGCGAAAGGGGTCGGAATCGGGAGGGAGTCAGGAAAAAATCGTTCCCCACGCTTCGACACGGTGCATCCCGCTCCCTTGACAGAACGCGGCGGTTGTGCTATGATGGGGGCGGACAATTCCATCTTGATCAAAGGACGGCACTTATCATGAACAATCGGCTTATTGGCGCGGCGGTCGTCGGGCAGTCCGGCGGTCCCACTGCGGCCATCAACGCCTCGCTGGCCGGGGTGATCGAAGCCTGCGTCGGCAATACGGACACCATCACGAAGCTCTACGGCATGCGGAACGGGATCGAGGGCTTTCTCGAGGAGAGGCTGGTCGAGCTGAATCCGCTCTTCACGGCGGAGGACGGATCGGCGGACAGAAAGGGCGCGCTGATCCCGCTGATGCAGACCCCGGCCTCGGCGCTGGGCTCCTGCCGCAAAAAGCTCCCGAAGCCGGCGGAGGATCCGGGCTTCTATGAAAGGCTGATTTCTCTCTTCAGGAAATACGACATCCGGTATTTCTTCTATATCGGCGGGAACGACTCCATGGACACGGTGGCCAAGCTGGCGGAATACCTCCGGACCTCGGACTACGAGATGCGGGTCATGGGCGTGCCGAAGACCATCGACAACGACCTGATGGGGACGGACCACACGCCTGGCTTCGGCTCTGCGGCCAAGTTCATCGCGACGGAGATGCAGGAGATCGTCCGGGACTGCGCGGTCTATACGGTCAAGGCCGTGACCATCGTGGAGATCATGGGACGGGACGCGGGCTGGCTGACGGCGGCGGCAGCTCTGCCGAATCTGGTGAGCGGCGCGGGGCCGGACTACGTCTATCTGCCCGAGGTGCCGTTCGACATGGACGCGTTTTTCGGCGACGTCGCGCGGGCGTTTGAGAAGCATCCGAACGTCGTGATCGCGGTCTCGGAAGGAGCGCGGTTCGCGGACGGGCATTACGTTGGCGAGGGTACGCAGTCCGGCGCGGTGGACGTCTTCGGTCACAAGTATCTGGAAGGCACCGCCAAAACCCTCGAAAATGCCGTCAAGGCGAAATTCGGCTGCAAGGTGCGCTCCATCGAGCTGAATCTGCCCCAGCGGTGCGGCGCGCACATCGCCTCCGCGCGGGATCTCTCCGAGGCTTCCCTGTGCGGGCAGCAGGCGGTGCTCTCGGCCATCGGGGGGACGACGGGGGCCATGATCGCCATGGAGCGGTTCGAGAACCGGGATTTCCCGGACGGATACGGCTGCCGGTATGTGCCGAAGGAGATCTCCGGAATCGCCAACGCCGTGCGCGTGGTGCCAAGAGAATGGATCGTTCCGGAGAACAACAACGTGACGGACGAATGCCTCACGTGGATCCTGCCCCTGATTCAGGGCGAGGTTCAGACGGTCTGGAAGGACGGGCTGCCGGCGCACTTTGTGATCGCGTAAGGCAGGCCCCTGAGAGCAGAACCGTGAGAAAACCGCTTGACGAAACCCGGAATCCGTGGTATAATACGGATGATTGGGGTGTCGTCAAGCGGTAAGACAAAGCACTTTGACTGCTTCATGCGTCGGTTCGAATCCGGCCACCCCAGTGACTTTGGGAAGGAATCTTTTGATTGAGGGATTTCTTCCTTTTTTCATTCCGAGGGGGATCGGCGTCTGAAACTCGCCGGATGCGGGAGGGGGTATCCGTTTCGGCGATGGACTTTTGCGCGGGTATCCGGTAAAATGGGAGCGTACCGGGAAAACGGAATTTTGAAAAAGAGGTGACGAGAATGAAAAACATCGGGGAGCGGATCGCGGAGCTGCGGCGGGAAGCCGGCATGACGCAGGAGGCGCTGGGGGAGGTCATCGGGGTGAGTGCGCAGACAGTGAGCAAGTGGGAGAACGGCAACACGGCGCCGGACATTTCCCTGCTGCCGGTGCTGGCGGAGGTGTTCGGGGTCAGCATCGATTCCCTGTTCTCCATGGAGGGGGAAGCGGAGGCTCCTGTCGGAAGGGACGGATGGGAGAAGATCCCGGAGACGTTATACGACGGCTTTTTCCGTGCCTATTTCAAAATCTGGAACGCGGGGGGCGGATCAAAAAAGCCGGAGGACGTGCGGCAGTATTTCTCCGACCATCCCGAGGCGCAGAGCGGATTCTCGTCGGATGAACGCGGGATCATTTATTTCAATGACGAGATCGGGCTGGTCTGGCTGAGCGGGCCGGAGGACACGGCAAGGCTGCTTCGGGACGAGGCGGTCACGGAGCTCTTCGCGGACCTCTGTGATCCGGTGTTTCTGGAGGTACTGCGTTTCTTCGCGGAGGTGAATCCGTCGACGTTCACGCGCTTCACTGCCGCTTCCTTCACAAAACGGGCCGGGCTGGACCCGGAACAGACGGAGAGAGCCCTCGCTCTTTGCGAAAAGCACAGCCTGATGATTCCGGAGAAAATCGATTCGGGGGAGGAAGAGCCCCTCACCATATGGACGGTTGCCCACGCGCCGAAGATCCGGTTCGTGCTGGGGCCCATGCTGGCGATGGCGAAGCGGTTCGCGGAGTTCAGGAATCACTGGTGGTGCCTGAGAGGTTAGAAAATCCGGCGGCAGGCGCGGGTTTCGGAACGGGAACAACTCCGAAGGAGAAACAGCGTTCGGCAAACGCACAGTTGTTGTTTGTCGAACGCTGTTGTTTTTGCTTTTCGGTCCAGTCGTTTATTTCAGCTTGAAATACGTATGATACGGGATGCCGTGGGCTTCGTACATGGGGATGAATGCCCGGCCGGAGAAGGTGAGGGCGAAGCGGTCCGGGATGGGTGCGGGGCGGCTGTCGGCGTCAAGGGTGAGGAATTCCTTTGAAGGATCCTCCGTGACCATGACGAAGGGTCCGTACAGCAGGGCGGCGAGGCGGTGTCCGTCCTCCGTGAGATCGGGGGTGTACTCGAAGCGGGGGAGATAGCGGAAGCTTACGGCGATCTCCACGGTCTTTCCGGGTTCAAGGGAGAGCGAGGCGAAGCGTCCGGCTGTGGTCAGGCCATCGGCGCGGAAGGGGTTCTCCCGGCCCCACGGGGGGATCCGCAGCTTCAGGGTCAGGGGTTCGGAGGCGATCACGGTTATGGTTCCCTGCCCTTCGGGGAAGGAGACGTTCACGTCAGCGGAAAGAGTATCTGTCCGGATCTCGGCGGGGAGGTACTGGGTCAGG
>CACWLT010000179.1 GCA_902761695.1 uncultured Ruminococcus sp.
AAGATGATTCCGAGTTTGTTTTCTGTTCTGTTCCTTATTCCGTTCCATGTTCCGTCTCCTTTGCTGTCTTCATTCCGGCCCCATTATACCCCCTCGCGCCATGAAAGAACAAGGAAGTTCTCATGAAGTTTTTCTTAAACCGGAGCGCCCGGAACACTTGACAAAACAAGAACTGTCTGCTATAATACCTTCAGACAGGTTCAAACGAACGCAAAATAGGGAGGATAACCCCATGTCAAAACGGAACAGTCCGGAGACAAGAAGACGCAGCGCGCAGGAGATCATCACGGGGGGCTTCTTCACCTTTCTCTTCATGACGGGCATCGGCCTGGCCTCGAATACCCTGCTTCTCCTGGTGGGCTTCATCATCTCCGTCCCCGTCAACGTCACGGGCTATACGGACGCCAAAACCCAGACCCTGTGGCTGGTATTCGCCCTGCTGTCGGAGCTTTTCTGCATGATCTTCGGCTTCGTCTTCGAGCAGAACATCGGTCGGAACGCGGCGGAATACCGTGCGGCGGACGGACATCCACGCTCCCCGGATATCCCCGCCATGATCGGCACGGTGGGCCTGGGCGTCCTGCTCCACGGCTCCCTGACCGCCGCTGTGGCCGTCGGACTGATGCAGGCCCTGTTCTTCGCCGGACCCGTCCAGTATTTCGCCCGCTTCATCAGCCATACGGCACGTGAGGTTTTCGACGCCTCCGCACTGAATTTCCCTCTGCCGGTGAAGCTCTGGGCCGTGGGCTTCTATCTGCTTTTCTTCGCCGCCGCCCTTTTCGCGGGATATCTCTCGGGCCATGCCGTCCGGAACCGTGAGCTGCGGGAGCATGAGGAGTGGGCGCGGCAGCTCTCGGACCACCCGGAGAAGGTCTGGAGCCGTGAGGACGCCGACGCCGCCCCGCAGTATCTTGAACAAGCCGCCCCGGAGATGCCGAAGGTGGAGCGGCACACCCTCCGCCCCGGGACGGAAGCCTTCTTCCGGGAGCTGGGCAAGCGGGAAAAGCTCCTTGCCGCCGCCCTGATCCTTTTGTGGTTCATAATCGATATCCGGCTCTGGTATCTCTACGGCACAAGGAGCGGACGCGGTCTCATGTCCCCTTTCTCCGTGGCCTTCCCGACCATGTTCATCCTCCCCTTCTGGCCCTTCCGCCTCCACCGGAAAATCGCCGCGAGATCCTTCTACGCCGAAATCGCGAAGATCGACATGAAGACCGTGGGGACAGGACGCGGCGGAGGAGGGGTACGTGCCCGGGGCGGGTTTGCGAACTCCGTCTCCCCGGGGAAGAGCGCCGACCGCCAGAAGCTGCAGCTTGTGCTCCGCTCACGCCTCGGCGGTACGGAGGAGGTCCTTCTGCCCCCGGATACGGAGATCCATTATGCCGTGGGGATGCAGGTCTTTTGCGCAGGAGGGCTGACCTATCCCGTCCCGACCTCCTTCGACGAGGACAGACTGGTGCTCTGCCCGGTCTGCGGCCACGAGTCCGCCCCCGGCCCCTTCCGCTGCCGCCAGTGTTACCGCAAGCTGGGAAGGAGAAAATGACCTTATAGTATTCATGCTATAAGGAAAGATTTCTTCCCTATAGTGTGAACACACTATGATAAAAATCCAAGGCTCCCGCCCGTACGCAGACCGTACCGCAGGAGCCTTGTTCCTGTTTACGCTTCCAGTATCACCCGGACCGCTTCGGTGATCCCCGCCGTCAGGACGGACTGGGGAAGGGTGAGCACCCGGCCCGCCTTGCCCTCCTCCAGGGCGATCTCTGCGGAGAGGGGCAGGTGGATGAACCCCGCCCGGATGCCCGTTCCCGCCGTCAGACGGAGCGCGGCGTACATCGTGGAGTTGCACACATACGCCCCTGCCGAGAAGGATACCGACGCCGGGATCTTCATCCGGTTCAGCCGCTCGGCGATGGCGGGGACGGGAAGGGCTGAGAGAATGCCGTCCGGACCTCCTTCCTCGCAGGGCTCAAACCGGCAGAGCTTTCCCGCGTTGTCCGGGATCGATCCGTTCCGCACGTTGACGGCGACGTATTCCGGGGTGATGGTCCCGCGCCCCTCCGCCTGCCCGAGACAGAGCACCGCGTCAAGGCTGCCTTCCTCCCGGATGCGGGTGATCCGCTCTGCCAGAGCCGCCGCCGCTCCGTCGTATTCCACGGGAAGCTCGGCCTTCAGAACGCGCCCGTCCCCGATGGTATCCTGCAGGGAACGCAGGGTGTCCAGGGACGAGTTGCGCGCGCTCCCTCCGAAGGGCTCGAAGGCCGTGATGAGAATCGTTTTCATAAATGCCCTCCTCAGATCAGCCCGAAGTGCCGGGCCAGCTTTCCGAAGACCGCTTCCCGGGTGTCCTCCTCCGTGTCCTCGCGAATGACGGTGAAGAAGCCGCTCGTGAGGTATTCCTCGTAGTGCTCCCGGCTGTTGATCCGCTCGAGCCCGGCCCGGTAGTTCGCCATGACCGCCTCCGCGTCCTCGCAGCCGTTTATCACGTCCAGCAGGAACCGCTTCTCCGGATCGCTCCGGTCGAAGAAGCGGTCCACGCTCATGCTCATGGGAGACAGCATCACCGCCACGTGGTCATAGTCGGAGATTTCACGCAGGACGGGCAGGGGGATGTTCGTGTCCACGATGATCTTCTTTCCCTGCGCGGAGAGGGAGATCAGCTCGCAGACCTCGATACCGGCCACCTCCCGTCCGACGCCAAACATCCACCGCTCGTACTCCTCCGGGGAACGGCGGACGAAATCCTCCCAGCTCTTCATCGTCCGAAAATAGCAGAGATCCGGCTGGATGTCCGGCTCCGCGCAGGCATCGGCCGCGTCCATGTGGTAGTTCTCCCCGCAGAGGAGCATGCCGCAGCGCTCGGAGAGCATCTTTGCCATGGTGGATTTCCCCGCGTAGGCCGTCCCCGTGATGAAATACGCGTTTCTGAGATAGTACCGCAGAATATTGTTCTCGATCTGCATGGCTCGCCCTCCGTCAGACTTCGCTGAGGGTCTGGAAGGCCGCTTCCGTCGCTTCCGCCTCGTACTGCCTGGTGTAGAGATTGTAGTAGTATCCCTTCTGTTTCAGAAGCTCCCCGTGGGTGCCGCTCTCGATGATCCGCCCGTCCTTCACTACCAGGATCACGTCCGCGTTCCGCACGGTGGAAAGCCGGTGGGCGATCATGAAGGACGTCCGCCCTTCGATGACCTTGCCGATGGCGTTCTGGATCAGCTGCTCCGTGAAGGTGTCGATGGAGGAGGTGGCCTCGTCCAGCACCAGGATCTTCGGATTGCAGAGAATGGCCCGGGCAAAGGAGAGCAGCTGCTTCTCGCCGGTGGAGAGCAGATCGCCCCCCTCGCCGACCTCCGTGTCCAGCCCCTTTTCACTCTTCTCCACAATGCCGTCCGCGGAGACGACCCGCAGCGCTTCCATGATCTCCTCGTCCGTGGCGTCCGGGGAACCGTATCTCAGGTTGTCCCGGATGGTGCCGGAGAAGAGATGGGGCGTCTGGAGCACGTAGCCGATGTTGGAATGGAGCCAGAGCTGGGAGCGCTCCCGGGCGTCCCGGCCGTCGATGAGCAGCCTGCCCTCCGTGGGCTCGAAGAACCGGCAGACCAGATTCACCAGAGTGGATTTGCCCGCGCCGGTCTCGCCCACGATGGCCACGTTGGTCCCGTGGGGCACCTTGAGGTCGAAGTGCTCGAGGATGGTCTCCTCCCCGTCGGGATAGTGGAAGGTCACGTCGTCGAACTCGATGTCTCCCTTGAGCTCCTCCCAGTTCTCCCGCTTCGGGTGGAACATGTCGCCGTATTTCTCGATGACCTCCGGGCTGTCGGAAACGTCGGATTCCGTCTCCAGAAGGCCCGTCAGCCGCTCGATGTTCACCTGCACCATGATGAGCTGGGAGATGGAGTTGACGATCCAGCGGATGGGGTGCATGATGCCCTGGGAGTAGGACATGAAGAGGGACAGGGTACCCACGGTCATGATCTGCTCCCGGGTGAGATCGCCGCCCAGTTTCAGCACCAGGGCCAGCGCTATGTAGGAAGCCACGGTCAGGGAGGTCCAGAGCGCGCCCCGGTACCGGGATTCCATGACGGAGACACGCTTCATCTCGCCGGTCTCGCCCCGGAATTCCTCCTCCAGCAGTCCCTCCGCCGCCAGGGTCTTGACCGTCCGCGCCCCGGTGATCCCCTCGTTGAAGGAGCCCGTGATGCGGGAATTCAGCTCCCGGATGCGGCGGTTTGCCCCGGTCAGCCTCTTCTGCATGAAGCCCACCACGGCGGTGACCACGGGTATGACCGCCAGCACCACCAGCGTCAGCTTCCAGTTGGTCCGGAACATCATGAAGAGCGCGCCGATCATGTAGGCCCCGTTCCAGATGCAGTCCAGCAGGTACCAGGAGATCAGGGACCCGATGCGCCCCGTGTCGCTCATGACCCGCGCGTGGACGTAGCCCACGGAGTTGCGGTTGAAGTAGGAGAAGGACAGGGTCTGCAGATGATCGAAGGCCCGTTTTTTCAGATCCCGCCCCACAATCATCTCCATCTTCGTGCCGAGATAGGACGCCGTGAAGTTGAGCGTGACCTGGACCACCAGAAGGACCACGTAGAGGATCACGAAGGGTACGATCGTGTCCAGGGTCTCGTCCGCGATGTAGTGGTTGATGGCGTATTCCTGAAACTTCGGGAAGATCGTGTCAATGAGGGAGCCCCCGAAGGCGAAGAGCACCATGACGATCATGGCCCCCGTATAGGGCTTCAGGTAGGGCAGAATCTTCGGGATGCCGAAAAAACGCAGATGCCGGATCTTTTCGTTTTCACCGTCCATCAGTCTCTCCCCCCTTCCTCGTCCTCTCCGGTGTTCGCTCCGGTCTGAATGTCGTAGATTTTTCTGTATATGCCGTCTTTCGCGAGAAGGCTTTCGTGATTGCCCTCCTCCACGATCTCGCCCCCGGCCATGACCAGGATGTGGTCCGCCGTCATGAGAGTCTGGATCCGGTGGGATATGAGGATCACCGTGGCGTCGGCGGTCTTCTCCCGAAGGGCGTGCCGGATCTTCGCGTCCGTCTCGCTGTCCACGGCGGAAAGGGAGTCGTCGAAGATCATGACGGGCGGCATTTCCGTGAGCATCCGGGCGATGGCCACCCGCTGCTTCTGCCCGCCGGAGAGGGTCACGCCCCGCTCGCCCACCATGGTGTCCCAGCCGTCGGAGAAGTTCCCGATGGTCTCCTCCAGACAGGCGGCCCGGGCGGCTTCCCGGATTTCCGGCTCGTGCTCCGCCGGCTTGTCGTAGGTCACGCCGATGTTGTCTCGCAGCGTCCGGCTGAACAGGAACGGCTCCTGGAGCACGATGCCCACGTTCCGCCGCAGGGAGGCCGTCCTGATCTTGCGGATGTCTGTGCCGGAGACGGAAATGGTCCCGCCCTCCTCCGGCAGCTCCCAGAGCTTACAGAGCAGCTGCGCCAGAGTGGACTTGCCGCTGCCCGTCATGCCGATGATGCCGAGGGTTTCCCCCTTCTTCACCCGGAAGCTGACGTTCTTCAGCACCTCCGCTCCCCCGTCGTAGGAGAAGGTCACGTTTTTGAATTCGATGCCCCCCGCCGGATCGCAGTCCACCGCGTCGGGAGCGTCCGTTTCCTCGGGCGCGTCCATGATTTCGCCCAGACGTCCCACGGAAATGCCCGCCTTGGACATCTCGGAGACGGTGCGTCCCAGCTCCCGGACCGGCCAGATCAGCATGGCGTTGTAGGATATCGCCGCGATGAGATCTCCCACCGACAGCTCCCCGTTCACCGCCAGCACCGTGCCGAATACCATGATGACCATCTGCTGCAGCCCGGAGATCAGGTCGCCCATGCACCAGAACAGGGACATGAGCCGTCCCAGCTTGATCCAGGCGTCGGCGTAGAGGTCGTTCTGCTTCGTGAATTTCTCCACCTCGTAGATCTCCCGCCCGAAGGCCCGGACCACCCGGACGCCGGTGAGATTCTCCTGCGCGATGGCGGAGAGCTTGCCCTCGTTCTGGTCGCAGTACTCAAACCCGTTCCCGATCTTGCCGTGGAACACCGCCGAATACGCCACGATGACGGGGGCGGAAACCAGCGCCGTCACCGCCAGAGGCACGCTGACCGTGAACAGGAACGCCACGGAGAG
>CACWLT010000180.1 GCA_902761695.1 uncultured Ruminococcus sp.
GTGCTTATGGACATCCAGATGCCCGTGATGGACGGCTATACCGCCGCGGGAGCCATCCGCGCCCTGGAGGACAGGAAAAAGGCCGCCGTGCCCATCGTGACCATGACCGCCAACGCCTTCCGGGTGGATGTGGAGGCCGCGCTTGCCGCCGGGATGAACGGCCATATCGCCAAGCCCCTGGAGGTCGCCTCCATGATGAATACCCTCCGGGAGGTGCTGAAAAACCCGCCCGCCGCACCGAAAAATTAGTCCGTATCCCTTGCGTATCTCCGCCGAATGTGCTAAAATACCGTAAAGACCGCGCCGGAGAGGGAGGACTTCTGCCTTCCGATCCGCGATAACGCGTTTTCCCTCAACGGAGGCTGTCATGACCAACCGTCAGCGGGTGCAGGCGACCCTGCGTTTCGAGATGCCGGACGACCGACTGCCCATGATCGAGTGGGCTTCCTGGTGGGATAAAACCCTCCGCGCCTGGCAGGAGCAGGGCCTGGATCCCGCCATCCCCTGGAACGACATCGCGCCGTCCCTGGGTCTGGACGCTCACCGGCAGTTCTGGCTCCCCCATAAGGCCGGGAACTGCCCCGGACCGAAATTCAACGGCGGCCCCATCATGGAGGACGAGGACGACTACGAAGCCCTCCTCCCCTTCCTCTACCCGGAGCACGGCCCGGACGGACAGCTGGCGGAAATGCGCCGCATCAAGGAACAGCATGACCGGGGGGATTTCCCCGTCTGGTTCTCCATGGACGGCGGCTTCTGGTTCCCCCGCACCCTCTTCGGCATCGAGGGGCACCTCTATTCCTTCTATGATTATCCCGAGCTCTACCACCGCATTCTGGACGATCTGGCCGATTACCAGCTGCGGCAGATGGAGCGCATATACGAGATCCTCACCCCCGACTTCATGACCTTCGCCGAGGACATGAGCTACAACAACGGCCCCATGCTCTCCGAGGCCTGCTTCGACGAGTTCCTTCTGCCCTATTACCGGAAGGTGGTCCCCTTCGTCCGGGAGCACGGCACCAAGGTCATCGTGGATACCGACGGGGACGTGACGAAAATGATCCCCTGGCTGAGGCGTGCCGGCATCGAAGGGGTCCTTCCCCTGGAGCGGCAGGCCGGTGTGGATCTTCCCGCCCTCAGAGAGGCGTACCCGGATTTCCTCTTTATCGGCGCCTTCGACAAAATGACCATGCGGGTCGGCGTCGACGCCATGCGGGGCGAGTTCGAGCGGCTCTTCCCCGTGATGAAAACGGGAGGCTTCATCCCCTCCGTGGATCATCAGACCCCGCCGGACGTTCCCCTGGAGCGCTATCACCGCTATGTCGCCATGCTGGAGGAATTCGCAGCCCGCGCCGTCCGGGAAGGATGAAGCGAGCCGCGTCCATACCGCCTTTTGAATCGATCTTATCTCCCGGAGGGATATTATGACCAATCGAGAACGCGCAATGAACATCCTGCATTACCGGCCCGTTGACCGCTTTCCCGCCGTCCATTTCGGCTACTGGGGCGAGCTTCTGACCGAGTGGGCGGAGCAGGGAAAGATCCCGAAGGAGCTCTCCGTCGGCAACTGGGACGGCAGCGAAAAGGACATGGAGCTGGATAAGCTCATCGGCTGGGACTTCAACTGGTACCACTGCACCGGCTCCAACAACGGCCTCTCCCCCCGCTTCCAGTCGAAGGAGCTGGAGGTCCTGCCGGACGGATCCCGCCGCGTTTTAAACGGGGACGGCATCATCGAGCGCCATAAGCCCGGCGTCACCTCCATCCCCTCGGAGGACGACTACCTCTTAAAGGACCGGGAGGCCTTCGAAACCCTCTTCCTCCCGAAGATGCAGTATGCCCCCGAACGGGTGAACACGGATTATTATAAGCATTTCAACGAGACAAGACCGCAGGACGTTCCCGTTGGACTCCACCTCGGCTCCGTCATGGGCGATATCCGCAATATGACCTCCGTGGTGGGCATGAGCTACCTGATCTACGACGAGGACGAGGAGCTCTTCGCCGATATCGTGGACGCCTACGCCGACATGCAGTATCAGTGCGCCAAGGCCATTCTGGAAACCGGCGCGAAGTTCGATTTCGCCCATTTCTGGGAGGATATCTGCTTCAAGAACGGCCCCCTCATCGCCCCGGATATCTTCGACGAGCTGGCCGGAAAGCATTATAAAAAGCGCTGCGACCTCTGCCATGAGTACGGCATCGACATCATCTCCCTGGACTGCGACGGCGTCACCGAAAAGCTGCTGCCCACCTGGTTCGCAAACGGCGTCAATACCATGTTCCCCATCGAGGTCGGCGTCTGGGGGGATCAGTTCGAACCCGCCAGAAAAAAGTTCGGCCCCGGCATGCTGGGCGTCGGCGGCATGGATAAAACCGCCCTCCGGAAGGATAAGGCCGCCGTGGACGCAGAGATCGAGCGCATGAAACGCCTGGCCTCCATGGGCGGCTTCATCCCCTGCCCGGACCACCGCCTCATGCCCGGCACCAAATTCGAACTCGTCCAGTACTACGCCGAAGAAATCAAAAAAATCCGCATCTGACCTCAGGGAACACGGCAGAGTCCTGTTCAATAAGAAAAAACACCAGACATCGCAGAAGATATATAAAACCCGCGGGGATGCTCTCCTCCCATGCACCTCACATAATCGCGCCCCCCCGTCATGCGCGCTTCGATCGCTGTTTGCGTCGCCCCCTCGGGCAGAGCAAACCGATGAACTTCGTCCTCGACGGAGTTCATCGCATGTTTCGACTGACGCAACGGGTCCGCGCGAGGATTTGAGTTGTACAGTCAGGTATGGATTCAGATGTGAGCGGTCAGGATTATGCTCCCCGGCCAAGGAAACCCCCGCACGGGGGGAAACCTTCGGCCTGAGATGGTGTCCCCCCGTGCCTCCCTGCCCTGAGAAGGGCATGAATTGTTCCCAAAGGCGCAGCCTTTGTTTCCTTCCTCAATATTGCGAACACAATATTAATAATATAACACCGAAAAGGAGTTTTACCTATGAATACCGAACTGCTGAACGAAATCTCCGAAAACCTGCAGCGCGGCAAGGCCAAGGTCGTCAAGGAGCTGGTCCAGAAGGCCCTCGACGAAGGCCTCGAGCCCGGCGCCATCCTCAACGAAGGCCTGCTCTCCGGCATGAACGTCATCGGCGAGAAGTTCAAGACCAACGAAGTCTACGTCCCCGAGGTTCTGGTGGCCGCCAGAGCCATGAACATGGGCGTGGGCGTGCTGAAGCCCTACCTGGCCGAGGCGGGCGTGAAGGCTGCCGGCCGCGTGTGCATCGGCACCGTCCAGGGCGACCTCCACGACATCGGCAAGAACCTGGTGAAGCTCATGTTCGAGGGCAAGGGCCTCGAGGTCATCGACCTGGGCACCGACGTTTCCCCGGATACCTTCGTCCAGACCGCCATCGACCAGAACTGCCAGATCATCGCCTGCTCCGCCCTGCTGACCACCACCATGGGCGTCATGGAGGAGGTCGTGAAGAAGGCCGAGGCCGCCGGGATCCGCGATAAGGTCAAGATCATGATCGGCGGCGCCCCCGTGGACGATGCCTACTGCAAGAAGATCGGCGCGGACGTCTATACCCCCGACGCAGCCAGCGCTGCCGACGCAGCCGTGGAGCTCTGCAAGGCTCTGGCTTCCTGAGGCTGAGCCATGGAGGACAACAACACGCTGTTTGACCGCCTCTGTGAGGATGCGCTGGAGCTGGGCGCTTTCCGCGCGTCGGTGATCCCGGCGGACCGGATCGAGACCGACGCTTCCTTCCGGGATATGTGCAAGGCCAACGCCTGCGGAAACTACGGCCGCTGCTGGACCTGCCCGCCCTACGCCGGAGAGATCCACGAGCTCATGGCCCGGGTCCCCACCTACGGTTATGCCCTGGTGTACCAGACCGTGGGCGAGCTGGAGGACAGCTATGACTTCGAGGGCATGATGGAGGCCGGTGAGCGGCACAACCAGCTCATGCTCGCCCTCCGGAAGAAGCTCGAGAGCGAGAAATTCGCCCGGGCCCTGCATCTGGGAGCGGGAGGCTGCCGCCTGTGCCCGGTCTGCGCCAAAAAGACCGACGAGCCCTGCCGCCATCCCGAAGAAGCCGTGGCGTCCCTGGAGACCTACGGCATCAACGTGTCGGTGCTGGCGAAGACCGCCGGCATGAAGTATATCAACGGACAGAACACCGTCACCTATTTCGGCGCGGTGCTCTTCGATCCGCCGAAGTCCGACGCCGGCACGGCCGGGGAATAAGACGGAATAAACAGATACGGAGTGAAGCCATGACGGAGAAAACAGTTACCGTGACGGTGGACGGCATTCCGCATGTGTGTGAAACGGGAGCCGTGCTGGGGGATATCCTCTCCCGGGACGGCTCTCTTGCCATGCCCTGCGGCGGCCACGGAAGATGCGGAAAATGCCGGGTGCGGGCTTCGGGGGAGATCTCCCCGCCCGACGAGAAGGAGACGAAGCTCCTGTCCGGGGCCGAGCTTGAGGCGGGCGTGCGGCTGGCCTGCCGGGTCACGGTTCTGGGGGACTGCGCCGTTTCGATCCCGCAGGAAAAGGGAAGCGCCCGGATCCGCACCGAGGGGGAGCTGCCGTCGTTTGAAATGAATCCGGCCTTCTCCCGCGCGGGGGCCGCAGTGGATATCGGCACCACCACCCTGGCCGCCAGACTTTACGGCCCGGACGGTTCGATTCTGGCGGAGGACACCCGTCTCAATCCCGAATCCGCTTTCGGCGCGGACGTCATCACCCGCATGGAGGCCGCCCTTGCCGGTCACGCCGGGGAGATCGCCGCCTCCGTCCGGTCCGCCGTAAACGACATGATCCATACCCTGACCCGGGAGGCCGGACTGCCCGAGGGATCCCCGGACGCCGCCGTCATCACGGGCAACACCGTCATGCTCTATCTGCTGACCGGGACCGACACGGAGCCCCTGACCCACGCTCCCTTCCACGCTCCCCGCCTCTTCGGGGAGACTGTCCGGGCGGCGGAGCTGGAGCTGGATTCCCTCGACCCGGAGGCCGCCGTCTATTTCCCGCCCTGCGCCGGAGCTTTCGTAGGGGCGGACATGCTCTGCTCCCTCCTGTCCTCGGACATCTGCCGAAAGAGCGGGACAAGGCTCCTGACGGACATCGGCACCAACGGCGAGATGATTTTAAAACATGGGGATAAGCTCTACGCCGCCTCCACCGCAGCGGGTCCCGCCTTCGAGGGCGCGGGCATTTCCATGGGCATGGGCGGCCGGGACGGAGCCGTGGACCGGGTGCGGGTGACGGACGGTGTCATCGAAGCCCACGTCATCGGGGACGCGGAGCCCGTGGGCATCTGCGGAAGCGGTCTGGTGGACGCGGTGGCTGCCCTGCTCGAGACGGAGCTTCTGGACGAGACCGGCTATCTGGAGGACGATCCTGCCGTGATTCTCGATCCCGTCTGCCTGACCCAGGACGATATCCGGGCGGTCCAGCTGGCAAAGAGCGCCATCCACGCCGGCCTGCGCACCCTGCTGGTGACGGCGGGAGCGGACTGCGGCGATGTGAAGGAGCTGGGCGTGGCCGGGGGCTTCGGCAGCTATCTCGATATCAGGAACGCCGGGGCTATCGGACTTTTACCCGAGGAGCTTCTGCCGAAGGTCAGGGTTCTCGGCAACGCGGCTCTGGCGGGGGCGTCCATGCTGCTTCTGTCCCGGGATCTGCGGGAAGAATGCGAAGCCGAGGCCGCCCGCGTGGAGCTTGTCTCCCTCGCCGCCAACCCCACCTTCGCCGCAGAGTATATGGAGCGGATGATGTTCTGAGGGACAGGCGCTTCGCGGGGCAGGAGAGAGATAAAGATCTCTTTATGTCAGCAGTGAAAAACATGCCGACACTCCCTCAGTCAGCCAAGCTGACAGCTCCCTCTGGGAAGGAGCCTCAGGACAGGGAATTTCTCTGCCTCCCTCTCAGAGGGGAGGGGGACCGCTTGCGGTGGAAGGAGTGTCCGTTTGGTTTTACAAATGCGAAAATCGGCGTTCTGCCTTTGTCTTGGCTGCCTTATACTAATCTCAAGCTAAAAGGGAAACGCGGCTTCTTGAAAGAAACCCAGAGCAGCAAGCTGCTCGGCAAGAACTTTAATAATTTCCACTGGTGCA
>CACWLT010000181.1 GCA_902761695.1 uncultured Ruminococcus sp.
TCCCACGGATATCCCCGAGCTTCCCACGGATATCCCCGAGCTTCCCACGGATATCCCCGAGCTTCCCACGGATATCCCCGAGCTTCCCACGGATATCCCCGAGCCTCCCGCCGAGATTCCGGAGTTCCCCGCGGACATTCCGGAACCGCCCGCATCGGCCGCGTACACTCCCAAATATAAGGAAGGGATCCGCCGCGCGCGGGATCACTTCTACTATTCCGACCTCCGCTTCGCCCTCCCTGCCGGATCCTTCGACTTCCGCGACGAATTGAAGGACGAGCTGGACACCATGATCCGGGTGCAGCTGGAGGACGCCGCCCTCTGGACGAAATTCGTCGATCTGTTCCGGAACCCCGGCGTGGACGACGCGGATTCCGGCTGGCGCTGCGAGTACTGGGGCAAGATGATGCGGGGCGCCTGCTTCACCTATGCCGCTCTGCCCGCCTCCGCCGCCGAAGAAAAGGATGCCCTCTATGCCGTTCTGGAGGCCACGGTGCGGGATCTGCTAACGGCCCAGGACGAATACGGCCGTTTCTCCACTTATTCCGTGGACGCCGAGTTCGCCGGATGGGATATCTGGGGCCGCAAGTATGTGCTGCTGGGCATGCTGTACTTCCTCGACATCTGCCGCGACGACTCACTCGCGGACGAGATCGTGGAGGCCCTCAAGCGCCACGCGGATTATATGATCGAAAAGCTCGGCAGACCGGAGGAAGGAAAACGCCTCATCGCCGCCTGCACCAGCCACTGGGACGGCCTCAACAGCTGCTCGGTGCTGGAGCCCTTCATGCTTCTCTACAACATCACCCATGAGCCCCGCTACTTCGACTTCGCGGAGTACATCATCTCCTTCGGCGGCACCCTCCACCAGAACCTCTTCGAGCTGGCGTACGAGGACAAGGTTTCCATCACCGACTACAGCGTCACCAAGGCCTATGAGATGATCTCCTGCTTCGAGGGCCTGGCGGAATACGCCAAGGTCACCGGGGACAAAAAGAGCCGGGATACCGTCATCCGCTTTGCCGAACGGGTGCTGAAGGAGGAGGAGACCGTCATCGGCTGCCTCGGCTGCTTCTTCGAATCCTTCGACAAATCCGCCGTGGCCCAGTTTGATCCCGAACGGCGGGGCATCATGCAGGAGACCTGCGTCACCGTCACCTGGATGAAGTTCTGCTGGCAGCTCTGGCGCATGACCGGCGAGAACAAGTGGATCGACGCCATCGAGCGCTCCGCCTGCAACGCCATGTCCGCCTCCCTCCGCCGGTATATGGACAAGACTGCGGAGGAAAACGGCGGCATCCCCCTGCCCGTCCACTCCTACAATCCCCTCCGCCACGACGTCCGCGTGGAGCAGATCGGCGGGAAGAAGAACATCAACGCCGAAAGCTGCTACGGCTGCTGCGTCTGCATCTCCACCGCCGGCTTTGCCCTGGACGCCCTCTCCGCTGCGGGCACCGACCGGAAGGGGACCCTCTACGTGAACCTCTACCGGAACGGCTCCGTCACCCTGGACGACTTCACCCTCCGCATGGATACCGATTACCCGAAATCCGGCCTGATCCGCTTCACGGCGGAGGGCTGCTTCGCGGGAAAGCGCAAGGTGGTTCTCCGTATCCCCGGCTGGGCGGAGAGCGCATCCCTCACGGCGGGCGGCGTGTCCGTTTCCCCGGATGAGGGCAGCGCGTCCTTCACCCTCTCCGTGGAGCACGGCGCGGTCTTTGAACTGAACCTCGCCATGCCGACCAGGATCATCACCCCCGCCGAAGCCTCCCACGGCCTTGGGGACAGCGATCTCTATCTGGCTGTGGCCCGCGGCCCCGTTCTCCTTGCCCTGGACGAAACGGTGGAGGAGGAGCCGGTCCTGCCCATCGACGCCGCCCGGGTGGCCTTCGGTGAAGCGGAGCTCACGGATTCCGCCGCGGTTCCCTGCCGTGAAGCCGTCCGCGTTCCCCTGACACGAAACGGCACCGTCACCCTGATCGACTACGCCAGCGCGGGACAGGAACCCGGCCATAAGGTCTGCGCCTGGATCCGGGTGAAATAAAAGCGCGTCCCCCACCGACGATAAAAATCTCCTCTCCGTCCCGCTTCCCGGAACCATTCCGAAGCGGGGCGGCTTTTTTCGATCTTTTGCGTCGTTTGGGTTGCCATTCCTAAATTTTCATGGTATAATGAAGAAAATGCGCCGACCGGATTTGTCCGGTCACGGAAAGGATTCCCGATTTTGAAGCATATCCTGTCCTACGTCCGCCCGTTTCTGCCGAAGATGGTCCTCGGGTTCATCGTCAAGTTCGGCGGAACGGTGATGGATCTCTTCCTGCCCCTTCTGCTGTCCGCCATCATCGACGACATCGTCCCCACGGGCAGCCGGAAAATGATCCTCTTGGCGGGCCTTCTGATGCTGGTCTGCTCCGTGCTGGCCATCCTCGGCAACATCACCGCCAACCGCATCGCCGCCCGCGTCGCCCGGGACACCACGGAGAAGATCCGCAACGACCTCTTCAAAAAGATCTCCTACCTCTCCGCCCGCCAGCTGGACGCCTTCACGGTGCCATCCCTGGAGTCCCGCCTGACCTCGGATACCTATAATATCCACCAGATGGTGGGCATGTTCCAGCGCCTCGGCGTGCGGGCTCCCTGCCTGCTCATCGGCGGCGTGGTCATGACCTTCATGATGGAGCCGGTGCTGACCCTGGTTCTCATCGCCGTCATGCCCTTCATCGCCGTCTCCGTCTGGCTCATCACCCGGCGCGGCATCCCCCTCTACAACGACCAGCAGCTCCGCACCGACGACATGACCCGCGTGGTCCGGGAGAACGCCCAGGGCATCCGCATCATAAAAGCCCTCGGCAAGGAGCAGGCCGAGCGGGACCGCTTCGATGACGCCAACGCCGCGCTGAACCGGGCGGAAAAGCACGCCGCCCTGAATATGGCCCTGACCTCCCCCCTCATGAACGCCTTCCTCAACACGGGCCTCGTGGCGGTGATCCTGGTGGGCGCGATCCGGGTGAACGGCGGCCTGTCGGAGACCGGCAAGATCATCGCCTTCACCTCCTATTTCACCATCATCCTGAACGCCCTCATGAGCGTCACCCGCATTTTCATCATGTCCTCCCGGGGCATCGCCTCCGCCAACCGCATCGGGGAGGTGCTGGACGCCCCCGAGGACATGACCCCGGATTCCGCGTATGCCCCCCCGGAGGATTTCGCCCCCGGCGCGCATACCCCGAAGATCGAGTTTGACCACGTGACCTTCTCCTACAACGGCGTGAAGCCCGATGTGGAGGATGTATCCTTCACCCTCATGCCCGGCCGCACCCTCGGCATCATCGGCCCCACCGGCGCGGGCAAGACCACCCTCATCGCCCTGCTCATGCGCCAGTACGACGCGGATTCCGGCTCCGTGCGCATCGACGGCGTGGACGTGCGCTCCATGAGCCGGGACGAGATCTCGAAGAAATTCGGCGCGGCCTTCCAGAACGACTTCCTCTTCGCCGACACCATCCGCACCAATCTGGACTTCGGCCGGGGCCTCCCCGACGAAGACCTGCTCCGGGCGGCGGAGTTTGCCCAGGCGTCCCCCGTGCTCGAGGAGAAGCCGGGCGGGCTGGACTTTGAGCTGGCCATCAAGGGGGCGAACCTCTCCGGCGGCCAGAAGCAGCGCATGATCCTCTCCCGGGCGCTGGCGGGGGATCCCGAGATTCTGGTGCTGGACGACAGCTCCTCCGCCCTGGACTACGCCACCGACGCCCGCCTCCGCATGGCCATCCGGCAGAACTTCACCGAGAAGAGCGAGACCACCTCCGTCATCGTGGCCCAGCGGATCTCCTCCATCCTCCACAGCGACCTGATCCTGGTGCTGGAGGACGGACGCGTCACGGGCCGGGGCACCCACGAGGAGCTGCTCAGAACCTGCCCCCTGTACCGGGAAATCAGCGAATCGCAGATGGGAGGTGCGCTCCTTGAATAGAGGTCCCCGCGCCACGAGGCCGGAAGACACCGTCGTGGCCAATGTATCGAAGAAAAAGCTCCGGGTCCTGCTCAGACTCGGCAAATACATGTTCCAGTTCCGCTGGGGCTACCTCCTGGCCCTCTGCCTCTCCGTCCTGTCCAACCTATTGTCCCTGGTGGGGCCGAAGCTCTCCGGACAGGCCATCGACGCCATCGGCGTGGTGCCGGGTCAGGTGGATTTTCCCGCTGTGATCCGTCTCTGCGTCCTGATGCTGGCGGCCTACGCGGCGTCCTCCGTCATGGCGTATCTTTTGCAGCTGGTGATGATCAACCTGTCCCGGGGCATCGTCAAGCGCATGCGGGAGGACATCTTCTCCAAGCTCATGAAGATGAAGGTCAGCTATTTCGACGTGACCCAGACCGGCGACATCATCTCCCGCATCTCCTATGACATCGACACCATCAACGCCACCCTGTCCACGGATCTGGTGCAGATCGCCTCCTCTGTTGTAACGGTTGTCGGGTCCCTCGTCATGATGATCACCATCTCCCCGAAGCTCTGCCTTGTCTTCGCCTTCACGGTTCCCCTCTCCATCGTGACCACCACCATGATGGCCAACCGGTTCCGTCCCCTGTTCCGGGCGCGCTCCGGCAAACTGGGAGAGCTGAACGGCTACGCGGAGGAGTGCCTCTCCGGGCAGAAGACCGTCCGGGCCTATTCCGCCGAGCCCGCCATGATCGAGCGCTTCGCCGGCCGGAACAAAACCGCTGCGGACGCCTATTTCAAAGCCGACTATTACGGCACCATGGTGGGTCCCACCGTCAATTTCATCAACAATATCTCCCTGGCTCTGGTATCCGTCTTCGGCTCCCTCCTGTATCTGGCGAAGGGCATCTCCATCGGCGACGTGTCCTCCTTCGTGCTTTACTCCCGGAAATTCAGCGGCCCCATCAACGAATCCGCCAACATCATCAACGAGCTCCAGTCTGCTGCTGCGGCGGCCGAGAGAGTCTTCCGCCTGCTGGACGAGGAGGAGGAGAGCCCCGACGTGCCCAACGCCCCCGTCTTCGGGCTTAACGCTCCGGTGAACGGCGAGGTGGTGACGGACCACGTGAATTTCGGCTACACGCCCGAGCGGCAGATCCTCCACGACCTCTGCCTCCACGTGAAGCCCGGCATGACAGCGGCCATCGTGGGTCCCACGGGCGCGGGCAAGACCACCGTCATCAACCTGCTCATGCGCTTCTACGATCCCGACACCGGGGAGGTGCGCCTGGACGGGGAGAACCTCGCGAAGGCCAACCGCGCCTCGGTCCGCCGTGCCTACACTATGGTGCTGCAGGACACCTGGCTCTTCAGCGGCACCATCGCGGACAACATCGCCTACGGATCGCCCCGGGATGTCAGCCGGGAGGAAATCGAACGGGCGGCAAAGGCGGCGGGCATCGACTCCTTCATCCGGGGTCTTCCCGACGGCTACGACACCGTGCTCACCGACGAGGGCGTCAACATCTCGAAGGGACAGAAGCAGCTTCTCACCATCGCCCGGGCCATGATCTCCGACGCGCCGGTGCTGATTCTGGACGAGGCCACCTCCAACGTGGACAGCATGACGGAGATGCGCATCCAGGCGGCCATGAACGAACTGATGGCCCACCGGACCTCCTTCGTCATCGCCCACCGTCTGTCCACGGTCCGGTCCGCCGACGTGATCTTCGTACTGAAGGACGGCCGCGTGATCGAGCACGGCACCCACGACGAGCTGATGGCGTCCGGCGGGTTCTACTACGGGCTGCACAACGCGCAGTTCGTGAGCTAAGGCTGGCCGCGCCTTAACAGGTCAACCCGTTGACGGAGGAATGAAACGCTGCGCGTTTCGGATCTCATTGAATCCCGTTGCGCACGGGAGGCGGATTTGCCCTGCTCAGGGCGGGAGGCACGGGGGGACACCATCTCAGGCCGAAGGTTTCCCCCCGTGCGGGGGTTTCCTTGGCCGGGGAGCATAATCCTGGCTGCTTACTTCTGAATCCATATTTGATCGGATATCCCATGTCCTTGCGCGGACTGTGTTCGTTTAGCTGAAACATGCGATGAACTCCGTCGGGGACGAAGTTCATCGGTTTGCTCTGCCGAGACGGCGACGCAAACAGCGATCGAAGCGCGCATGACACGGGGAGACTGAAAATGCTGTTCAGCTCCGCGTTTCAAAGAGACAGCGTCACTTTTCCTTTTCTTTATTCTGTCTCCCGTACACACCCTCCTCCGTCCATCCCGCCTCTTCCCGATCCGGAGGGGGCGGATTTTTTCATTTCCGGGAATGCGATAAATAAACAGTCTTAACTTTCCTTTTCTTATTGCTTTTGCACAAAGACTATGCTAAAATAGAGAAAAACCGGGGTCATGGGCCCCGTTCGTCTGGAGGATCAGGTATGTCCGTTATCCGAGTCGGTTCCGTGGGGCTGGGGGGCATTTCCTCCGGCGTTCATCTGCCGGGGATCCGCCGTTCTCCCGATCTGAAGCTCACCGCTCTCTGCGACATCAACCCGGAACGGCTCCGGGAACGCGGCGAGCAGTACGGCATCCCGGAGGACCGGCGCTTCACCGACTACCGGGATCTGGTTTCCTGTCCCGACGTGGACGCCGTGGATATTTCCACCCCCAACAACGTCCATCTGGAGGTCGCCCTGGCCGCGGCCCGCGCCGGAAAGCCCTACTGCTGCGAGAAGCCCGTCACCATGGACACCGCCGAGGCGGAGCTTCTCCGGGACGCCACCCGCGCCGCCGGAGTGAAGTCCATGATCTGCTTCTCCTACCGCTACAAGGCCGCCGCCCGCTATCTCCGCTCCCTGGTGGCCGGGGGTCGCTTCGGGCGCATCCACCACGTCAACATGCAGTATTATCAGGCCTGGGGACTGGCGGAGGCGAACTGCTCCCTGGTCTGGCGGTACGTGAAATCCGTCGCGGCTTCCGGAGCGCTGGGGGACCTCGGCTGTCACGCGCTGGATCTGGTCTCCTTCGTCACGGGACAGCGCTATACGAGAGTGGCGGCCCATCTGGACACCATCATCCACGAGCGGCGTCTCCCCGACGGTTCGGGCACCGGCCCCGTGGACGTGGACGACTTCTCCAACATCCTCTGCTCCATGACGGACGGCATCTCCGCCTCCTTCCAGATCTCCCGCTTCGCCTACGGACGGGGGAACTACCAGCGCATGGAGGTCTACGGCGAGCACGGCGCCCTGGTCTACCATCTGGACCGGGTCCCCGGCGTGGACGAGCTGGAGATCTGCGACGCCTCCACCGGCAAAAAGTATGTTCCCGCCGAAATCCCGGAGGAATTCCGCGTGGATCAGATGCAGTCCTTCGCCGACCTGCTGAACGGCACCGACGACGGGCTCAACGCGGACATCGACGACGGCGTGGAGAACGAGATCCTGCTGGACGGCATCCTCAGGGCCTCGGAGGAGGGCCGCTGGGTGACGCTCTGACCCCGCAAACCCGAAAAAAGGCAAAGGAGGTGCTCTCCGATGCGTGCGACGAAAGGACTGCGCGCCATGGCCCTGCTGCTCTCCGCCACCGCCCTTTTTAACCTCTTCTCCCTCTTCGGCTGCCGCAGGCAGGAGCCCGTGAGCGGAGGAAATGTCACCCACGCGGACCCCGACGCCCCGAAGACTGTGGAATCCGGGGAACTGACCGCCTTTTCTGCGGAGCTCTTTCTGAGCAACCGCTGGTACGGGGACGAACGGCATGAATTCATCTTCACCGTGTCCCCGGATCAGAACGGCACGCTCACCGCATCCGAAGCCAATTCCGGCGTCAGCCTCCCCGCGGACGAGGAACTGCTGACGGGACTTTCCGCCATCATCGCGGAATATGATCTGGCGTCGATGAACGGCTTATACAACGTAACCGCCGGTCTCCCCCCGGAAGCCGAAGCCCACGCCTTCCATGCCGCCTACGCCTCCGGTGAGGAAATCAGCTTCACCGTCAACAACCAGCCTTTCTCCGCCTGGGGCGAGGCCGTCTGCGACCTGTACGCCGCCTGGTTTGAGAAGCACGGCATCACCGCCCTTTATCCCGATCCCGAGGAAAGCACTCTCACCCGCTTCATCCTGGACTTCACGGAGAACGGCAGACGGGTGCGTTACAGCGACGTTCACGTGCCGGAGTCCGATGCCATTAAGGGGGAGACTTACCTCCTCTCGAAATCCGTGGAGACTTCGGGCCTCTTCGGCAGGGATTCCGACAAGTACATCCTCTTCCCCGGCGACTACTATGAAAAGCTCACCGCCCTCATCGCCTCCACCGACCTGGACCGGAAATATATCTTCAGCACCTATGACCGCGCGGCAAACAACTACGGCAACCACGAAAAAGGTTATTTCGGCTGGGGGGACAAGACCACGGCGGACAACGAGCCGGATTCCGAAACCCTGAAGCTGTCCCTCCACCTCACCTATGAGAGCGGCCACCGGGTCAATATCGACACCAAAAAGGAAAGCGAGATCGAAGCCATGCGCCCCCTTCTCGAGACCCTGACCGCCTACCTCGATCCCTTATTTGAATAAAGTCAAATCATCCCCATAAAAGGAGATTTATCATGAAAATCACAGTCTGGAACGAATTCGCCCACGAGAAGTCCGATCCCGCCGTCAAGGCGATTTACCCGGACGGCATCCATGCGGTCATCGCCTCCTTCCTCCGGGACGCCGGCTATGAGGTCCGCACCGCCACTCTGGACGACCCGGAATGCGGCCTGACGGACGAAGTCCTGGACGACACCGACGTGCTGTTCTGGTGGGGCCATATGCGTCACGGCGACGTGCCGGACAGCGTGGTGAACCGCGTCTACAAGCATGTCATCGGCGGCATGGGCATGGTGGTGCTCCACTCCGGCCACGCCTCCAAGATCTTCCAGAAGCTCATGGGAACCCCCTCCGGCGAGCTGAAATGGCGCGAATCCGGTGACAAGGAGATCCTCTGGGTCATCGAACAGGGCCATCCTATCACCCGGGGCATCGGCGAAAAGATCATCCTGGAGCATGAGGAAACCTACGGCGAGCACTTCCTGGTTCCCCAGCCCGACGAGCTGGTCTTCATCAGCTGGTTCACCGGCGGCGAGGTCTTCCGCTCCGGCTGCGTCTACAAGAGAGGCCGCGGCAAGATCTTCTATTTCCGTCCGGGTCATGAGTCCGTGCCCACCTACCACAATCCCGAGGTCCAGAAGGTCCTGGTGAACGCTGCCGCCTACGTGTATACCCCCAAGGCCGAGGCGCCCTACCAGTACGGCTGGGTCAAGCCCACGGTGGAATAATCGCCCCCTGAGCCCCCGGCGGGAACGCCTCATTCCCGAGATTCCCGACCCGCACCTTTTCGTTTCTTTTCCCGGTTTTCTTATCAAAGAAAGCCGCGTTCCTCATATCGCGTTCCCCATATAAAGAAGGAGAATCACTATGGAAAAAGTCAGATTTGGCGTCATCGGAATCGGCAACATGGGTTCCGGACACGTGCAGAACCTGGCGGCCGGCCGGATCCCGAACGCCGAGCTCACCGCCGTCTGCGACATCAAGCCCGCCCGTCTGGAATGGGCAAAGGGAATCTGCGGCGACAAGGTCACGTACTTCGAGGATTCCCACGCCCTCATCACCAGCGGACTGGTGGATGCCGTCGTCATCGCCACCCCCCATTACTTCCACCCCATCATCGGCATCGACGCCTTTGAGAACGGCCTGAACGTGCTGTCCGAAAAGCCCATCGGCGTCTATACAAAGAAGGTCCGCGAGTTCATGGACGCGGCGAAGAAGAGCGGCAAGACCTTCGGCATCATGTACAACCAGCGCACCGACCACTTCTATCAGAAAATGCGCGAGATGGTGAAGAACGGCGATCTGGGCGACCTGAAGCGCTGCGTCTGGATCATCACCGACTGGTACCGCACCCAGGCCTACTACAACAGCGGCGGATGGAGAGCCACCTGGGCGGGCGAGGGCGGCGGCGTCCTCATGAACCAGTGCCCTCACAACCTTGACCTCTGGCAGTGGATCTTCGGCATGCCCTGCGCCATCTACGCCAACTGCGAATACGGCAAGTACCACGACATCGAAGTCGAGGACGACGTCACCGCCATGGCCAAGTACCCGAACGGTGCCACCGGCGTGTTCATCACCACCACCGGCGAATACCCGGGCACCAACCGCCTGGAGATCACCGGCTCCAAGGGCAAGCTGGTCTATGAGCGCGGCCACCTGATGTACACCAAGCTGGGCGTGGACGAGCGGGAGTTCACCTTCTCCTCCAACCAGGGCTTTGCCTCCATCCCCTGCGAGACCGTGGAGATCGAGATCCCCGAAGGCCACGGCGAGCAGCACAACGGCATCCTGAAGAACTTCACCAACCACATTCTCTTCGGCGAAGAGCTCCTGGCCCCCGGCTATGAAGGCATCAACGGCCTCTCCATCGCCAACGCCATGATCCTCTCCTCCGAGACCGGCAAGTGGGTGGACCTGCCCAACGATGGCGAGGAATTCTGGGCCCTGCTCCAGGAGAAGATCAAGACCTCCCGCAACAAGGAGGACGCCGGCATCGTCTTTGACACCGAAGGCACCTACGGCAATAAATAAGGAAACGGCCATGAAGAAAGTCATTCTGATCCTGGTGGACGGCATGCGCCCCGACGGACTCCTCGGCTGCGGACACGACTTCCCCGCCGAAATGCTGACACACAGCGTTCACGACCTGGCGGCCCGCACCGTCATGCCCTCCGTAACCCTGCCATGCCATATGTCCCTGTTCCACTCCGTCACTCCCGAGCGCCACGGCATCCTGTCCAACACCTACGTGCCCCAGGTCCGCCCGGTGAAGGGGATCTGCGAGGTGCTGCGGGCGGCGGGCAAGTCCTGCTCCTTCTTCTATAACTGGGAGGAGCTGAAGGACCTGTCCCGTCCGGATTCCCTGGCGTCGGCGGTCTACGTCTCCGGCCACGTCTACGGCTATGAGGAAGCCAATCCCCGGGTCACAAAGGCCTGCCTGGACAACATGACGGCCGGCGGCTCGGACTTCTCCTTCCTCTACCTGGGCTGGACGGACGCGGCGGGCCACAACAACGGCTGGATGAGCGACGAATACATGCGCTCGATCCGGGGAAGCCTGGACTGCATCCGCTCCGTATGTGAAGCCGCGGACGACGATACTCTGGTCATCCTGACAGCAGATCACGGCGGCCACGGGCGCTCCCACGGCAGCGATATGGACGAGGATATGACGATCCCGATCCTGTTCTGGAACCGGAACTTCACCTCCCGTGAAATCACCGGCACGAACATCATCGACATCGCCCCCACCGTCGTCACCACCCTCGGCGTCACCCCCGACCCCGAATGGGAAGGCAAAGCCGTCGCCCTGTAACGGCGGACTCTCACCGATAAACCCAAAAGGGATTGTGCCCCACCGGATCTTTCCGGCCGGAGCACAATCCCTTTTTCTTTTTCTCACACATCTATAAATATAGTGCATTCACACCATGAGGAAAGAAACGCTTCGCGTTTCCGGAATTATCCGCTATGCGCGGGGCACCCGGGAGGGACCATCTCAGGCCGAAGGCCCCTCCCGGGGAGGTCCCTTGGCCATATGGCATAAGACGACAGCACGCACCTGCATTCAACCTTGACTGCACAACCCACGCTTCGCGGCGAAACATGAAGCCATCGAATGCGCGGACTACATTCAGCAGTTTAATCATTCAGAAATCAAAACGCGCTTCCATTACACGGTCGCGATGAAGAGAGGACGAAACTGAAAGGTCAGCCTCGCGTGAATATAGCACGTCTGTTAATGGGACAACGATACATGAAGTCCAGCCCCCTGCCCAATGCGCGCTTCGATCGCTGTTTTCGAGGCTCCCGAGAAAACCGTGAAAAGACGTCTCTGACGGATTTTCACGCTTGTTTCAACTGACGCAACGTGGTCCGCCGGAGTTGCGGAGCAACTCCCGAAGAATGCAGAGCATTCTTCAGGCGAGGACATGGGATATACAATCGTTCTTCGATTCAGTTACAAGCTGTT
>CACWLT010000182.1 GCA_902761695.1 uncultured Ruminococcus sp.
CCGTCCGGACACCATGTTCGGCGTGACCTTCATGGTCATTGCCCCGGAGCATCCCGTCATCGAGAAATACCGGGACCGGATCAAAAACATCGCGGAGCTGGACGCCTACCGGGAGGAATGCTCCAAGAAGACCGAATTTGAGCGGACTCAGCTGGTGAAGGACAAGACCGGCGTCCGGATCGAGGGTATCGCGGCCATCAACCCGGCCAACGGCAAGGAGATCCCGATCTACATTTCCGACTACGTGATGATGGGCTACGGCACCGGCGCCATCATGGCGGTTCCGGCCCACGACGAGCGCGACTACGACTTCGCGAAGAAGTTCGGCATCGACATCATCGAGGTAATCAAGGGCGGCGACATCTCAAAGGAAGCTTACACCGGCGACGGCGAGATGGTGAACTCCGAATTCTTGAACGGCATCAAGACCAAGAAGGAAGCTATCGCGAAGATGCTGGAGTACCTCTCCGAAAAGGGCATCGGCGAGCGGGGCGTGCAGTACAAGATGAAGGACTGGGCTTTCAACCGTCAGCGGTACTGGGGCGAGCCGATCCCGATCGTACACTGCCCAAAGTGCGGCATGGTGGGCGTGCCCTACGAAGAGTTGCCCCTGAAGCTGCCTCCGGTGGAAAACTTCGAACCCGGCGAGGGCGGTGAGAGCCCGCTGGCCAAGATCGACTCCTTCGTGAACTGCTCCTGCCCGCGCTGCGGAGGCCCGGCGAAGCGCGAGACGGACACCATGCCCCAGTGGGCCGGTTCGTCCTGGTACTTCCTCCGCTACACCGATCCCCACAATCCGGACGCCATCGCCTCGAAGGAAGCGCTGGACTACTGGATGCCCGTGGACTGGTACAACGGCGGCATGGAGCATGTCACCCGCCATATGATCTACTCCCGGTTCTGGCACCGGTTCCTCTACGACATCGGGGCGGTTCCCTGCGAGGAGCCCTACGCCAAGCGCACAGCCCAGGGCCTGATCCTCGGTCCCGACGGTGACAAGATGTCCAAGTCCAAGGGCAACGTGGTGGATCCCAACGACGTGGTGGACGTGTACGGCGCGGACGTGCTCCGGGTCTACGTGCTGTTCATGGGCGACTACGGCTCCGCGGCTCCCTGGAGCGACAGCTCGGTGAAGGGCTGCAAGCGGTTCCTGGACCGCGTGGCCTCTCTGCCCGAGATGGTGTCCGGCACGGAGAACCCGAAGCTGGAAACCCTCTTCCACAAGACGGTGAAGAAGGTGACGGGCGATATCGAAGACATGAAGTTTAACACCGCCATCGCCGCCCTCATGACCCTGCTCAACGACATCTCCGACGCGGGCAGCCTGACGAAGGAGCAGCTTGTGACCTTCATCAAGATCCTGAATCCCTTCGCGCCGCATCTGACGGAGGAGATCTGGGAGAACCTGGGCGGGGAAGGCTTCCTGTCCGTGAGCGCGTGGCCGGAATGGGACGAGACGAAGACCGTGGACGACGAAATCGAGATCGCGGTGCAGATCGGCGGCAAGCTGAAGGGCACCATCCTGATCCCGAAGGACGCCTCGAAGGAGGACGCCGTCGCCGCCGCCAAGGCCGATCCGAAGATCGCGCCGCTGCTGGAGGGGAAGAGCATCCTGAAGGAAATTTACGTCCCCGGCAAGATCGTCAACATCGTGGCAAAATAAATCCCCCCGGAAAGGATAAAATTCCCGGAAACATCTTGACAAAAGGCATGGTTTCGTGTATAATACCTCAGAGGTAAACGATAATGAGTTGCCTTTGCTTAAAGCGAAGGGAGGGATATAGAGTGGCGGAAATCAGAGTGAAAGAGGGCGAGTCCCTGGACAGCGCGCTTCGTCGTTTCAAGAGACAGTGCCAGCGTTCCGGCATCCAGGCCGAGCTCCGCAAGAGAGAAGCTTACGAAAAGCCGAGCGTCAAGAGAAAGAAGAAGTCCGAAGCAGCCAGAAAGCGCAAGTACAAATAATTTCGACATTGATTTCGGAAATCGGGAACCGGGTCTTCGGATTCGGTTCTCTTTCTTTTCTGGGGGCATACACAAGAAAATTTTCTAAAAAATCCCGCCGATTCTTGACTTTGTGTGTTCAGATTGCTATAATGAATCCGACGGACGGGTTCCCGCAGACGGGGATCCGCGGGTTTTCCGGAGGGCTGCTCCGGGAAGCAATCATCACACCGACACAGAAACGGAGATTGATTATGGCTACGACAAAGGTTGCCTTCATCGGCTGCGGCGGACGGAACGGCGCTCACGTGCAGAAGTGCATGGAGAATCTGGACAACATCGAATACGTCGGATTCTGCGACATCGACGAGTCCCGGGCTTACGGATACGCGGACAGAACCAAGACCGATCCCGAGGGAAAGATCTTCCGGGACTACCGCGAAATGCTGGAAAAGACGAAGCCGGACGCGATTTTCATGGCGGTTCCCCCGCACTGCCACGGCGAGATCGAGCCCGCCATCATTGACAAGGGCATTCCGTTCCTGATCGAGAAGCCGGTTGCTCTGGACATGGCGACGGCGGAGAAGATCGAGAAGCTCATCAAGGAAAAGGATCTCATCACCGCGGCGGGCTTCCAGGACCGCTACCAGAACCTGACCCAGATCATGAAGGACTACATCAAGGACAAGAAGGTAGGCCTTGTGACCGGCGCGTGGTACGGCGGCATTCCCGGGGTTTGGTGGTGGAGACAGATGGAGACCTCCGGCGGTCAGGTGGTGGAGCAGAACATCCACATCTTCGACCAGGCAAGGTATCTCTTCGGCGAGCCTCTGTACGTGAACTGCGCGGGTGCGAGAGGCATCGTGGATCCCGAGGAATACGGCGTTCCCGGCTACAATGTCCACGACTATTCCTCCGCTGTGATCAAGTTCAAGTCCGGCGTGGTGGCCACCATCTTCACGGCCTGCTACCAGAGAGGTCCGGCGGGCATGCAGAGCGGCATGAACATCTACTGCAAGGACGCGGTGCTTGAATATCACCTCCGTTCCAGCCTGAAGATCACCGACGCCGAGGGTGTTCACGAGTGGACCCGCGGCAAGGAGCAGACCGGCATTCAGGACGAGGCCTTCATCCATGCCGTCCGCACCGGCGACCGTTCCCAGATCCTGGCGGACTACAGCGAGGCGGTGAAGTCCCTCAGACTGACCCTGGCCTGCAACGAATCCATCGAGACTGGCAGAACCATTTTCTTCAACTGAGCACAGACAGCCAACCGGACAATCCGGCGGGGAGGAGTCAGAAAGCGGCTTCTCCCCGTTTTTTACAGGACGGCCTATATGAGAGGAAAAGGAGCGTTTTGCATGAAGCATTTTCTCATCGCGGTGGATCTGCAGAAGGATTTTGTGGACGGAGCGCTGGGAACGGCGGAGGTCATGGAGATGATCCCCCGGGCAGCGGAGAAGATCGCGGCCTTTGACGGGGAGATTTTCGTGACCCTGGACACTCACGGGGAGGACTACCTTTCCACAGCGGAGGGGCGGAAGCTGCCGGTGCCCCACTGCATCCGCGGCACGGAGGGATGGACCCTGGACAAAAGAATCGCGGCGGCGCTGGAGGGCAGGGAGGCGGTATACGTGGAGAAGAACACCTTCGGGTCGACCCGTCTGCCGGAGCTGATCCGGGAGGCGGCCGGCGGGGAGGATTTCGACATGGTGATCTTCGGGCTCTGCACGGATATCTGCGTGGTGTCAAACGCCCTTTTGTTGAAGGCGACGTTTCCGGAGGTCCCGCTCACGGCGGACGCGTCCTGCTCGGCGGGCGTCACCCCGGAGCTGCACCGGGCCGCGCTCATGACCATGAAGAGCTGTCAGATCGATATCGTCGGGGAATAACTGACGGTGTGATGCCGCCTAAAATAGCAGGGGGACATGCCTGTCGAAAGACATCCGCCCTGCTTTTTTTCGCTTTTTTTCATGAGCACCCAACCTTTTCGCTGATTTTCGCATCTTATTCTATGAGCCCCGAAAAATACCCCCGAAAAGGAGACCGACATGACGAAATACGCGGTCATGAACGACGAAACGCTGGTCGAAATCTGCCTGCTCGGCGAGAGCGGCGCGTTTGAAGAGCTGGTGATGCGCCACGAAAACGCGGTGATGAGCACGGCGAAGCGCATCACGGGCAGCCGCTTCACCGCCGAGGACGCCTCGCAGGACGCCTTTGTCTCGGCCTGGATGCGCCTCGATTCCCTGCGCGACCGATCGAAGTTCAGGCCCTGGGTCTGCGCTATCGCGAGAAACTGCGCCATGGCGCTGGTCACCCGGTACCGCAGCGTCGTTCCGGATATCTCGCTTCACCTCGTCGAAAACGAAGAGCTGTCGGACAATCCCGATCCGGAGCTGTCCGCGCTGATCTCATCGGAAAACGACGAGGAGCTTCACGCTCTGGTGGACGCGCTGGGCGAAAAGCTCCGCGAGACGATCCGGCTCCATTATTTCGAAGGGTATTCCGTCGCGGAGATCGCCGATTTGCTTTCCGTACCGGTGGGAACGGTGAAATGGCGGCTCGCGGAGGGGCGAAAACAATTGCGGAAAGGATACGGAATCGTGGAAAAGGAATACAACGAAAACGAGACCCTCGTCTCCCGCGTGATGCGGCAGGTGGAGGAGCTGAAGCTCTGGCAGTTCAAAAGGGACAAGACGGGCTTTGAGGAAGACTACAAAAACGTCCTCGCGGCGGTGGAAGAGCTTGAGGAATCGAAGGAAAAACAGCACATGCTGGCGGACGTCTGGCTCCGCGCCGCGTGGTGGATCCCCGGAAAGGCGAACGATGAACTGTTTGAGGAAATCAAAAAAGCCGCGCTCGCCGGGCACAACGAGGACGTGATGCAGTACGTCGCGGCGCGGGAATACAACAAGATCCCGAAGGGTGAGGAACGCGTGACCTTCATGCGGGAGACGCAGATCCCGGAGCTGGAAGCGGGAGGATTCTCAAAGGCCGTCGGTATGGTGTCCTTCTGGTGCGGCGAAGAGCTGCGGGACCTCGGGCGGATGGAGGAGGCATACGAGGCGTTTGAGAAAACGATCTCCGTCCTCGAGCCGACGAACGTCTATTACGCCAACGCGCTCTCCGCCATCTGGACGGAGAAGAAGCTCACGGAAGCCGAAGCCGCGGGGGACGAGGACGCGGGCATGGCGAACATGGGGGAGACCTATCAGAAGATCGGCGGGAAGTGGTATTTCTGGCAGGAGCCGGGCTACTGGCGCGGGAAAAACATCCATGCTATACAGATCGCGCCGTTCTTTTGGCTCTCCCGCTGCGACGAGCTGATCGACGATCCGGACATGAAGCCGGGGATTACGCGCACCTCCTCGGACGGGACTGTGATACTGACCTGTTCGCGCGCTGAAAAAAACGTTGTGACGCCCGCAGGAGTTTTTGATAACTGTCTGGTTTTCCGTACCACGGATAATAATTGGCCGGATGCCGACACCACAACGGTCATCGCCCCGGGGATCGGGATCGTGGAGCAGATCAACCACTTTCGGAGGTGGAAGATCGTGCTGAAAAACTACCGCGTCAGCGGCGGAGACGGGCGCATCCCCTTTGCCGTCGGAAACCGCTGGGAATATCACATCGAGAAAGAGGGGCACCTGATCGAGGACGAGCAGTACATGGAGGTCACGGGCGTTTCGGACACCGTCGCCGCCATGTCCGTCGGCATGTTTGCCCGTCTTCGGTACGATGAAAACTCGTGGCTCGGCTGCACGCTTGCGGCGAGAAACGGGTACTGGAAACAAGACCCGGACAATCCCGACAGCGTACTTCTCGTCGATGTGGAAAAATACCTCGCCGGATCGGAACGGACCGCGAAAACCCGCCGCGAAAAGGTTCACACCGCAGTCGCCAACAAGGTCATGCGGAATATCTTTTCGACGGTCGATGTCTTCAATCCGGACTATACCGAAAAGCTCCGCTGGACGTTCTTTGAGCTCTATGCCCCGTGGAGAAAGGGGGATTCGCTTTATCTGGGAGAAAGCGACAGAACGTATTTCTTCGAGCTCAAGGACTGGTTCTGGAAGGACGGAAAGAGCTGCTTCGACCAGTACGCCGTGGGGTGCAATTTCCTCTATGACATCGTGAACTTCGCCCTCGGCGCGCTGTGGTCGGACAAGTGGGTCCCCGGTTACGAGGAGGAACGGACGTTCAAGCAGTACAAAATGGACGTCTCGGGCAGGATCAAGGTTCTGGAGGACGAAGCCGTCAAAACGCCCGTCGGCACGTTTGAGAACTGCCGCCACCTCGCCGCGGATATGCAGGGAGGGCTCGGCTACTGGTCCGGTCACACCGAATTCTGGTACGCGGAGGGCGTGGGCCTTGTCAAATTCCTGCGCACCGTCACGGAATGCGGCGAGCCGTGGAGGAACGCGGTCTGGCTCCTGACGGACATGACCGGCACGGGCGAGGGCTTCTTCCCGGCTGAAGACGGTTTTTTCCGCAGATACGAGGCGCAGAATCTTGAAAACGGCTATCACGGCTCCGTGGAGTACACCTATCTCGAAGACGAGCAGGGACTTACGATCTACAAGGCCGCCTTCGGCACACAGGACCGGGCGGAGTACGAGAAGGTGAAATAAAGTCCGTATCCGCGGGACCGTCTGAATGTTCACAAGTGCCCGCTTGACACGGGAGGGCAGGGTTGCTATAATCAAAGCGGAGGCGTTCCGGCGGAGGGTGATTCTTCCGTCCCGGGGCGGTCCGCTTTGATTTTTGCACGGATTTTCCGGTCACGCGCCTTTCCGACAGGGGAGGGGCTTTTGAGCGGATTTTGAAGACTTTTTCAGAGGTGTCGATATGGATGTGATCGTTTTCGGCGGGCAGTCCAACATGGAGGGGCAGACGGAGGGATTTCCGTCCTCCAACGAGCCTATGGACGGGGTGATGGAGTACCGGTTCCTGACGGACAGCGTCATTCCGCTGGTCCATCCGGTGGGGGAGGACATGAATCCCGCCATCGAGGGGGCCAACGAAGGCTTCGGGTCCCTGCTGCCGGATTTCTGCAAGACCTACCGGACGGAAACCGGCCATGAGGTGCTGGCGGTTCACGCGGCCCAGGGGGCGACCCGGATCGACGAATGGCTGCCGGAGACCGAGCGGTATCAAGTGGCGCTGAAAAAGATCCTGGCGGCGAAGAAGGCAGCGGGTGATGATCTCGGTCATGTCTACTACGTCTGGCTCCAGGGGGAATCGGACGCCATCGCGAAGGTTCCCGGGGAGGTCTATCTGGAGCGGCTGATCCTTTACAAGGACGCCCTGAAGAAGGACGCGGGGATCGACGCGTTCGGCATCATCCGGGTGGGTTATTTCACGGCGGAGCATGCCTTTGACGAGGCCATTATGACGGCGCAGGAGACCGCCTGCGGGTGTGACGCGGATTTCATCATGCTGACCCGCATCACGGCGGAGATGTCCCTCGATCCCGCGTGGCTCAATCCCTATGCCGCCGGACACTACAACAACCGCGCCATGACCGAGATCGGCAATCGGGCCGGATTCGCTCTGGCGCAGTACGAAAAAGGACGGATATGACAAGCAAATTGAACGGCAGTCAGGATTTCAAAAAGCTCCTGCTCATCATCAACCCGGTGACCGCACGGGCCGCCGTGACCCCCGCGCTCATTGACGTGATCGACTGCTTTGAGAAGGCGGGATACCGGGTGAGCGTGCACGTGACCCAGTACAAGAACGACACCTTTGACACGGTGAAGCGGGTCGGCGGGGATTACGATACCGTTGTCTGCGCCGGCGGGGACGGGACCCTCAACGAGACGGTTTCCGCCGCGATATCTCTGGAAAAGAAGCCGAAGGTAGGGTACCTGCCCACGGGCACCACCAACGATTTCGCCGTCAGCTGGGGGATCCCCCGCAAGCCTATCGAGGCGGCCCGTCGGATCGCGGAGGGGGAGGCGGTCCCCACGGACGTGAGCGTGTTCTGCGGGCGGCCTTACATGTACGTGGCGGCGTTTGGGGCGTTCACGGAGGCCTCCTATTCCACGCCCCAGGCCGCCAAGAACCTGCTGG
>CACWLT010000183.1 GCA_902761695.1 uncultured Ruminococcus sp.
CCGTTTACGTCCGCAAGGTAGCGCCCCTGGGAGATCCCGTGGAGGTCACGGTGCGCGGATACGAGCTTTCCATCCGGAAGGCCGACGCGGACATGATCGAGGTCGAACCGGAAGGCAAAAAGAAATAAGGAACCGGGCGGGACGCGTTTCCGCCATTGTTCCGGCCTTATGGTTAGTGTATTCTAATTGTTTTTAGTCATCTCTAACCTCATATTGAATGCTTGAGAAAGGAAAATCGGATCATGGATATTCGAATCGCCCTGGCGGGCAACCCGAACAGCGGCAAAACGACCCTGTTCAACGCGCTGACCGGATCCAACCAGTTCGTCGGCAACTGGCCCGGCGTCACGGTGGAGAAGAAGGAAGGCCGTCTGAAGAAGCACGACGACGTCATCATCACCGACCTGCCCGGCATCTACTCCCTCTCCCCCTACACCCTCGAGGAGGTTGTGGCCCGGAACTACCTGATCGGCGAGCGTCCGGACGCCATTCTGAACATCATCGACGGCTCCAACCTGGAGAGAAACCTCTACCTCACCACCCAGCTCACCGAACTGGGGATCCCCGTGGTCTGCGCCATCAACATGATGGACGTGGTCACCAAGAACGGCGACAAGATCAACGTGGAGGAGCTGAGCCGCCAGCTGGGCTGCGCCGTGGTTCCGATCTCCGCGCTGAAGGGCACCGGCATTACCGAAGCGGCTGAGGCGGCCATTAAGGCGGCCAAGGGCACGAAGACCGTTCCCATGCACAAGTTCTCCGGCCCCGTGGAGCACGCCATCGCCCACATCGAGGAAGCCGCCGTCCACGGCATGCCCGAGGAACAGCAGAGATGGTACGCCATCAAGCTCTTCGAGCGCGACTCCAAGGCCATCGAGCAGCTGAAGCTCTCCGAATCCACCCTGGCGCACATCGAAAGCGATATCGCCGCCGTGGAGAAGGAGATGGATGACGACGCCGAGGCCATCATCACCAACGAGCGCTATCTGGCCATCGCCGACATCATCAAGTCCTGCTACAAAAAGAAGAACGCCGGCGGCCTCACCGTCTCCGACCGCATCGACCAGGTCGTCACCAACCGCTGGCTTGGCCTGCCCATATTCGCCGTGGTGATGTTCCTGATCTACTACATCTCCATGGTCACCGTGGGCGCGTCCGCCACCGACTGGGCCAACGACGGCCTCTTCGGCGACGGCTGGCATCTCTTCGGCATCGGATCCTCCGCCGCGGAGGAAGCCGGTGAGGAATTCGGCGACGCGGCCAATGTGATCGACGCCTTCCTTGGCGAAGAGCTGGGCGAGGACTTCTCCGTGGACGACGTCCGCGCGGCACTCGCTGCCATCGATCCCTCCGCCACCGCCGACTACACCCTCGAGGACGAGGAAACCCTCGAGACCGAGGATGTGACCTACACCTACGCCGATCTGACCGAGGCCGTGGAAACCTTCGCTAAGTACGAAGGCGAGGAGCCCGATCCCGCTGACTACGGCGTATGGGTGCCCGGCGTTCCGGCCCTCGTCGACAAGCTGCTCTGCGACTCCGAGGGCGAGCCCCGGATCCCCGACTGGCTCTACGGTCTGATTCAGGACGGCATCGTGGCCGGCGTCGGCGCGGTGCTGGGCTTCGTTCCCCAGATGCTGGTGCTGTTCTTCCTGCTGGCCTTCGTTGAGGCCTGCGGCTACATGGCCCGCGTCGCCTTCGTGCTGGACCGCATCTTCCGCCGCTTCGGCCTCTCCGGCAAGTCCTTCATTCCGATCCTCATCGGCACGGGCTGCGGCATCCCCGGCATCATGGCCTCGAGAACCATCGAGAACGAGCGCGACCGCCGCATGACCATCATGACCACCACCTTCATCCCCTGCGGCGCCAAGGTTCCCTTCATCGCCATGATCGCGGGCGCCATCTTCGGCGGCTCCGCCGTGATCTCCACCGGCGCGTACTTCATCGGCATGGCGGCCATCATTATCTCCGGCATTATCCTGAAGAAGACGAAGATGTTCGCCGGCGACCCCGCTCCCTTCGTCATGGAGCTTCCCGCCTACCACTGGCCGACCCTCTCCAACCTGCTCCGGTCCATGTGGGAGCGCGGCTGGTCCTTCATCAAGAAGGCGGGCACCATCATCCTGCTCTCCACCATCGTGGTCTGGTTCCTCTCCTTCTTCGGCTCCGTGGACGGCGCGTTCCGGATGCTGGAGGAAGACGAGATCGACCACTCCATCCTGGCGGCCATCGGCAACGCCATCGCCTGGATCTTCACGCCTCTGGGCTGGGGCAACTGGCAGGCGGCCGTGGCGTCCTTCACCGGACTTGTGGCCAAGGAAAACATCGTCGGCACCATGGGCATCCTGTACGGCGGCGGCGAGCTGACCACCTGGCAGGCGCTGGCCCAGGCCTTCACCAAGGTCTCCGGCCTGTCCTTCCTGATCTTCAACCTGCTCTGCGCGCCCTGCTTCGCGGCCATCGGCGCCATCAAGCGCGAGATGAACAACGCGAAGTGGACCTGGTTCGCCATCGGCTACGAGTGCGGCTTTGCCTACGCCGTGGCTCTGGTGGTCAACCAGCTGGGCAACCTCTTCACCGGCTCCATGGGTCAGAATGCTCCCATGGCCGTGGACGTGATCTTCCTCATCGTGGCGGTCGCCCTCATCGCCCTCTGCGGCTGGGCCCTCTTCCGTCCCTACAAGGAAGCCACCAAGCTCGAGAAGGAAGTCAAGGTTTCCTGACCGCGCGCAGTCGTTCCGCTGACAAGGCTGTGAAAAGCTGTGAAAGGAGTTTTCCATGATCGCATGGTTTGCCGCCAACTGGCTGACAATCGTCGTTCTCTGTGTGCTGGGCCTGATCGTCTTCGGCATCGTCCGGGGCATGCGCAAGGACCGCAAGGCGGGAAAGCTGTCCTGCGGCGGCTGCTCCGGCGACTGCGCCCACTGCGCTCACGCGGCGGAACACGGCAGAGTGTAAGCTGAATCCAACCATGAAGGGGTCCGGGTCATTCCGGGTCCCTTCTTTATTGTATCGTCCGCACTTGACAAATCGGGCCGGTTGATTTATAATCAAAGAAGGCAATCCTTTACTAAATCAAAGCGGAAAGCGAGGACCCGACCATGAAAAAAGCAGTCTCCCTCCTTCTTCTTTTGACTCTGATGCTCCCCGTATTCTCCGGATGCGCGGATAAAGGAAACGGTGAGCCCTCAGCCCCCGAAGCCGGAACGCCTGCCGGAACCTCGTCCGCCGATCCCGCCGATGCTCCCGCCGAGACGGAAGAGGTCCCCTTCTCCACCCTGCCGGCGGTCTCCCTCGGCGGCCGGACGATCAACATGCTCGTCCGGGAGGAGCAGAAGCGGGAATTCGACGCCGAGCTGGACGGGGACGTGGTGGACGACGAGGTCTACGCCCGGAACCGCGCCGTGGAGGAACGCTTCAACTGCGCCATGACCTTCACGATCGAGCCCGGCAGCTGGGGCTTCAAGGACGGCTACCAGAACATCATCCGGGGCACGGTACTGGGCGGGGATTCCACCTACGACATCGTCACCGGACAGAGCAACATCGTCCAGCCCCTGAACGCGGAGGGCATGTTCGCAAACCTTCTGGACGCGCAGTACATCGATCTCTCAAGGCCCTGGTGGGTGGCGGCCTACACGGAGGGCGTCAATCTGAACGGCTCGGTCATGACGGTCTGCGGCGACTGCGCCCTCTCCTCCTTCTCCAACGCCAACGTCATCTTCTTCAACAAGGCCCTCATGGACGAGCGCTCCATCGCCTATCCCTACGAGGACGCGCTGGAGGGGACCTGGACCCTGGACAAGATGCTCTCCATGGCCGAATCCGCCACCGAGGATCTGGACGGCGACGGGAAAATCACCCCCGACGACCTCCACGGCTTCTGCGCCTACAACAACTCCATCCAGCCCTTCTTCTCCGCCTGTGAGAACGAATACACGGAGACGGACGCGGACGGGCGGCGGACCCTGCTTTCCCCCTCCGAACGCCTGATCGACACCGCCGACCGGCTGAACCTCTTCTGCCACACCGACAGCTTCCTCGATTCAAACGCCACGTATCAGGCCACCGGCGTCAACACGGAGCCCGCCATGCACGAGCACTTCAAGGAGGGGAAATACCTCTTCATGGGTCTGGTGCTGGAGGGGATCGAAGCGCTCCGTGACATGGAGGTGGACTTCGGCATCCTGCCATACCCCAAGTATGACGAGGGCCAGAGCCGCTATTACACCACCATCCTCCGCCGCTACACCGTCTCCGCGGTTCCCGTTACGGTGACGAGCGCCGACGAATCCGCCCTGATCCTCGAGGCCCTGTCCTCCGAGGGCAGCCGCACCATCATCCCGAAATACTACGAGATCGCGCTGAAGGGCAAGTACGTCCGGGACGAGAGCTCCACGCAGGTGCTGGATCTGGTGAAGGATTCCCTGTATCTGGAATTTGTGGACATGTATTACGCCGATCTGGGCTGGAGCGACTTCTTCGCCTCCTACGTCATGGGCGGCACGGCCGGAACCTACATGAGCCAGTACAAGAGCCAGGAAAAGGTCTGGTCCAAGAAGCTGGACAAGCTCTACGAGGCGTTCGGCGGCTGATACTAATCTCAAGCTAAAGGGGAAAACGCGGCTTCTTGAAAGAAACCCAGAGCAGCAAGCTGCTCGGCAAGAACTTTATACATACACTGGTGCAGCTTTCTTTCCATTGTGCAGCACGGGGTAACGTACAGCGATTCTTTTCCAGATTCTGCTTGTTCTACAGCCTTAATATGATTGCCTTATTAGGCTGAGAAAAGTATGACCCGTTCAGATTCCCGCACCGGTCAATCTGTACCGCGCCGGAACAAAAAATAAAGTTTTTATTAACACTTGACGGATCCTCTTGACAGGGGATCCGTTTTTTGCTATAATGAAACTGTACCGCAAAGGAACAGAAAACGTCCGAAGGATCGGCAGAGAGGCGGATCCCGGGCGGAAAGAGGACGCTATGAGGCGCAAGAACGAAGAGATTTTCACCGCCATCCGCGAGTTCATCAACAGCTATTATCTGGAGAACGGCCGCGGCCCCTCCACCCGGGACATCGAGGCGGGCACCGGCATACAGCGGATCACCGTTCAGCGGTATCTCCAGACCATGAAGGAGAACGGGGAGATCGAATACGGCGAGCGGCGCGGCACCCGGAACGCCTTCTCCCGGACCATCGGCGAGCACATCATGGTCCCCTGCTACGGCACCATCAAATGCGGCCTGCCGAACGACCCCTTCGTGGACATCACCGAGACCGTGCGTCTTCCCCGCTCCTGGGTGGGGGACGGCGACTTCTACATTCTGGAGGCGGACGGCGATTCCATGAAGGACATCGGCATCGACAGCGGGGATCTGGTGGTGATCCGGAAGCAGGACACGGCGAATCCCGGCCAGGTGGTGGCGGCCCTCTGCGGCGACGAGGCCACCCTGAAGCGCTACTTCCCCGAGGCGGACCGCATCGTCCTGAAACCCGAGAACGCCGCGTACCCGGACATCGTGCTCTCCGGGGAGGAAGCGGAGCGGTTCCGCATCCAGGGCGTCGCCGTGAAGATCATCAAGGGCGTGAGATAAAGTCTCCGCGAACATCCGTACGCAATCCCGCCCCCGGCCATTTTTACTGCGACAGCAAGCTTAGCGTTATGCTTTTGAGAAGGCATACCAATTCAGACAACCGTCTGTTTGTCGGCAGAGCAATAACTTGTGAGGACAGTATGAAACCTTCTACGCACTATTTCAAGGAGTCCGTCTATCGGGACGGCGTCCGGTACCAGCATGTGATCGGCCTCAACGAGGAATACGACTGGCGGCTGATCCTGGATCTCACCAGGGACCCCGCCTGGCAGTTCATCACCGTCAAAAAGCCGCCCGTACTCCGTTTCCCCAAGGAAAAGAAGGGACTCTCGGAGCTCTTCCGGAAGCGGACGGTTTACCGCTGCCCCTGCTGCCGCGCCAGACTGAAGGCCTGCGAGGAGCGCTATCCCGACGGGGACGCCCGGCTGTTTTCCCTGCCCGCAAAGCCCGCC
>CACWLT010000184.1 GCA_902761695.1 uncultured Ruminococcus sp.
TTGATGGGGTTCTCCAGCTTCTCGTTGGCCAGCATGGCGATGGGAAAGCTCTGGAGGTTGCCGTGGTCCGTGATGGCGATGGCCTTATGTCCCCATTTGGCGGCGGTGTTCACGATGTCGTCGGCCTTGATGAGGGCGTCCATGGTGGACATGTTGGTGTGCAGGTGGAGCTCCACCCGCTTCTCCTCCGCTCTGTCCCGCCGTCCGTCCTCCTTCACCTGCATGATGTCGGTGAACTGCATGTAGAGGTCGTTGTCGAACTTGTCCGACTTGATGGAGCCCCGGACGGCGTACTGCTTCCCCTTGGAGAACAGCGCCTCCGTTTCCGCAGCGGCGGACGCGTCCACGGTGGTCTTGATGTAGATGGAGGCCTCCCGGTCCGTCCCGGCGAAGGTGAACATGACCTTGTCCCCCCGCCGCGTCTCCTTCTGCTCCACCGCGAAGATCTCGCAGAGGATCACGGCGCCTCTTGCGGACGAGCGGATGGAGCGCAGCGGCTTCACGCCCCGGATGGGGAATTCCTCCCCGAAAACGAGCTTCGGCTCCGTGCAGTCAAAGGTGATGCGGCCGCAGCGGATCTTGTTCTCCCCCACCTCCTCCGCCTCGGGATCCCCCTCCAGAAGGGACTCCGCCCGGGGCAGAACGGGCTTCTCCTCCACGGCGGGCGCTGCGGCGGAGGCGGCGGACTGGGCCATGGCCTCCAGACGGTCGTGCTCCTCCAGGATGGCGGCGGAGGATGCGTTGAGCTTCTCCAGCTGGCGGGACATATATTCCGCGTAGGCCTCCTCGGCGTCCCCGGACTGGCAGAGCTCCACATGGATCTGCCGTCCGAACTCGCTCTGGACGATGCCCTCGATGACCCGGGCTGTCTCCGCCAGACTCAGAAGGGTCAGCCCGCCCTTGGAGAAGGGAATGGAAATCTTGATCCCGTCCCCGTCCCCCGTCAGCTCGTAACGGTCGAAAAAGCCGTGACAGACAACGCCGATCCGTCCGGCTTCCTCCAGCACCTCGCTCATATACTCCATGGAGAACAGATTCGCGTCGTACCGGGGCAGGATGCGCACCTGGGTCAGCTCGTAGCCCTCCCGGATCACGTTCTCCAGCGCGTAGAGATCCCGCTTCCGGTAGATCCGGGGCAGCGAGCAGCGAATCTCCGCCATCCGCGCCTCCCGGTCCACCCGCAGCTGAATTTCCGTCGCCTCGGAAAAGATATCCCGGCTCTTCCCCGTCAGCCCGTCCGCCACGCGGGAGAAGATTTCGGGAAGTGTGCGGCTGCTTTTTGCCATAGTATCACCTCTGCCTGATTGGTTATCCCCGCTCTCCGGGAATCATTCTCCCAGCGCGTCCAGCGTGGCCCGCACCAGATAGTCCACGGCCTCCTCCTCGGGAACGGTCGCGATCCGCTCGCCGCCCCGGAAGAAGACGCACTTTCCGACGCCGCCGGCCATGCCGAAATCCGCCTCCCGCGCTTCGCCGGGACCGTTGACCACGCAGCCCATGACGGCCACCTTCAGCCGCTTTCCATGGGTGTCGATGTTTGAGATAGCTTCCTTGTACTTCTTTTCCATGCCGATGAGGTCGATCTTTGTCCGGCCGCAGGTGGGGCAGGAAATCACCTCGATGGAGCCCCGGGGATCCATGCCCACGGCCCGGAGGATCTCCCGCCCGGCCTTCACCTCGTCCAGAGGATCCGCCGTCAGGGAGACCCGCAGCGTGTCGCCGATCCCCTCGGTCAGAAGCGCCCCGATGCCCACGGCGTTCTTGATAAGGCCGGAATAGTCGTCCCCCGCCTCGGTCAGCCCGATGTGGAGGGGATAATCGCACAAGGACCGCACCAGCCGGTTGGCCCGGAGCATCTCCCCTACGTTCGAGGATTTGATGGAAATCACGATATCGGAAAACCCGCAGTCTTCAAAGGCTCCGGCCTCCTCCATCGCGGATTCCGCCAGCGCCTCGGCCGTGGGAGCGCCGTATTTTTCAAGGAGCCTCTTGTCCAGGGATCCGCCATTGACGCCGATGCGGACGGGCAGGCCGTGGGACTTGAGGCATTCCGCCACCTCCCGGACCTTCCATTTGTCGCCCAGGTTGCCGGGATTGACCCGGATCTTGTCCGCCCCCGCCTCCGCCGCCGCCAGGGCGATGCGGTAGTCGAAATGCACGTCCGCCACCAGGGGACACTTCACGCCCGCCTCCCGGACATACCGGAACACGGGCGCGCATTCGACCGTCGGAACCGCCAGCCGTACAATGTCGCAGCCGGATTTTTCCAGCCGCCGAATCTGCTCCGCCGTCCCCCGGAAGTCCTCCGCCGGGACATTGGTCATGGACTGCACGGTGAGGGGAGCCCCCCCGCCGATCGTCAGTTCCCCCACCCGGACAGCCCGGGTCGGTTTTCTCATATCATTCGTCATGAATGCGTTTCCTCTGCACAATTATGATGTCCGCTCTCAGAACAGCCCTATAACATCCTTCACCGCCACGATCACCATGAGGATCATCAGGGCGATCAGTCCCGCGAAATGGACGTAGCCCTCGATCTCGGCGCGGACGGGTTTTCTGAAGATCAGCTCGATGAACTGGAACACCAGCCGTCCGCCGTCCAGCGCGGGCAGGGGCAGAAGGTTCATGACCCCCAGGTTCATGGAGATCACCACCGCCAGATAGACAAGATCCGCGGTTCCCTGCTCCGCCGCCTCGCCCAGGGCCTTGGTGACGCCCACGGGACCGGAAACGGCCTCCATGCCGTACCGCCCGGTGATCAGGTCGAAGAGGGATTCCCAGATCATCTTCACGGTGTTGACGGACCGGAAGAATGCCTCCCGGAGCACCGTCCCCGCGTTTTTCTCGGCGGGCATCACCTTGAAGTCCACCATGCCGAAGAGAGTGCCCATCTCCCGGAAGGTGGGGAATACCACGTCCTCCACCGTCACCCGCTCCCCGTTCCGGATCACCGTGATGTCGAGGGGCTCCACGCCCTTGCGCATGATCTCGTAGACCACCTCGTTGGCGATGTGGGTGCGGGTCCCGCCCACGGCCACGATCCGGTCGCCCAGCATGAGGCCGGAGGATTCCGCGTAGCAGACGCCGTCCTCGTTGTAGGAGAAGGCCCCGATGGTGGTGGAGGGCAGCACCGGCTCGGCCGCCATGAGGATCCCCATGACCAGCACGCCGATGAAGAGGTTGGTCAGGGCCCCCGCCGCCGTGATGACGATGCGCTGCCACACGGGCTTGGAGCGGAAGGAGTTCTCGTCCGGCGATTCCTCGTCCTCCCCCTCCATGGAGACAAAGCCCCCGATGGGAAAGGCCCGGAGGGAATAGGCGATGCCGGTTTTCCCCGAGGTTTTCGACAGCAGCTTCGGCCCCATGCCGATGGAAAACTCCAGGATCTTCACACGGAAGAGCCGTGCCGCCAGATAATGGCCCAGCTCGTGAATGAAGATCAGAAATCCGAAAATCAGAAGGGCCAGCAGAATGGTCAGAATATTGATAGGATCACATCCTTTTGGTTCGATCGATCAGGCCGCGGCAGACCCGTCTGGCTTCGGAGGCAGTATATGCCGCGTTTTCTCCGTTTATATCCCAGTATATCCCGATTTTCCCCAGGGTTTCAACCACAAAGGATGAAACTTCTGTGAATCCGATCTCGCCCCGGAGGAAGGCCTCCACCGCCTCCTCGTCCGCCGCGATAAGTCCGGCAGGCGCGGTGCCCCCGGTGCGGATGGCTGCCCGGGCGGCGTCCAGCAGGGGGAAGGTCTCCGTGTCCGGCTCCGCGAAGGTCAGGGAACCCATGGCCGCGAAGTCCAGCGGGGGGATGTCGGCGGGGGCGATCCGGGGCGCTGAGGCGGCGTAGCGGATGCAGTCCCGCATGTCCGGCCGTCCCATCTCGGCGTAAACCGTCCGGTCCGCCCACTCCACCATGGAATGCACGATGCTCTGCCGGTGAATCAGCACCTTCACCCTGTCCTCGGGGATGCCGAAGAGCCGCACGGCCTCGATGATCTCAAAGCCCTTGTTCATGAGGGTGGCGGAATCCACGGTGATTTTCTTTCCCATTTTCCAGGTGGGATGCGCGAGAGCCTCCGCAGCGGTGACGGACGAGAGCTCCTCGACGGTCTTCCCGTAAAAAGGCCCGCCCGACGCGGTCAGCAGAAGCCGGTTCACGTCCCGGATGTCGTGGCCCTCCATGCAGCGGTAGATGGCGGAATGCTCGCTGTCCACGGGGATCAGTTCCCCGCCGGACGCCGCCAGCCTCTGGAAAATCAGCTCCCCGCAGGCGATGATGGCCTCCTTGTTGGCCATGGCGACCCGCTTGCCGGAGTTGGCGGCGGCCAGCGCGGAGGGAAGACCCGCCAGCCCGGAGATGGAGTGGAAGATAATGTCCGCCTCCGTCTGCCGTACCGCGTCCAGAATCTCCCCGCCGTGCCAAAGGATCTCGGGCAGGGGGATCCCACGCTCCGTGAGAATGCCGGTCAGTTCCCGGGCGGCCTCCTCCGTCAGCACAGCGGCGATGCGGGGAGAGAATTCCCGGATCTGCTCCGCGAACAGGGCGGTATTCTCCCCAGCCGTCATCATGACCACGGGGACGTTCATCTCCCGGAGCACGTCCAGGGTCTGGGTTCCCACGGAGCCGGTGGAGCCCAGTACGCAGGCCGCGTCCGCCCGGAACCGGGGATTCGGTTGTAAGTTTACCATATCGTTCGTCCTGTCATACAAGATAAGCGGACACCGCCGGGATCTGGGAGAGCATCACGAGCACGGGCGCGGTCAGGAGCACGCTGTCGAAGCGGTCCAGCACCCCGCCGTGGCCCGGGAAGATAAAGCCGTAGTCCTTCACGCCGTACCGCCGCTTGATGACGGACATGGCCAGGTCCCCGATCTGGGAAATCACCGCCACGACGACGCCGGAGAGAGCCATCATCAGGACATTCACGGACAGCGACGGCGCGAAGAACCGCTTCACGATCCAGCCGTACAGCATAAAGGCCAGAGCAGCGAACACCACGCCGCCCACCGCTCCCTCCACGGTCTTCTTCGGGGAGACCTCGGGGATGAGCTTGTGCTTTCCGATGGCCCGCCCGACGAGATACGCGAAGGTGTCCGACACCCAGGGACCGATGAACACCAGGAGGTAACGGTAGGATCCGAAGCCCCTGAGGAGGGTCAGGCACATGAAGGAAGCGGAGGTATAGAACACGCCCGTGAAGGACGCCGCGGAGACCTCGAAATCGATCTTCCCCCGGGAAAACACGTCGGCGGCAAAGGTCCAGATCATATACCCCACATACAGGGCGAAAACCCAGAAATAGAGATCCGGCACATGAACGACCGCCATGGGCGCAAGGACGGACACCGCGTAGGCCGGGATCAGCAGGGAGAGATGCTTCGACGCGCCGACGCACTTCGTCATCTCGTAGGCGGACAGCACCGACAGCACCGTCATGGCGAGCTGCCATACGATAAGATATTTCGAGAAGACGCAGACCGGAATGAAGATCGCAATGGCGACGACGGCCGTTATAGTCCGCTTCAGCATTTTATTTTCCTCCCGCTCCGTCCTGCGTCAGATCGGCCTTGTCCAGCCCGCCGAACCGCCGCGACCTTGACGCGAACTCCCGCACCGCCGCGTCCACGTCCGAGGTGGAATAGTCGGGCCAGAGAACGTCGGAGAAAATGAACTCCGCGTAGGCCGCCTGCCACAGCAGAAAATTGGAGATCCGCGTTTCCGCTCCCGTCCGGACGATGAGATCCGGCTCCGGGCGTCCGGCGGTGTAGAGATTGGCAGAGATATCGTCCTCGGTGACAGAGGTCTTCCCTTCCGCTATGAGCCGGTTCACCGCCCGCACGATCTCCGCCCGCCCGCCGTAGTTGAAAGCGATGTTGAGGCGGTAGGGCCGTCCCCGGGTGCTGTCCTCCAGGGCCTTTGTCCGCTCGCCGATGGTCACCCCCAGCTCGCCGGGCTCCCCGATGAAGCGGAATTCGATGTCCTCCTCGTCCGCCGCCTCCTCGATGAAGGCAATCAGCAGACG
>CACWLT010000185.1 GCA_902761695.1 uncultured Ruminococcus sp.
ACGGCGTCAAGATCCATGTCCAGCAGTTCATCATAGTCCCGGCAGGCCTTCGCTCCGGGGACCCGCTCCAGCGCGGCCGCGAGCTTTCCCTCGTCCTTCTCGCACAGGGCGGCGATCTCCACGTCGTCAAAGGCGCCGAGGATCGGGATGAAGCTCATGCCCCGCCATAATCCGAAAATGCCGATGCGGTATTTATTCATGATCCGCTCCTTATGAAAAACCGGGAGCTTTATAAAACTCCCGGCGTGTAATGCGGTTTCTCAGAATCCGTACTGGGTCGTGCGCTTGGTGCCGCCCACGTAGTCGCGCTCCAGGGACAAATGGCCGTTCTCCATGCGGAAAATGCGGTCCGCGTGGTCGGCGATGGACAGGTCGTGGGTGACCATGATGAGGGTCTGACCCATGTCCTCCCGGGTCTTCAGGAGCAGCTTCAGCACCTCGTCGGCGTTGGCCCGGTCCAGGTTGCCGGTGGGCTCGTCGGCGAAGAGGATGTCCGGCATGTTGATCATGGCCCGGGCGATTGCGACGCGCTGCTGCTGACCGCCGGAGAGCTCCGAGGGCAGGTGGTTCAGACGCTCGGTGAGCTGCAGGGTTTCCACCAGACGGCGCAGGGTCTCCTGATAGGAAAGCTCCGGCTTGTTGCACATCATGGTGGGGATCAGGATGTTCTCCAGGGCCGTGAACTGGGGGATCAGGTTGTGGCGCTGGAAGACGAAGCCCATGTTGATGCCGCGGAACCGGCTCAGCTCGTCGGAGGACATTTTGGTGATGTCCTGGCCCCGGATCAGCACGCGGCCGGCGTCGCAGGAATCCAGCCCCGCACAGATGTGCAGGAAGGTGGATTTGCCGGAGCCGGAGGTGCCGATGATGGCCACGAACTCACCGGGCTCCACCTTGATGGAGGCGCGGTTGACGGCGGTGATGACGGTGTCGTACTGCTTGTACTGCTTGATGACGGATTCCGTCTGGAGTATATATTCGGGTGCGGTGCTTGCCATATCGGTAACAGTTCCTTTCCTGATCGATGATCATTCATCCGCGCCGAATTCTTTTCCGGCGCCGCCGTTTTCAAGGGAATAGCGGTTCTTGTAGTAGCTGCGGTAGGGAAGATAGGTGGAGAAGAAGCCGCAGAACACGGACATGACGATGCTGGTGAGGATGGCGTACCACGGCATGTAAAATACGTAGCGCACGTTTTCGTGGGTGAAGTACGGCATCATGACGTTGTAGATGTAGAAGAGCACGTAGCTGCCCGCGTAGCTCAGGATGATGGCGAAGATGAGGGACAATACCGCCATGCTGAGACCGCCCTGCAGGTAGATCTGCCGGATCTCCTTCGCCACGGCGCCGATGGACTGGAGGATGTTGAATTCCTTTTCCCGCTTGCCGTAGTACAGCGCCTGGGAGAAGAACCAAACCAGCGGGGAGATGACGAGGATCAGGAGGGAGATGACCACGTAGAGCTCGTTGTAGTGCTTGTCCCGGGCGACGGTGTTGAGCAGGGTGATGTCCTTGTTGGAGATCTTCACGTCGCCGTAGTCGTGGCTCCAGTCGCGGATCCGGGCGTAGAGGTCGTTGATCTCGTCCGGGGTGGCGTTGTGGTCCACATAGATGTTGAAGGACGTGGCCTTGGGGGTCTTCCCGGTGACGGCCTTGTAGTTGTCCAGGTTCATGAAGATGGGCGTGGAGCCGCAGGGGATGTCCTTGATGACCGCGCCTATGGTGAAGGGCAGGTACTCAAACTCGAAGTTGGTGATCTGATCCTTCAGCAGCACGCGGCCGGTGACGTTGGCGTCCACGGAGCTGATCTGCCCGGTCTTGACGCCGACCCAGATGGTGTCGCCCACGTGGAACCGGAAGGTCGGCACGTTGGAGACCGCGTCGCCCACCAGCACGTATCCGGGATCCAGCACCTTGGTCAGGTCGCCCTCGTAGTCGTAGTCCGAGAGGATCTGGATCTGCTCCTCGGACATGGCGGTGTAGATGACCTCGTTTGCCGCCCGGTAGTAGCCGCCCTGGGTGTCGAAGGTGGTGCCGTCGTACCGGACCAGATTCTTGAAGGGACGGACGTTTTTCTTGGCCACGATGATGTGGGAGCCCACGTCCATGGCTTCGGTGGCGTTGTCGTTGATTTCCACGGCCCGGATGCCCTCCATGCCGTAGAGCTCGCGGCTCATGATCTCGTCGTACTCAAAGCCGGATTCCTTCAGGTTGACCTCAAACTGAGGCCGGGGATATTCCAGGTCCGTGGTGTAGATGTTTGCCATGTAAAGCCCCATGATGAACAGGGCGCAGAACACGATGGCCGTGGTGAGGATCTGGAGATTGTACTTGCGGAAGCGCCAGAGGGAGTAGAACTCGTATTTCGTGGGGAACTTCTCTCCGAAGACGTTGAAGGAGCGCTGGGGAGAGGTGACCAGGTTGGAGTTGTCCTCCGTGATGATCAGCCCCATGGGATCCTTCACGGACATGATCTTCATGGGGGTCCAGCAGGAGGCCAGGATGACCACCAGGGTGAAGACGAAGGTCTTCAGGATGGAGAGCCCGTTGAAGAGGAAACCGTAGCCGTTGGAGTGGTAGATCGCCCAGGAGATCACCGTGGACACCAGCATGGAGGGGATGAACGTCACGAAGAAGATGACGAAGAGCTCCCAGAAGCAGGTGGAGAACAGCATCTTGAAATCCGCCCCGAAGGTCAGATATATGCCGTACTGGAACTTGTACTGATTGATCCGTATGTTGTAGAGGGAAGTCAGCAGGAAGATGCACACCGCCAGAAGCAGGATCGTGATGAACACGAAGGTGACGGCGTTGGCCCGCATGTTGTTGTCAAAGGTCATGAGGGGCGTGGTGGACTTGGTGAAGGAGGTGCCCTCCGCCGCGAGGCCCGCCAGCTCCTTCTCCGTGGTCTGGGTGAAGCGCTTGACCGTGTTTTTCAGCTCCGGCTTGAAGAGCAGGTACACGTCGTAGCGCTCCTCGCCGGTCATGCGGTTGGTGTACTGCTCCATGTGGACCACGTCGAAGAGGATGTCGCTCTTGAAAACCGCGCCGCCGTTGTCGTCGATCAGGTACCGGGCCTGGGTGTCGTTCAGCCCTTTCAGCACCATGTGGTAGTCGTACTGCTCCATGATGTGGTTGTATTCCACATTGTTGTTGTTTTCGTTGGACACCGTCATCATGCCGTAGAGCACCTGCACGATGATGATCGCAATGAAGAAGGGAAGGTATTGCTTGAAGTTGAAGAATACGGTCTTCCACGCGATCGAGATGCTTCGTTTCAGATATTCGAATACTTTTTCCAAAGCGGAGACTCACCTCTTGACACGTATTTCCGGCGCGGCGGAGTAGACAGGATAAAATCCTTTCACGATTATAACATGAAAAAAACCTGAATTGTTGACCAATCTGTGAACAACGCAGGTTTTCCTCCGCCGAAGGATGAAAAATCCGGCGGGCGTTTTTGTGTATATTGTCAGTTGTCGCTTTTTTGTAAATTTTTTCTGAGGACAGATGCCGCGGGGAATCGTCAGGCCGTTTCCGCCAGGGCCGCGGTCCAGTGCGCCAGAGCCCGGGGCATGTCGCCCGGATCATAAATGCCGTGGAGGAACATGTCCCCCGCGTATCCCGCTTCCCGCAGCTTCTTTGCCATGTAGGGGAAGTCCACGATGCCCAGCCCCGTGCCGCAGAAGGCGATGCCGTCCCCCTCCCGGATGTCCTTTCCGTGGGCGGCGACGATGTCCCCTCCGAAGGCGGCGAAGGCCTCGTCCAGGGTGCGGCGGGCGTTTTCCGGATGCGCCTCCCCCTTGTGGAAGAGGTTGGCCGGATCGAGGATCATTTTCAGCCTGTCCGACTTCACCGTGTCCATGAGGCGGCGGGCCTTTTCCGGCGTGGCGATGACGTTGGAGGCCTCGGATTCCACCGCCAGGGTCACGGCGTGCTTTTCCGCGATCTCCGCCGCCCGGAGCATAGTGTCCAGCATGACGTCCCAGGCTTCGGAGGTCCCGTTGTCCGGATGGGGCGTCCAGAGGTGATCCGGGTTCCGGGTACCGGAGCAGAGGGAGAGGACGGGACAACCCAGCTCCCGGGCCGCCTGCGCGTGAAGGGCCAGCCTCTCCAGCCCCACGGCGCGCACCTCCGGGTCCGGATGGGCCATGTTGAAGGTGGCGTTCATGACGCAGAGCGGCAGAGAATGCCGGGCGGAGGCGGCCTCCACGGCAGCGAGGACAGCGGGAGAAATCCTCCCCGGCAGCTCCAGCTGACCCGTGGGAACGAAATCCGCCTCCCGCACCGAGGAGAAGGCGAACTGAACGCAGCCGAAGCCAAGCGCACTTATCCGCCCGAAGAGCGCGTCCGCCGTCACAAGGGGCAGCTTCTCGAAATCAGTGGTGCAAACGCCGGTTTTCATGGGATCCCCCTTATTTCAGCTTATTTCAGCGTCTCAATGGCGGCCGTCTCCACCGGGAAGGCGGCGCGGTACCGGGTGAGGAAGGCGTTGAAGCCCGCGATCTCCTCCTCCGTGGCCATGAGGGTGGTGGATTCCGCCCCGGCGAATACCCGGTTGTCCAGATAATCCGGCAGGCTCTCCCCCTCGTCCCGCCGCAGCATGTACGCCGCCAAAAGCGCCATGCCGTAGGGGCCGCCGCTCTCCGCCGTCTTCATGACGGATACGGGAACGCCCGCCGCAGCAGAGAGCATCCGCTGTCCGGCGACCTCGGTCTTGAAGTACCCGCCGTGGCCGTAGAGCCGGTCGATGCGGAGCTTTTCCTCCTCCGTCAGAATGTCCAGCCCGATCTTCAGCGTCGCCAGGGCTGAGAGCAGATGGGTCCGCATGAAGTTCGGCAGATTGAAGGACGCGTCCGGGGTGCGCAGGAACACAGGGCGTCCCTCGTTCACGTCCGTGATGCCCTCGCCGGAGAAGTAGTTGTAGGACAGGAGCCCGCCGCAGTCCGCGTCCCCCTCGAGAGCCGAGAGAAGCAGCAGATCGTACAGCGCGGGCTTGGAGATCTCGAGCCCTGCCCGCCGTGCGAACTCCCCGAAGAGGCCGACCCACGCGTTGATGTCGGAGGTGCAGTTGTTGCAGTGGACCATGGCCACGGGCAGACCGTCCGGGGTGGTGACCATGTCGATCTCCCGGTGCACGCCCGGCAGGTGATCCACCACCACCATGGCAAAGTCGGAGGTGCCTGCGGAGACGTTGCCGGTGTAGAGCCGGACGGAATCCGTGGCCGCCATGCCCGTTCCCGCGTCGCCCTCCGGCGGGCAGAAGGGGATCCCCGCTTTCAGATTCCCCGAGGGATCCAGGAACCGCGCCCCCGCCTCGGTCAGATATCCCGCGTTCTCACCGGCGGGAAGAACCCCGGGCAGAAGCTCCGCCAGCTTTTTCGGGCATCCCCTGGAGGTGAGGAATTCGTCCGCCTTCTCCATCATCCCCGCGTCGTAGGTCAGGGCGGCGGAGTCGATGGGGAACATCCCCGAGGCCTCGCCCACGCCCAGTACCCGCACGCCGGTGAGCAGCTCGTGGATGTACCCCGCCACCGTGTTGATGTGGTGCAGCCGGGAGACGTGCTCCTCGCCGTTCAGCACCGCCTGGGCCAGATGGGCGATGCTCCACCGCTGCGGGATGTTGAAGCTGAGGAGGGCCGTCAGCTTTTCCGCCGCCTCCCCGGTGATCGTGTTGCGCCAGGTGCGGAAGGGAACCAGCAGCTCCCCGTTCTCATCAAAGGCCAGATAGCCGTGCATCATGCCCGAAATGCCGATGGCCCCCACCGTCGTCAGCGGCTCGCCGAATTTCACTGAAACGTCCTCCGCCAGCGCGCGGAAGCAGTCCTTCACGCCGGTGTGGATGTCGTCGAGGGTGTAGGTCCAGATGCCGTTCTCCAGCCGGTTTTCCCAGTCGTGGGACCCCGAGGCGGCGATTTTGTGATTCTCGTCCAGAAGGACGGCCTTGATGCGGGTGGAGCCCAGCTCGAGCCCCAGCGTGGTGTTTCTGAAATCCATAACGCGTTCCTTTCGTGTTCCGTTTTTGGTACAATGCAGACGAAAAACACGAAGCCTTTTCAATCAGACTATCAGGCAAAGATCAGATAAAAAAACTCTTCAGCCTCCCAACCCCCCGCGCCACCGTTCTTAACTTTTCAACTTCTCAAAATCGCGCCCCGTGTCATGCGCGTTTCGATCGCTGTTTTCGAGGCTCCCGAGAAAACCGTGAAATTCCATCTCCGATGGGATTTCACGCATGTTACAGCTGACGCAACGGGTCCGCGCGAGGATTTGGGATTCACATTCGATTTTCGATACAGGCACGAGCTGTCAGTTTATGCCATACGGCCAAGGAAACCCCCGCACGGGGGGAAACCTTCGGCCTGAGATGGTGTCCCCCCGTGCTTCCCGCCCTGAACAGGGCATTTCCCTCCCGCCCTGAGCAGGGCATTCTCCGCCCGTCCCGCGCAGGGACATCATTCCGGAAACCCGCAGCGTTTCCTACCTAAACCCTTCCGGAGGAAATAGCTTTGAAATCAAAAAACCTTCGCTTCGGCGTCATCGGCTCCAACTTCGTCGCGGACTGGTTCTGCGATACCGTGAAAATCACCGACGGCGCTGTCCTTGCCGCCGTGTATTCCCGTACCGACGAGCGCGGACACGCCTTCGCGGACAAGCACGGCATCCCCGCCGTTTTCACCGATATGGAGGCCTTCCTCTCCTCGGACATCGACGCCGTGTATATCGCCTCCCCCAATATCTGCCACTTCCCTCAGGCCATGGACGCCGTCCGCCATAAAAAACACGTCCTCGTGGAAAAGCCGGCCTGCCTCAATGAAGAACAGTTCCGTACCCTCCTCAGGGAGGCGGAGGAAAACGGCGTCACCGTGCTGGAGGCCATGCGCCCCGGCCATGACCCCGCCGTGGAGCGCGCCCGGGAGGCCATGGGAAAAATCGGTACCGTGCGCCGGGCGGTCTTCGACTTCTGCCAGTATTCCTCCCGCTACGACCGCTATAAACAGGGCGAGATCCTCAATGCCTTCAACCCGGCCCTGGGCAACGCGGCCCTGATGGACATCGGCGTCTACGCGGTCCACTGCTGCGTCATGCTCTTCGGGCGGCCGGAGTCCGTGTACGCGAAGTCCGTCATCCTGCCGAACGGCATGGAGGGCATGGGGACGGCGTTCCTCACCTATCCCGGCATGCAGGCGGAGATCACCTGGTCCAAGATCACGGATTCCGCCTCCCCCTCCGTCATCCTGGGCGAGGGCGGGGCCGTGCTGCTGGGCAAACTGTCCACCGTCGAGTCCGTCACCCTTGTCCCCCGGGGCGGGGAGGCGGAGGACGTCACCGGGGAGCGGCCGGAGAACAATATGGTCTACGAGCTGACCGATTTTCTGGCGGCGGTCCATGGCGAGGCCGATCCCGCCCCCTGGCAGGAGAACACCGCCCTGACCCTCGCCCTCATGGACGAGATCCGGCGGCAGAACGCCATCGTGTTCCCCGGGGAGTGACCGCGCCTCCGCAAAGAATCCGTCCGGTACCTGACGAATTAGGATCTCGATTCGTGGGCAAAGCGTACAAATTGCCGCCATTTAGCTTGTGCATAATCACCATCAATTCGAAAAAACCTTTGTCAATTCCGTCGAAAGGGAGAACCTCGGGAAACCCTCTTGACTTCTTTTGGATTTGGGATATAATACAGGCGCGCGGGGAAAAGCGTCCCCACCATATCCCTCAAAGGAGGATCGAATCATGATCTGCAACAACAAGTACCTCTACAAAATCGAGCTGGTGACCGCCGCCGATGTGCTGGAATTCGTCCGCATCGCCACGAAGTGCGGCTATCCGGTGACCCTGGTGAACGGAAACCGCCGCCTCAATGCCAAGAGCATTCTGGGCGTATCCATGGCCCGCGCCGCCTGGGACGAAATGTACGTGGAGACGGATTTCAACTGCTACTTTGAATTCGAGAAATTCATCCGCTGATCCGCGACCCTGTATCCTGACATTCACGCCGTTCGCTCCCACCGGGAGTCGGGGCGGCTTTTTTCATGCATCCCCCTTGCATTTTTAAACGGACTATGATAAAATGTCTTCATCAAATCCCCGGTTGCCATTCAAGGAGACGACCATGAAAAAACGCCTGCTCTCCATCCTGCTGACCGCCGCGCTGTGTGCTCCCGCTCTGGCCGGGTGCTCAAACACCGGCGCGAATCCCGCGGAAACCGAAAATACCGCCGCCGTCGAAACACCCGATGCCGCCGCCCCGGAAGAGAACGAAGAGGACCTCTCTCCCCTGGAGCAGCGGGCCCGCATCCCCGACAACCTGCCCGAGAACGATTTCGAAGGCCGGGAGTTCACCGTCTGCACCGAGGAGAGAAAGTTCTACGAGATCCTCTCCGAGGACCTGAACGGCGAGGCCACCAACGACTCCGTCTACCAGCGCAACGTCCGGATCGAGGACCGCTTCAACGCCAAGATCACCGCCCTGGCCAACGCCTCCCCCTACGACGACGTCATCAAGGTGGTCACCTCCGGTACCTATGCCTACGACGTGGTGGGCTTCGTCAACTACAAGACCTACACGCCCGTGTCCTCGGGAGTGCTGTACAACTGGCTGGACATCCCGCGCGTGGATCTGACCCAGCCCTGGCATAACCACCTGGCCAACGGCGACGCCACCATCAACGGCAAGCTGTTCGGCATCGACTCCGACCTTTCGATCTCCACCCTGCTCTATACCTACGGCACCTTCTTCAATTACCAGATCATGGAGCAGTACGGCTTCTCCTCCCAGGACCTCTACGACATCGTGTTCGAGGGCAAGTGGACCGTGGACCGGCTGCGTGAAATCTCCTCCGGCATCTGGCAGGATCTGAACGGCGACGGCAAGCATGACGCGGATGACATCCACGGCTACGCGGTTACATCCACCCAGGTCAATACCCACGACGTGTGGCTGGCCGCCCTGGATATCTCCCCCGTCCTGACCGTCAGCGGCGAGGACGACTTCGAGGTGACCTTCTTCAGCGACAAGACCGTCTCCGCCCTGGAAAAGGTCAACGCCCTGTACCACGAGTCCGAGGGCTCCTACTTCGGCGGCTCCGACTGGAGACAGGTCCCCACCTGGTTCGCCAACGGCAAGGTGGCTATGACCCAGCTCTACTTCGGCGAGACCACCGAGTCCCTCACCGATATGGAGGACACCTACGGCATCCTGCCCCTGCCCAAGTTCGACGAGATGCAGGAGGGCTACTACACCAACTG
>CACWLT010000186.1 GCA_902761695.1 uncultured Ruminococcus sp.
ACAGTATAAAAAGGCTTGCCTGAGCACCTTCTCCGGAGCGGTAACCGGAAGAAGTCAGCTTGGAGGCATATACCGTGAGATTACAGCGACCCGCGGAAGCCGCGTCCGATGATCTCGGAGCTTGTCGTGATGATGATGAACGCCGCCGGGTCGATCTCTTTGGCTTTCTGCTGCAGCCCCGGGGCTTCGTGGCGGCGGCACACCGTGTGCAGGATCGTCTTGTCCTCGTGGGTGTACGCACCCTGGCCGTATTCCACCGTCACGCCGTGGTGGAGGGAGGTCAGGATGTAGTCCGATATGGCGTCCGGCTTCGTGGTGATGATGACGAAGTACTTGCAGGCGTCCAGGCTTTCAATGACGCTGTCCACAAGGAACGCCTTGATGAAGAGGCCCGCCATGGAAAAAAGCCCGGTGGGGATCCCGAAGACGAGGAAGGACGAGGCCGCGATGAGGAAGTCCACGCAGAGCAGCGCCATCCCGACGTTCTGGTGGGTGTACTTCTTCAGGATCAGTGCCACGATGTCCGTCCCGCCGGAGGAGGCGTGGGCGTGGAAGATCAGGGCGGAGCCGATGGCGGTCAGGATCATGGCGTATCCCAGCTCCAGAAACGGCTGGTCCGTCAGGGGCGCGTCCATGGGGCAGATCCACTCCAGAAGCTGGGTCAGGCCGGAGAAGAGCAGGGAACAGACCGTGGTGCGGAAGCCCGTCTCCTTCCCGAGAATGACGAATCCCAGAAGGAGAAGGACGATGTTCAGGGCGGAAATCCAGGTGGCCGGGGAGATCGGGGTGACGCGGCCGAGCAGGGTGCCCACGCCGCTGACGCCGCCCGTGGCAAAGCCGTTGGGGATCTTGAAGAAATAGACGCCGGCGGTGAGCAGCACGGTTCCGAAGAGGATCATGGCCCAGTCCCGGAGCTTCTCTTTCACAGGGGCCTGGGGCAGGGAGGGCTGATTCATGGGGGGAAAACCTCCGGTTGAATGGAATAAGAATGAACAAACCAACGTATTTTACCATAGTTCCGCCGGAAAAGCAAGGACGCGGCTGTGACGGATCCCACAAAACCGTACGGGGCGGCGGGAGAAAAATTGTGGGAAAAATATGGCCGGAGCCCTTGACAGAAAAAGCCGGATGGTGTATAATAGCACAGTACAACAAAGTAGAACTTTTCCCGTTCTCACCCTGCTGCAGAGCACGACAGGGTTCATACCGAAGGCAGGGCGTATTGTCGCGCGGGAAAGGTTTTCCGTGCGAATTTTTTGTTTCATTACATGGGGGTGCTTAACAATTAGCGCGAAAGAACTGATTATCAATGACGACATCCGGGCAAGAGAGGTGCGGATGATCGACGAGAACAACGGTCAGCTCGGCATCATGAGCCTGAACGACGCGAAGACCTATGCCTACGACAAGGGTCTCGACCTCGTCCTGATTGCCCCGACCGCACAGCCTCCCGTCTGCCGGGCCATGGATTACGGCAAGTACCGCTATGAGCTCGACAAGAAGGAGAAGGAAGCCAAGAAGAAGCAGCAGATCGTGGAGGTCAAGGAGGTTCAGCTCTCCTGCCGCATCGATACGCACGACTTCGAGACGAAGGCCAACCGCGCCATCAAATTCCTTCAGGAAGGCAACAAGGTCAGAGTGAGTCTGCGCTTCAAGGGCCGTGAAATCGCCCATCAGGAGCTCGGCCGCGAAATGCTCGCGAGATTTGAGGAGGCCGTTTCCGAATTCGGGACCGTCGACAAAAAGCCGGCTCTCGACGGGAGACAGCTGACGATGTTCATCGCTCCCGTGAAGGCCACGGCGAAGTGAGCGCGCTAAGGGAAGCCCGCCGTCACTCGGGACAAAAGGGTTATCAATTCTATCACTGAAAGGATTTGCAAAGACATGGGAAAGATCAAGACGCATAAGGCTTCTGCCAAAAGATATGCCGTTACCGGAACCGGCAAGGTCAAGGTGTATCACTCCGACCATCGCCACAACCTCGGCCAGAAGACCCGCAAGAGAAAGAGACACCTCAGAAGCAGCCAGATCCTGAGCCCGGCGATGACTGCCACCGTCAAGAGACTCATCAACAAAGACTGAACAGAGAGCGACAGAAAGGATAGACAATCATGGCTAGAGTAAAAGGCGCGATGATGACGCGCAAGAGAAGAAATAAGGTCTTAAAGGCTGCGAAGGGTTACTGGGGCGCCAAGTCGAAGCGCTTCAAGATGGCGAAGCAGGCCGTCATGAAGAGCGGCAACTACGCCTTTATCGGCCGGAAGCAGAAGAAGAGAGAGTTCCGTTCCCTCTGGATCGCCCGTATCTCCGCGCAGGCCAAGGTCAACGGCATGAACTACTCCACGCTGATGCACGGTCTGAAGAAGGCCGGTGTTGACCTCAACCGCAAGATGCTGGCTGAGATCGCCGTTGCCGACAAGGATGCCTTCGCCGCGATCTGCGAGACCGCCAAGGCCGCTCTCTGATCCGCCCAATCTGAAAGAACATCCGGGGTGTTGCCGCTCAGTGACACCCCGTGTTTCTGTCGTTGGGAACCTGGAGCATCATTCGTTATTTCATACTATTTTCCTTCTATAAAGCTGTCTTCATGGGTTTTGATCGCTCTCCGTAGAATGCGAACGGCTTTGCCGTGAGCTCGCGAAGGATAACCCTGATATGGTTGGATGACTATATTGGTGTGTCAAGGCTTCAACTTTACATTATTGATGTAGCCGATCCCTATCCAGTTCAGAAGTTCTTGCCGAGCAGCTTGCTGCTCCGGGCTTCCCTTTCAAGAAGCCGCGTAACCCCTCAGAAGGGATTTCGTATCAAAAAATGGAACCGGAACGATTTGTCATTGAAACCGGGGCGGAGCGGATTACCTCCCGCGCCAATCCCAAAACCGTCCTGTTTGCCGGTCTGGCGGACAGAAAAAAGCGGGAGGAGGCCGGGCTGTTTCTGGCGGAGGGCGTCAAGCTGACCCGGGACGCGCTGGAGGCCGGTTTTCCGATCCGCGCGATCCTGCTGGCCGAGGGAGCCCTCGAAAAATCCCCGGAGGCGGTGAGGCTGGCCCGGGACGCCTGTGAACGCGGGATTCCCCTAACCCTCTTCGCCGACACAGCTTTTGAAAAGATCTCCACGGAGAAGGCTCCCCAGGGGATCATCGCCGTGCCGGTACTGCCGGAGAAGCGGAACGGCAGGGACCTTGACCGGTGGGCCGTGGGCAAGCGTCTTCTGATGCTGGACGAGATCCGGGATCCCGGCAATCTCGGAACCATCATGCGCTCCGCCGAGGCACTGGGGACGGGGGGCGTGATCCTCTCCGGGTGCGCCGATCCGTATCAGCCCAAGGCGGTCCGGGCGGCCATGGGGACCATTTTCCGCCTGCCTCTGTGGATCGCGGAGGACGGCGCGGCGTGTGTCAAAAGCCTGAAATCCGCCGGACGGAGAGTGCTGGCGGCGGCGCTGGGCGAGAACGATCTGACGCTGGGGGATTTCGACCCCCTGCCCGGCGACGTGCCCGTCATCGGGAACGAGGGACACGGCATCTCAAAGGCGGTGCTGGCGGAAGCGGACGCCTGCCTGCGCATCCCCATGACCGGGGGCGCGGAAAGTCTCAACGCCTCGGCCGCCGCAGCCTGCATTCTATGGGAATACTACCGGGAACTCCGGCACACTGACCGCTGAACCCGGACGAGGGAGGATCACTCATGGACGAGAGAGTCTATTGGATCTGGCTGGCGGAACTCTTCGGACAGGGAAGTCCCTGGGCCGCCCTGCTGATCCGCCGGTTCGGCACCGCCAGGGCTGTCTATGAAGGCGCGGCGGAGGCCCTTGAACCGGACGCGGAAATCAAGGCCGAGACGATATCCATGATCCTGGATAAGCTGAAAAACCGATCCCTGGACCGCGCGGAGGATATCGCTGCAAGATGCGACAACCGGGGCATCCGGATCCTGACCTGCGATTCCCCCGCATATCCCGCCGCGCTCAAAACCCTTCGGGACATGCCCCTCCTTCTGTACATGCTGGGCGGGCTGCCGTCCCTGACGGATCACCTCACCGCCGCCGTGGTGGGGACGCGGAAGATGTCCGACTACGGCCGCCGGGTCGCCTATTCGCTGGGCGCGGGACTGGCCTTCGGAGGCGCGGTCGTGGTAAGCGGTATGGCTCTCGGCGCGGACAGCATGGCCCTGACCGGCGCGCTGGACGCGGGCGGAGCCGTCGTCGCGGTGCTGGGCTGCGGCGTCGACATCGTCTATCCCCAGGAGCACGGGGAAATCTACCGGCGGATCCTGGAAAACGGCGCGGTGGTCTCCGAATATCCGCCCGGAGCGCCGCCGGTGGGCAGTCATTTTCCCATCCGGAACCGGATCATGAGCGGCCTGTCCGACGCGGCCGTCGTGGTGGAAGCGGGACGGGGCAGCGGCGCTCTCATCACGGCTCGTCTGGCCCTGGAGCAGGGACGCAGGCTGTTTGCCGTTCCCGGCCGCGTGGGCGACGAGGGAGCGGAGGGCACCAACGATCTGATCCGGGAAGGCGCTCTGCCGGTGGTCCATCCCGAGGACATCCTGGCCGAATTCGCCCATATTTACAAGACGGTGAATATCCCCCTGGCCCACACCCGGATGCGCAGCCTCAATTTTGAGGAGCTGTCCCTCATGGCCATGCAGCGGACGCGGATCGGCGCGCGGGGGACGGATCACACAAAGACCTCCGGCGCTCCGGGCATCCGGGCCAGGGATTTCCGCGACTCGCCGAAACGCCGCGCGGATGAGAAGTTCCGCCAGGCCAACAGAGCTGGTCAGGCCGGTGCCGTTGGCCAGGTCCCATTCGGGAAGACGAAGGACGCCGGACGGAGCGTGAACGCACCGGAGCGCGGGGAGCAGGCCGCAGCGGACAGGGAAGAGAGAAAGATTCGGATCCGTCCCGAGGCGGGATCTGCGGACGCCGGGAAGACTGTGCCGCTGGAGCGCGTTCCGGAACCGGCCGTCAGACCCGTCTCGCCCGCGCCAAAAGAAAACGATTTTGGCAAATCAGAAAAACAAACTGTAAATTCTGCTCCAAACTTCGTTCCGGCGCGAAAAACCGAGCTGGACCTGCTTGATGAAAGCGAATTGAAGGTATATAATAAAATGAAACCGAACGTGCCGACCCTGCCGGACGAGCTGGTGGACGCCCAGACGCCCATCGGCGCGGTGCTCTCCGCCCTGACGGTGCTGGAGCTGACGGGGGCGGTGGAATCCGGGAGCGGCGGGTACTTCATGCGCGTCGTGCCGGAAGACATCATGCTGTCTGAGAACAGTTGAAAGGAAACACTCTCAGGATGACCAATCTTGTGATTATGGAATCTCCCTCCAAGGCCGCCACGGTGAAGGGCTATCTGGGCTCTTCCTACAAGGTGGTGGCCTCCAAGGGACATATCCGCGATCTGCCGAAATCCACCCTCGGGATCGACATCGACCACGATTTCGAGGCTCATTATATCAACATCCGGGGCAAGGGCGACCTGATCCGCGAGCTGAAGAAGGACGTCAAGAACGCCGACCGGATCTACCTGGCCACCGACCCAGACCGGGAAGGGGAGGCCATCGCCTGGCATCTGATGAACGCCCTGGGCATTCCCGCCTCCAAGGCCAGACGGGTGACCTTCAACGCCGTCACCAAGAGCGTGGTGAAGGAGGGCATCAAGCACCCCCGCGACATCGACATGGACATCGTCAACGCTCAGCAGACCCGGCGGCTTCTGGACCGGATCGTGGGCTACAAGCTCTCTCCCTTCCTCTGGAAGACGGTGAAGAGCGGGCTGTCGGCGGGACGGGTCCAGTCCGTGGCCACCCGGATCATCGTCGACCGGGAAAACGAGATCCGCGGCTTCAAGCCCGAGGAATACTGGACCATCACCGCCGCGCTGAAGGCCTCCGACGGCAAGCTCTTCGAGGCGAAAGCGAGGCCGACGCCATGGCGGTGTTCCGTGACGTGGAGGGGAAGCCCTTCCTTGTGGAATCCGTCCGGCGGGGCAAGCGGCTGAAGAATCCCGCGCCTCCCTTTGAGACCGCGACGCTGCAGCAGGAAGCCTCCCGGAAGCTCAATTTCCAGTCCCAGCGGACCATGCGGGTGGCGCAGGAGCTGTACGAGGGCGTGAACGTGGGCGCGGAGAACGGCGGCGTGCAGGGTCTGATCACCTATATGAGAACCGACTCCCTCCGGATCTCCGACGAGGCCAGGGACGCGGCGAAGACCTTCATTCTGGACCGGTTCGGCGCGCAGTACTATCCCGCCGAGGCCAGAGTGTACAAATCCAAGTCCGGGGCCCAAGACGCCCACGAAGCGATCCGGCCCTCCCTTGCCATGCTGGAGCCCTCCGTGATCCGCAAGCAGCTGACCTCCGACCAGTACCGGCTCTACAAGCTCATCTGGGACCGGTTCATCGCAAGCCAGATGGAGTCCGCGGAGCTCTCCACGGTGCAGACGGACCTGACCGCCGGGGGATGGCTCTTCCGGGCCTCCGGATACACGGTGAAGTTCCCGGGCTATATGGCCCTCTACGAGGAATCCACCGACGAAAAGGGCGGGGACGACGAGAAGGCCGCCAAGCTGCCCGTCATCAACGAGGGCGAGACGCTGAACGCGGAGAGCGTCACTCCCGAGCAGCACTTCACGGAACCCCCGGCCCGCTACACCGAAGCGTCCCTGGTGAAGCTGCTGAAGGAAAACGGCATCGGGCGGCCTTCCACCTACGCCACCATCATCACCACCATCACCACCCGGGGCTATGTGAAGCGGGAGGGGAAATCCCTCGTACCCACGCCCCTCGGCGAGGTGACCACGAAGCTGATCGGCGAATACTTCCCGGACATCGTGGACTCCCAGTTCACCGCCGCCATGGAGGATCGGCTGGACAGCATCGAGAGCGGGGAGGCCACCATGCTGGACGTGCTCCGCTCCTTCTACGGCGGATTTGAAAAGGAGCTGGACCACGCCTTCGAGACCGTGGGAGACCGGGAGGTGGAGGTGCCCGTGGAGGAGACCGACATCATCTGCGACAAATGCGGCGCGCGGATGGTGGTAAAGAACGGGCGCTACGGCAAGTTCGCGGCCTGCCCCAACTATCCCGCCTGCAAGAACACCAAGCCCCTGGCCCAGACCACGGACGGACTGGTGGAGAAGAAGCCGGAGATCGCCGAGGAGAAATGCGAGCTCTGCGGGGCGGACATGATCCTGCGGACCGGACGCTACGGAAGCTTCTACGCCTGCTCCCGCTATCCCGAATGCAAGAATACCCGCCAGAAGAACCGTCCTCTGGGCGTGAAGTGCCCGGACTGCGGCGCGGATCTGGTGGTGAAATACGGCAAGAACCGGACGATGTTCTACAGCTGCAGCCGGTACCCGGAGTGCAAATTCTCCTCCTGGGACCTGCCGCTGGCGGAGAAATGCCCTCAGTGCGGCGGGATGCTGTACCGTAAGAAGGGCAAGAATCAGATCGTCTGCAAGACCGAGGGCTGCGGCTACAAGGCGGAGGCGGAGGACGTCCCCGCTGAATCGGCCCCGCAGACGGAAGAGACGGAATCATGACAGATACGATCCAGATTTTCGGCGCGGGACTGGCCGGGAGCGAGGCGGCCTGGCAGGCGGTCAGACAGGGCGTGCGCGTCCGTCTGTACGAGATGAAGCCGGAGAAGAAGACCCCAGCCCATCACGCGGACGGATTCGCCGAGCTGGTCTGCTCCAACTCCCTGCGCTCCGCCGAGCTGACCAACGGCGTGGGCCTTCTGAAGGAAGAGCTGCGGCGCATGGGCTCTCTCATCATGGAGGCGGCGGACGCTTCCCGGGTCGCTGCGGGCGGCGCGCTGGCGGTGGACCGGGACCGGTTTTCCGCCTATGTGACAGAGAAGCTCCGCTCCCATCCCATGATCGAGGTGATCCCCCAGGAGATGACGGACATCCCGGAGGACGAGATCACCGTGGTGGCGACGGGGCCCCTGACCTCGGACGCCCTGGCCGGGACCATTTCCCGCATGATCGGGGGGAAGAGCCTCTATTTCTACGACGCCGCCGCTCCCATTGTGGACGCGGAGTCCGTGGATATGACGAAGGCGTTTTTTGCGTCCCGCTACGACAAGGGCGGCGCGGACTACATCAACTGTCCCATGACCGAGGCGGAATACCGGGCCTTTTACCGGGCTCTGCTGACGGCGGAGGAAGCGCCTTTGCACGACTTCGAGGCGGGGGACAGGCTGACGGTGTTTGAAGGATGCATGCCCGTTGAGGTCATGGCGCGGCGCGGGGAGGACACCCTGCGCTACGGTCCCATGAAGCCCGTGGGGATCCGCCATCCCGAGACCGGGGAGGAATACTACGCCGTGGTGCAGCTGCGCCGGGAGAACGAGGAAGGCACCATGTACAATCTGGTGGGCTTCCAGACCCATCTGACCTGGCCGGAGCAGCGGCGGGTCTTCGGCATGATCCCGGGCCTGGAGCACGCGGACTTCCTCCGCTACGGCGTCATGCACCGGAACACCTTCCTCTGCTCGCCGGAGCTTCTGGACGCGGATTATTCCTTCCGTCCCAATCACAATATCTATTTCGCCGGTCAGATGACGGGGGTGGAGGGCTATATCGAATCCGCCGCCTCCGGGTTTGTGGCCGGGATCAACGCCGCCCGCCGCGCACGGGAGAGGGAACCCTTCCTGTTCCCGCGGATTACCATGACGGGAGCCATGGCATACTATATCGCCCACGGAGAGAAGACTCTGTTCCAGCCCATGAACGCCAATTTCGGCGTGGTGCCTCCCCTGGAGCACAAGGTGAAGGGCGGAAAGCGGAACCGGAACCTGGCCATGTCGGAGCGGGCGCTGGAGGAAATCGGAAGAATTGCGGAGACGCTCTTCTGCGTCTGAGAGGGGAGCGCATATGGAAATCATCATCGACGCCATGGGCGGGGACAACGCTCCGTCCGAAATCGTAAAGGGCGCGGCGGAAGCTGCGAAGGAGGGCAGGACAAAGCTGGTGCTGGTGGGAAACAAGCTCCGGATCGAGCAGTGCCTCCATCAGTGCGGGGCGGACACCCGGCTCTTCGAGATCGTCCACACGGATCAGGTCATCACCATGGAGGACGACCCCATGTCCGTGGTGCGCGGGAAAAAGCAATCCTCCCTGTCCGAGGGGCTGCGGCTCCTGAAGGAGGGCGGGGACGCCTTCGTTTCGGCCGGCAACACGGGCGCGCTTCACGCGGGTTCCTCCCTCATCGTGCGGACGGTGAAGGGCGTTCAGCGCTCCGCCATCGCCACGGTGCTGCCCTTCTCAAGACCCATTCTGCTGATGGACTCCGGCGCCAACATAAACGTGACGGCGGAATACTTCGTGCAGTGGGCCATTATGGGGAGCCTTTACATGAAAAACGTGCTGGGAGTGGAAGCGCCCGAGGTGGGCCTGCTCAACAACGGCACGGAGGACCACAAGGGGACCCAGATCCAGATCGACGCCTACCGCAAGCTGACGGAGGAGCCGGGCCTGCGGTTCGCCGGGAACGTGGAGGGGAAGGAACTGCCCTTCGGTCCCTGCGACGTGCTGGTGACGGACGGCTTCACGGGCAACGTGACGCTGAAGCTCATCGAGGGCATGTCGAAGTTCATGTTCGGCCTCCTCAAGGATATGTACACGAAGAACGCCGTCACCAAGCTGTCGTTCCTGGCCACGAAGAACGAGCTGAAGCAGATCAAGCGGGAGTTCGACGCCTCCGAATACGGGGGAGCGCCGCTCCTTGGCCTGCAGAAGCCCGTCATCAAGGCCCACGGCAGCTCGGACGCCAGAGCTCTGCGGAACGCCATCCGGCAGGCGGAGATTTTCGTCTCCACGGGCATGACGGCGCAGATCGCGGAGAGAATGGCGGAATACGGCGAGAGAAAAACAGTGAGGACAACGGCGGAGGATAAATCCGCAGAAAGCGCAGGAAATTGACGATGGGCACGACGGATACCCTTGAGATGCAGCTGGAGCCCCGCCCGGCGGAGGAGCTGGAGGAGAAGATCGGGTATAT
>CACWLT010000187.1 GCA_902761695.1 uncultured Ruminococcus sp.
CGCGTCGAACATCTTCCGGAAGATCCACTGGGTCCACTTGTAGTAGTCCTCGTCCGTGGTGTCCACCACCCGGGACCAGTCGAAGGAGAAGCCCACCCGGCGCAGCTGGGACGTGAACTTGTGTATGTTCCTGTCCGTCACGATCCGGGGATGGGTGTTGGTCTTGACGGCATAGTTCTCCGTGGGCAGACCGAACGCGTCGAAGCCGATGGGAAAGAGCACGTTGTACCCCTCCATCCTTCTCTTCCGGGAGATCACCTCCAGCCCGGAGTAGGCCTTGATGTGGCCCACGTGCATGCCGGCCCCGCTGGGATAGGGGAACTCCACCAGCGCGTAGAACTTCTTCTTCGAGTGGTCATCGGAGGCCCTGAAGATCCCGGCTTCCTCCCACCGGTCCTGCCATTTCTTCTCAATGGCCGCAAAATCGTATTTCATGGCTGACGTCCTTCTTTATTGAAAATGAATTGTTCAGTCTTCCGTAATCAGCTCGGAGATGTCCCTCTCCGTGGTGTCCTGATAGAGCTTGTCCAGATTGTAAAATTCCCGTCCCTCGCTGTTGAAGAGATGGACGATGACCGGCCCGAAGTCCTCCAGCACCCATACACCCGTGTCCGCGCCTTCGATGTGGTGGGGGGCAATGCCATAGGGCTCCAGACGGAATTCGATCTCGTCCGCCAGCGCCCGGATCTGCGTGCGGGAGGAACCGGTGGCAATGACGAAATAGTCCGCGATGATGGTCCTGTCCTCCACGTGGAGCAGCTTGATGTCCCGGGCCTTCTTGGCGTCCAGAACGGATACGATCAGCTTCGCGAGGGTCTCGGGGTTCTCGAGCTTTTCCGCCGTCATGTTGTATTCGATCGGCAGCTTTCCGGTTTCGTTGTCCATATAGTCCTCCGTTTCAGTCTGTATTTTTCCGGCAGCGCTGTGTCCGGGTTCCGTCAGTGGATAAAGGGAATGGCGATGGAGTCCTCCGCCACCTCGTCCGCCGTGTATTCCGACATATAGGCGGAAGTGACGGGCGCGTAGTATACCTTCAGATAGTTTTCGTAGTTGTAGCAGAAGGTCCAGTACCGGTCGAAGATGTTGTCGTCAATGGCCTTCTCGTAGATGTTGAAGTGGTCGTTGATAACCTGCAGCGTCGCCGCCCGGTTGATGACATAGTGAACGTTCCAGGCCTCCATGTTGCCCGGTATGGTCATCATGGTCACGTTCGAGGTGCCGATGTTCAGGAAGGACCGGGCGAAGAACACCAGATCGGAAACGGACATGTCCGTGGTCACATTGGCCTTCACCACCTGCGCCAGATCGTTGATCCGCCCGATGTCCATGTTCTTTAAAAGGGACACCACCTTCTGGTAAAGGGCTGTCATGAAGATCTTCTGGGCGTTGACGCGTCCCAGGTCGCCCTGCACGTAATCGGAGCGGAACCGCACAAAGCCCTCCGCCGCGTAGCCGTCCAGATCCTGCCAGCCCTCGCCGATGGCAATGCTGAGTCCCTGGGCCGGATCCTCGTAGAACATGGGCCCGGGCACGAACACCCGGATGGGTCCCACGGAATTCACGATGGCCGGGAAGCCCTCCAGATCCACCAGAACAGTGAAATGGATCTTCACGCAGAGACTCTGCTCCAGGATCCGCGCGTAGTCGGACAGGGCCCGCATGTAGCAGTTGTCGTAGCCCTGATGATACCAGCTGCCCACCAGGGAGGCGTACTGAGCGTTGATCTTGTCCGTGGCCACGCCGGTGGTGATGAGGGTGTCGCGCGGGATCTGCATGACGGTGATGGAGTTCTCCACGGTGTTGATGTTCACCAGCATCGTCACGTCGGCCAGATTGGCCTGCTTGTCCATGCCCACCACCAGCACGTTGTAGATGCCCTCGATGGCCTTCCATTCGCTGGTGGCCGTCTGGACCTCGGTTCCCTCCGCAGCCTCGCCCTCATCCACCGGGGGCGGGACTTCCTCTCCCTGCCCATCCGTTTCCGCGCCGGGAGCTTCCTTGTCGCCGGACTCGTCCGCCTTGTGGACAGGAGGGGCGTTGTTGCCGTCCGCGGCGGTCACGGGATTGATGTCAAAGGGGACGTCGTTCCCGCCGGTCTTCGCCTGGGAGGGCCTGTAGAAAAGGATCCAGGAAGCCGCCACGATCACGGCCGTATACAGCACGAACACCACGGCGATGAGCGCGATCTGACCGCCCGTCAGCCGTCCGTTCTTTTTCCTGATCTTTTCCTTTTTCTTTTCCTGTTTTTCGCGGAAGGGATCGGCTGCCCCGTCGTCCTCCTCCATGTGCTCGCCGTCTCCGTCCGGATAGTACATGGACACGTCGTCCTTGTCCACTTCCGGTTCGTCGTCGGCTTCTTTATCCTTAGGATCCGCTCCGGTCAGAGGGCCGTAATCCTGAAAATCACCGCTTTCAGTGGTCTTCTCTTCGAAATCGTCATTTTTCATGGGCACTCTGCTCCTTTATGCTCACGTTTCGTCTCTTCGTCATGTCTTCTGACAATGAACCAGTTCCGGGCCGCCACGGAATCCGCCGCAATGGGCGCTCCGTCGCGCATGAGCCCTTCGAGCGTCAGATCAAAGGACTCGATCATGGTGTCCGTCAGCGCCGCGCCGGGATCGGATCCGTCCCCCAGCCGGGCGTAAAAATCGCGCCGCAGCCGCACGCAGTCGTCGAAGGTGCGGGTCTCCTCGATATAATCCGCCAGATAGACCAGCGACTCGAATACCGTCATCCCCGCGCGTCCCGTGGTGTGCCAGCGGATGCCGCCGAGGATTTCATCGTCCACGTAGTCCGGGAAATCCCGCTCCGCCACCGCCGCCGCTGTTCTGGCATGGAAGACGGAGGGGGACAGCAGATCGGCCTCTTCTGTCATTATACCAAATTCCCGGCACAATTGCAACTGTTTTTCGAGGGGCTCCTTCTTCGTGATGTCGTGAAGCAGGGCCGACGCTCTGAGCGCCGCGACCCGCTCCGGCAGATAGATCTCCCCCAGCCTTGCCGCTTCCTTTTCCACAGCTCTGGTGTGGGCGTACCGCTTTTCGGTCAGCCGGGGCCGCACCGCCTCCGCCAGCCGGTTCAGCGCGTCCTCGTCAAGGTTTCTTTTTGTCATGCACTTATCCAATCTCATAAAGGCGTTCCCGCCGGATGATCTCTTCCACGCCCTCCGGCAGCAGCCCGTCCATGTCCTCTCCCGCAGCGATGCGCCGCCGGATCTCGGTGGAGGACAGCGGAAAGGGCTCGTTTTTCAGAAGCAGCACCCTCCGCCCGGTCCTCTCCTCGTATTCCGCCCGCTTCCGGTCCAGAAGGGCAAACTCCTCCGTCCCCCGGGAGATGCCGGCGATGCGGGCCATCCGGAGGATATCCTCCGCCCGGTACCAGCGGTCCAGAGTGAGAAACATGTCGCTTCCGCAGAGCAGCCAGAGCTCCCGGTCCTCCCGGGTGAAATGCTCCAGCGTCAGCACCGTGTAGCTGATCCCGCCCCGGCTGATCTCGTAGTCCGAAACCTCCGCGTCCGCGAGGTGCCCGAAAGCCGCCCGGCACATGCGCAGTCTGGCCTCCGCCGTGTCGCCCTCCGCCTTCTGCTTGTGGGGAGGCGTCGCCGTGGGCATCACCAGAAGATGGAGCGGGTTTTCGCAGCCCTCCGGATTCATCTCCCGGAGAAAGGCCTCCGCCGCCCGGACGTGACCCATGTGGGGAGGTCCGAAGGTCCCCCCGAAAATGCCGACGCGCTCCATGGTCACAGCAGCGTGGAAATCTGTCGCTTTTCCGGCTTCGAGGACACCCGGAACAGGATGATCTTCCGCCCGATGACGGCAACGACCTCCGATCCCGTGGCCCGCGCGATTTCCTCGCCGGCTTCCCGGGGATCCTCGTCGGAGTTGTCCAGCACGCTGATCTTCACCAGCTCCCGTGCCTCCAGCGCGTCCCCGATGGACTTGACGGCCGCATCGTTCAGCCCGCCCTTCCCGATCTGGAAAATGGCGTCCGTCCGGGAAGCCACGGATTTGAGGGTCGCCCTCTGTTTACTGTTCAGCATATCGTCTCCTGTAAGAACTCGTTCAGTCGTTCAAAGCATGTGTTATCCGAGTATCGCGGCCAGCCGCCGGGTGAATTCCGCCATGGCCCGTCCCCGGTGGGAAACGCTGTTCTTCCTCTCCGGCGCGGCCTCCCCAAAGGTCATCCCGAAATCCGGATACCAGAACAGGGGATCGTAGCCGAAGCCGCCCTCTCCCCGCTCCTCCGTCAGGATTACCCCGGGACACTCGCCCCGGACGTTCATGACCCGGGCCGGATCGATGCCCCGCTTCGCGCAGAGAGCCGCGTCCGCCCGCCATTCCTCCGGTATGACAAGCCCGGAATCCTCCGGCAGCACCAGGGTCATGACGCAGACGAACTTCGCCCCCCGCCGCTCTTCCGGAATGCCGTCCATCTCGGAGAGGAGCTTCTTCCGGTTGCTCTCGTCCGTGCCCTCGCCGGAATATCTGGCGGAATAGATCCCCGGCGCGCCTCCCAGAGCGTCCACGGAAAGACCGGAGTCGTCCGCCGTGCCGAGCTTTCCGAGGGACGCCGGAACCATGGCCTTGATGAGGGAGTTCTCCTCAAAGGATTCCCCGTCCTCCGCGATCTCCTCCGTCCAGCCGATGTCCTTCAGCGTCCGCACGCTTATTTCTTTAGACGACGCGGAGCGGAAAAAAGTTTCCAGTTCCGCGATTTTTTTCCGGTTATTGGAGGCCAGAATCAGCTCGGTCATGCTTTCTCGTCCTCCTCTTCCTCCGTTTCGGCGGCCGCGTCCCCTTCCTTCTCCTCGTAAATGTCCTCGGAAATCAGGGCGTCCACGAACATTTTCGCGTCGAAGGGCTGCATATCGTCGATCTTCTCGCCCACGCCGATGAACTTCACGGGGATGTCCACCTCGTCCTTGATGGAGAATACCGCGCCGCCCTTGGCCGTGCCGTCCAGCTTGGTCAGCACCAGACCCGTGATGTCGGCGGCCTCCTTGAATTTCTTGGCCTGCTGGACCGCGTTCTGCCCCGTGGTGGAATCCAGCACCAGAAGGGTCTCCCGCGCGGCTCCGGGCAGCTCACGACCGATGATGCGGTTGATCTTCGCCAGCTCGTCCATCAGGTTGGATTTGTTGTGGAGCCGTCCGGCCGTGTCGATGATCAGCACGTCGGCCTTCCTCTTGTTGGCTGCGGCGATGGCGTCAAACACCACGGAGGCGGGATCGGCACCCTCCTTCTGGGAGATCATTTCCACCCCGGCCCTGTCGCACCATACGGCCAGCTGATCGATGGCAGCCGCACGGAAGGTGTCCGCCGCCGCCACGACCACGCGCTTGCCCTCTTTTCTCAGATTGTTGGCGATCTTGCCGATGGAGGTGGTCTTGCCCGCCCCGTTCACGCCGATGACCAGAATGACGGAGGGCGTGGTGGAGAGATCCAGCGGCTCCCCTTCTCCCACCTGCGCGCGGAGAATGTCGGCCAGCTCCTCCCGGACGCCGTCCCCGCTCTTGATGTTCTTCAGCTTGATCCGGTCCCGCAGCTCGTCGATGACCTTCTCCGTGGTGGCCGCGCCCATGTCGGCCATGATCATGATCTCCTCCAGCTCCTCCAGCAGATTCTCGTCCACCTTCCGGAAGTTCTTCATGACCTGATTGATCTGCCCGAACACAGCGGCCTTGGTCTTCGAGAGACCGGCCTTCAGCTTGTCAAAAAATCCCATAGTTACCTCGGCAAAACCGCCCGGAGTCCCGCTCCGCCGCGTGATAATATTATTTCAGATACGCTTCCCTGTCATCCCCCGCGCCCAGGGTGAACACCTTGGAAACGCCGCTCTTCTGCATGGTGACGCCGTAGAGGGTGTCCGCGATGTCCATGGTGCCCCGCCGGTGGGAGATCAT
>CACWLT010000188.1:0-4510 GCA_902761695.1 uncultured Ruminococcus sp.
AGAACTACGGCACTGTTATCTTCACCCTGGCGGACGAGGACAAGGAGGAGGCCCTGCCCCTGGCCAAGCGGTTCTATGACATGGGCTTCAACATCGAAGCCACCACGGTGACGGCCAACTTCCTGAAGGACCACGGCGTCCGCACCAGACTGCTGCACAAGCCGTCCGAAGGCTCCTCCGAGGTGGTGGACGCCATCCGGGCCGGGTACGTGAGCTACGTTATCAACACCCGCGCCATTCTCTCCGGCTTCCACACCATCGACGGCCAGGCCATCCGGCGGGCGGCCACGGAGAGCGGCGTCACCATGTTTACCTCCCTAGACACGGTCCGCGTGCTGCTGGACGTGCTGGAGGAGACCACGCTGACCATTTCCACCATCGACGCGTAATCCTAATCTCAAACTAAAGGGGAAACGCGGCTTCTTGAAAGGGAAGCCCAGAGCAGCAGGCTGCTCGGCAAGAACTTTTGAACTGGTCAGGGTAAAGCAACTCCAATAACGTGCAGCCGATACCTTGGCACACCAATAAAGCCATCCAACCCTATCAGAGTTATTGTACGCGAGCTCACGGCGGAGGCCGTTCGCCTTCTACATCTTGCGATCAAAACCCATTTAGTTATCCATATAGACTGAGAATAGTCTTAATCAACCCGCAAGGAGGGCTGACCATGAACCAACAGATCCTCACCGTGACGTCCAACCGCGCCCTGACGGCTCAGGTTTATGAAATGAAGCTGGCCGGGGACATGGGCGTCTTCACCCGTCCGGGGCAGTTCATCAACATCCGGCTGGACGGCTTCTATCTGCGGCGTCCCATTTCCGTCTGCGACATCGAAGGCAACGAGCTGACCATCCTCTACAAGGTGGTGGGCCACGGCACGGAGGCCATGAGCAGGCTGACCGAAGGCGCAAAACTGGACGTGCTCTGCGGTCTGGGCAACGGCTACGATCCCTCAAAGAGCGGAGAAAATCCGGTTCTGCTGGGCGGCGGCGTCGGGATCCCCCCGCTGTATCTGCTGGCGAAGCAGCTCATCGCGAAAGGCGCCGCCCCCTCCGTCGTGCTGGGCTTCAACCGGGCGGACGAAATCTTCTATGAAGAGGAATTCAAGGCCCTGGGTATCCCCGTGACGGTGACCACGGCGGACGGCTCTTATGGGGTGAAGGGATTTGTCACCGACGCCCTGCCGGAGCGGTACAGCTACTTCTACACCTGCGGTCCGGAGCCCATGCTGAAGGCCGTATACCGCAAGGCGGTCACCTCCGGCCAGTTCAGCTTCGAGGCGCGGATGGGCTGCGGCTTCGGGGCCTGCATGGGCTGCTCCTGCAAGACGATCACCGGATACAAGCGCATCTGCCGGGAAGGTCCGGTTCTGGAAAAGGAGGAAATCCTATGGGAAAGCTGAACGTCACCCTCTGCGGGATCCCCATGGACAATCCGGTGATTCCCGCCTCCGGCACCTTCGGGTACGGCTACGAGTTCGCCGAGCTCTACGACATCAACTGCCTCGGCACCTTCTCCTTCAAGGGCACCACCCGTGAGCCCCGCTTCGGCAATCCCACGCCCCGCATCGCGGAATGCACCGCCGGGCTCATCAACGCCATCGGCCTGCAGAACCCCGGGGTGGACAAGGTGATCGCAGAGGAGCTGCCGAAGCTGAAGAAGGTCTTTCACAAGCCCGTCATGGCCAACGTCAGCGGTTTTTCCATCGACGAATACGTGGAGGTCTGCTCCCGTCTGGACGCGGAGGAGCAGGTGGGCTGGCTGGAGGTCAACATCAGCTGCCCCAACGTGAAAAACGGCGGCGCGTCCTTCGGCATGACCCCCGAGGGAGCCGCGTCCGTCACGAAGGCCGTCAAGGCGGTGACAAAAAAGCCCTGCATCATGAAGCTCACCCCCAACGTCACGGACATCGTCTCCATCGCGAAAGCCTGCGAGGCGGAGGGCGCGGACGGGGTCAGTCTCATCAACACCATGTACGGCATGCGGATCGACCTGAAGACGAAAAAGCCCGTCATCGCCAACCGCATGGGGGGATACTCCGGTCCGGCCACCTTCCCTGTGGCGCTGCGAATGGTGTTTCAGGTCTATGAGGCCGTGAAGATCCCCATTGTGGGCATCGGCGGCGTTTCCACGGCGGAGGACGTCGTTGAAATGATGCTGGCCGGCGCGACAGCCGTGGGAATCGGGGCAGCCAACTGCATCGACCCCTGGGCCTCGAAAAAGGCCGTGGACGAGCTGCCCGCAGTCATGGAGAAATACGGAATCGACAATCTGGAGAGCATCATCGGAGGTGCGCACTAATGGGAAAAGACGTCATCGTAGCCTGTGACTTCGCGTCGGCGGAGGCCACTTACGCCTTCCTCGACCGGTTCACGGGGAAAAAGCCCTTCGTCAAGATCGGCATGGAGCTGTTTTACGCCGAGGGTCCCTCCATCGTGCGGGGGATCAAGGAGAGAGGACACCGGATTTTCCTCGACCTGAAGCTCCACGACATTCCGAACACCGTGAAAAAGGCCATGGCGGTGCTGTCCTCCCTGGACGTGGACATCACCAATCTCCACGCGGCGGGGACCGTTTCCATGATGGAGGCCGCCCTCGAGGGACTGACCCGCCCGGACGGCACCCGTCCCCTGCTCATCGCCGTGACCCAGCTGACCTCCACGGACCAGGCTGCCATGGAAAACGACCTGTGGATCCGGGAGCCCATCGATCAGGTGGTCATGCACTACGCGGAGAACGCGAAGAAGGCGGGGCTCGACGGCGTGGTCTGCTCCCCCCTTGAGGCAGAGAAGGTGCACACCGTCTGCGGCGCGGGCTTTCTCACCGTGACTCCCGGGGTGCGGTTTGCCGACGGGGACATCGGCGACCAGAAGCGTGTCATGACCCCCGCGGCGGCAAAGAAAATCGGCTCCGACTATATCGTGGTGGGCCGTCCCGTCACCCAGGCCGCCGATCCCGTCGCTGCCTACGAACGCTGCGTACACGACTTTGTTGACTGATACAGAGGAGGCATCATGGAACTTTCCAGAACTATCGCGCAGGATCTTCTCAGCATCCGGGCGGTCTTCTTCCGTCCCGACGAGCCCTTCACCTGGGCGTCCGGCATTAAGAGCCCGGTCTACTGCGACAACCGTCTGACCCTCACCGCACCCGCCGTCCGCACCCATGTGGAGGAGGGCCTGGCCGCCGTGATCCGGGAGAACTACCCGGACGCCGAGGTGCTCATGGGAACCTCCACCGCCGGGATCGCCCACGCCGCCATCACCGCCCATCTCATGGGACTGCCCATGGGCTACGTCCGCTCCGGCGCCAAGGACCACGGACGGCAGAACCAGATCGAGGGCAGGCTGGAGCCCGGCCAGAAGGTCGTCGTGGTGGAGGATCTGATCTCCACCGGCGGCTCCGTCATAGAGGTGGTCAATGTGCTGCGGGAAGCCGGGGCCGAGGTGCTGGGCATCGCCTCCATCTTCACCTACGGCATGAAGAAGGGCCTCGAGAGGCTGGCGGAGGCGAACGTGAAGAACGTCTCCCTGACCAATTTCGACGTCATCGCCCGGGTGGCGGCGGAGGAGAACTACATCGCCCCGGCGGACGTGGACCGTCTCATCGCCTTCCGGAACAATCCCTCGGACGAAAGCTGGATCGGAGGGAAATGATGAAGCGCTCGGTCATTGACATTCTCGATCTCTCCGTGGAGGAGCTGAACGCGCTCATGGACACGGCGGAGGACATCATCGCCCATCCCGACGACTACGCGGACCGCTGCCGGAGAAAAAAGCTGGCCACCCTGTTCTTCGAGCCCTCCACCCGCACCCGCATGAGCTTTGAGGCGGCCATGTACGAGCTGGGCGGCAACGTGCTGTCCATGACGGACGCGGCCTCCTCCTCGGCCTCCAAGGGCGAGAGCGTGGCGGACACGGCCCGGGTCATCAGCTGCTACGCGGACATCATCGCCATGCGGCATCCCAAGGAAGGCGCGGCGCTGGTGGCAGCCAACAACGCGACCATCCCGGTCATCAACGCGGGCGACGGCGGCCACTGCCATCCCACCCAGACCCTGGCGGATCTTCTGACCATCCGGCGGGAAAAGGGTGGCTTCTCCGGGCTCACCGTGGGCCTCTGCGGGGACCTGAAATTCGGGCGCACCGTCCATTCCCTCATCAACGCCCTGTCCCGGTACGACGGCGTGAGGTACGTACTGATCTCCCCCGAGGAATTGAAGCTGCCGAGCTATGTCAAGGAAGAAGCCATCAAGCCCCGTGGGATCCCCTACGAGCAGACGGAGAGCCTCGAGGACGCCATGCCCTCCCTGGACGTGCTCTACATGACAAGAGTGCAGAAGGAACGCTTCTTCAACGAGGAGGACTACCTCCGCCTGAAGGACAGCTATATCCTCGATCCCGCGAAAATGACGCTGGGCCGCTCCGATCTGATCGTCATGCATCCCCTGCCCCGGGTCAACGAGATCTCCGTGGCGTTGGACAGGGATCCCCGGGCCTGCTACTTCAAG
>CACWLT010000188.1:4522-10408 GCA_902761695.1 uncultured Ruminococcus sp.
ATTGTCATCGACCACATCACGGCCGGACGGGCCATGCGGCTTTACGAGCTGCTGAACCTCGGATCGCTGGACTGCTCCGTGGCTATCATCCAGAACGCCGTCAGCCACAAGATGGGCCGGAAGGACATCATCAAGATCGACGCGGACATCCCGGTGAACTTCGATGTCATCGGCTACGTGGATCCCGCCGCCACCGTCAACATCATCCGGGACGGAAAGCTGGTGGAGAAGCGGGAGATCGGCATGCCCGAGACCCTGACCAACGTGATCCGCTGCAAGAACCCCCGCTGCATCACCTCCACGGAGCAGGAGCTGGACCACATCTTCAAGCTCACCGACCGTCTGAAGGAGGTCTACCGCTGCGCCTACTGCGAGACACGGGCGAACTGAACGGAAAGCACCGATAAAGCCATACAAAAAAGGATGCGTCCTCCATGACGGGGGATGGGCATCCTTTTTTCTTTACTGATTTTCCGCAAACCATATAGCCGCCCGGGACTGGATCTTTGCCGCGCAGTCCTCCGGGGTACCGAGCCCGGCGATGAACCCGGAGATCTCCTCCGATACGATGTCGTCGAGCCCGTCGGGCAGCTCGTTCCGGAAGGGGCGTCCGGACCGGTCGATCAAATCCAGCGCGGTCTCCAACTGTTCATCTGTGCATCCGGGCGCGAGTGTATAGGGAATGCCGGGATAGAGCTCTTCAAGAAGACCCGGGATCTCATCTTCTGTATGATCCGAGGAGATTTTCAGGCTCCTGCCGTCCGCAAAGAACGCTATCTTCATGGACCACACTTTTTCGCATTCCTCGCTCAGATGCGGGAGATACGCGCTCATGCCCGGTGATTCCGACCACTTCCGCGTATCGGTCAACCCGTCCGCCATGAGGAATGAGCGAATGAGTTCCCATGCGGCGTCGGGATCGGGAGCGTCCGCCGGGATCACAAAGACGTCGTCGGTCTCCACGATCGTGCCGTTGCCCTCTTTTGCCGGATATCCGGGGAAAGCGATCGGCTCGCTCCCATAGGTCAGAGAGACGGAGAGGAGCGAATAAGCGTCATACGCGTCCAGATACTGCAGAGCGACGCTTCCGTCCGCGCAGTACGGCTTGAGTTCCGCTGGATCGAGTCCGGCGGCGGGAGACTGCTTTTTCAGATCCGAAAAGGTCGGCAGGGCTTTCATCCACGCGAGATACCGCACAAAGGACGGAGAATCATACGCGGGACCGTTCTCCCCAAAGAACAGGCCGGGATCCGGTTCGATCTCACCGCGCGTTTCCCGGCAGGCATAGGACGAGAGGATCGTCCCCTCGGGCAGGCTTTCGGCAAAATCCAGGAATCCGTCGAGATCCCATCCTTCCGCATATTCTCCAAGCACGGACCTCAGACCGACTGCGGTCCGCAGATGGAAGAACGGGGAGATCCCCCAGAGCCCGCCGTTTCCGTCGTCGAAGGAGCGCAGGACACAGCCCGCTATATCCTCCTGGCTGAGCGCGGGATCGTTGTCCAGAAAGATACCCAGATCCGCGGTCAGCCCCTTGCGCATGAGCCGGCCGACAGCATCCCCGGTCCACGCGCCGTACACCGCGTCCGGATGAACGAGACCGTTTGCCATATCGTTGGCCAGCCGCCAGGAACCGCCCGTCCAGTCGGAATCCGTGTTGTAATCGGAGTAGTCGAGCGTCGTGACCCGTATATCGTCGTGCTCCCGGTTGAAACGGGCGATCTGATACAGCACGTTGGCGTCGAGCTCCCGGTCGTGGGCCAGCGTCACCATCCGGATCTTCGAGAGATCGAGGTCCGGCGCTTTTTCATACAGATTGAAAGAATACCTGAGCTTTCCGTTTTCGTCGGATTCCGCCGCGAGGAATACAAGGGAGTCCTCCCCCGCCGCGTCCTCCATCTGCTCCGAATCTTCCCGCCCCTCCGATCCGGCGTTGTAGGATACGTTGGAATTGGAGAAGTTCATGCATTCCCCCACGCTCCATGTTCCGTCCGCCGATAGAGCCGTGCGGTTGATTCCGGAGGCTCCGGAGACAAGAACCGCAAACCCGTTTTCCGCTTCCTCCGACGGAACAACCGCAAGGTGCTGGGATCTGCTTTCCACATCGCAGAGCCTGACCTTCTGCGCGCTGTCCGGGTCGAGCCGGGACAAACTCCGTCCGTCATTCTCCGTGCAGATCGCCCAGACCTCACCGTCCGGTGTGACAGCCATGTCAAACGTCCGCGCAGTGATCGTACAGACCGCCGCAAACTCCGGCGAGAACACCGTCACCGTGGACCCGCTCGCTACATAAATGTCTCCCGCTCCGTTCACAACCAGATCCCGCACGCCGTTCTGCGAGTCCCAGCCGGAGAGTTCCGAAAACCACCTGTTGTCCGTCAAATCCCCGATGGAGGTGTCAAATATGCCGAATGCGGCACCATCCAAGGCGCTTCTGAGGCAGATTAAGCGCGTTCCGCTGAAATATGCGCATCCGATCCGGCTCCGGTCCGGAACCTTGAGGGGCACTTCGAGCGTCAGCTCCCCTGCCCTGTTCCAGACGGCAATTTCCGTATCGAACAGCTGGACGATTTCGCCGTCTTCGGTTTCGACCTCCTCCATCCGACGCAGAAGGCCGCGGAAGGTGTCGCTTTTCGGATCGTACTGAATCCCGGCCTCCTCGTTGACCATCCAATCCGCGGGAAGCTCGAAGGGTTTTGCTTTGTAAATGTGCACCAGCCATTCCGTGCCGTTCTCGTCCGTAACGACGCTCCGCACCTCTTGTGCCCACTGGACCTCCGGTTCTGCCGCCGCTTTGTCCTCTCCCCGGCAAGAGAAAAGGGACAGCGCCGCGCAGACCGCCAGCAGACACGCGGTCAGTTTCCTTGTCCTCATGGCTCCGCTCCGTTCTTTTGTCGAATTATACTGCCCCATTGTAGCACACGGATCACCATTTGTCAACAATCGTTCAATTTCCATCCCTGCGTTTTCTGAAGAATCATAATGTTCATGAATTCTTCCTTGACAACGGCGCTTGGGAACGGTATAATGATATCTGACAAATTTTCGCGTATTCCGACAATTCTCCCCGCAGAACGGCGGAACCGGCCGGGGAGAAGACGTCCGAAAGGATAGATCATGAACACTGAACAGGCCCTCTCGACGCTGAAGCGGAACCGGGAGACGCTCTTCGCCCTGGAGCACGCCGCCTCCATTCTGGGCATCGACGGGGAGACCGTTGCCCCCTCCGGCAGCGCGGAAACCCGGGCCCGGACCATGGGCGAGCTGACCCGCCTCATCTACGATCTCATCACCGACAAAGAAGCCTCCGCCGCGCTGGAATTTCTCTATGACCATCGGGAGGAGCTCTCCCCCGTGGACGCCCGGAACGTTTCCGAGCTGTACCGGGACCTGAACGACGCCCGGAAGATCCCGAAGGAGGAGGAGGCCGCTTTCGCCATGCTGCTCTCCCAGTCCAGCGCCGTATGGCACGAAGCCAAAGTCAAAAGCGACTTCGCCCTCTTCGAGCCCTGGCTGGAAAAGGTTTTCGACTCCATGAAGCGGCGGATGGAGCTGCTGGAACCGGACCGCGCCCCCTACGACACGGCTCTCGACCGCTTCGAGCGCGGCCTGAGCATGGAAAAGTGCGACGCCTTCTTCGCGGCCCTGAACAAGCGGATCCCCGCCCTCATCGCAAAGGTGGGTGCCGCAGAACAGGTGGACGACAGCCCGGTGGTGGGCCTCTTCTCCCTGGAGGAGCAGAAGAAGATCTCGGACTTTGCCATGGATTTTCTCCGGCTTGACCGGCGGTACTGCGTCCTCGGAGAAACGGAGCACCCCTTCATGGCCCCCATCGACAAGCACGATGTCCGCATCCACACCCACTATTACACGGAAAACTTCCTTTACTCCCTGTACAGCGTCGTTCACGAAGGCGGCCATGCCCTGTACGAGCTCCACATCGCGGACGAGCTGCAGGGGACCGCGCTGGCTTCCGGATGCTCCAATGCCATGCACGAGAGCCAGTCCCGCTTCTTCGAGAACTACGTGGGCCGAAGCAAACCCTTCACGAACCGGCTGTACGACTTCCTGGAGGAGACCTTCCCCGGACGGCTGAGCTTTGTGGACAAGAAGACCTTCTACCGGATGGTCAACAAGGCCGAGCCCTCCCTCATCCGCACCGAGGCCGACGAGCTGACCTACTCCATGCACGTCATGATCCGCTACGATCTGGAGCGGCGGCTCTTCGACGGCACCCTCTCCGTCCACGATCTGCCCCGGGAATGGAACCGGCTCTACGGGGAAATCCTCGGCATCGAGGTTCCCGACGACCGGCGCGGCGTGCTCCAGGACAGCCACTGGTCCAACGCCAACATCGGCTATTTCCCCTCCTACGCCCTTGGCTCCGCGTACGGCGCACAGTATCTCAAAGAGATGAAGAAGTCCTTCGATCCCTTCGCCGCCGTGGAGGAGGGAGATCTGACACCCGTTGAAAGCTGGCTGGAGGAGAAGATCTGGCGTCACGGCCGCATGGTCGATCCCGCCGATCTGTTCCGTTCCGTCTGCGGAGATTTCGATCCCGCCGTCTACGCGGATTATCTCGAGGACAAATTCACCGAACTTTACGGGCTCTGAGCAGTCCCGATACAGAAAGGAACCCACTTGAAAACTCTTCACCGTACCCTTCCCTTCCTTCTGGCCCTGCTGACGGCGGCGCAGACAGGATGCGCGCTCCGCTCCACCGACGAAACCGGCAGTCAGACCTCTCCGGACGCGGTCCCCGCCGCAGCCGACAATACCCCGGTCAGCGACGTCTCCGCCCCGGATGATCCCGCCCCCGTCGCTGAAGGGACCTCCGTTCCCGAAAACACCGATCCCGCCCCCGAGCTGTCCCCCGAAGCGTCCCCTGTGGAGTCCGTGCCCCCCGCAGGAGAGCCGGAACCGGACGCAGACTTTTATCCGGACGGCCTCTTTATCTACGGCGACGCGTTCTACTCCCAGGCCTACTATTCGGAGACCAACTCCCGCTGGTTCGCCAAGACCGCTCTCTATTACAGCCAGCTCTTCGGCACCCAGGTGTCCATGGTCATCGCGCCTCTGTCCTCCATGGTCATCCACAGCCAGAAGCTGGCCGCCGTGATCCCGGATCAGAAGGTCATGATGGACGACATGAAAGCCATGACGGATCCTGCCGTCAACTTCGTCAACACCTATGATGCCCTGGCCGCCCATGACACGGAATACCTGTTCTTCCGGACGGATCACCACTGGACCCAGCGCGGCGCCTACTATGCCTACGCTGAGTTCGCCAAGTCCGTCGGCCTGACGCCCACCCCCCTGGAGGATCTGACCTACGCGGTCCGCAACGACGACTATCACGGCTCCATGTATCAGTTCACCATGGACGACCGGGCCAAGACCTTCTCGGATACAGTGGAGGCCTGGTATCCCACCAAGGCGCACAGCATGGTCACCGTGACGCCCGAGGGGGAGACCCTCTCCTACGATTCCTCCATCGTGTCGGTGAACAGCACCTATGTCACCTTCATCGCCGGGGACAACAAGTACACCACCATCACCGTGCCGGACAATCCCCAGGATATGACCTGCCTGGTTCTGAAGGACTCCTTCGGCAACGCGTTCGTCCCCTTCCTCTGTGAGCATTACGGCACCATCGTAGTGGTAGACCCCCGGTTCGCGGATGAGAATATCTATGAAAAGTATGCCTGGATGAACTTCCGGGACATCATTTTCGTCAACAACATCGAAGCGGCCAACTCCTACGTCTGGTCCAAGCTGTACATGGCCGCCGTGGGTGTGGCTCTGCCGGACTGACAGCTCCCCCGCCTCCAGCCTCCTGACACAGAAAGAATCTCCCCGGACAAACGTCCAGCGGGAGATTCTTTC
>CACWLT010000188.1:10426-11625 GCA_902761695.1 uncultured Ruminococcus sp.
CTTCTCGACCATCTTCTTGAACGTGTGACCCGCAGGAACGTCATCCTCGAGAACCGTTGTTATTGTTGGATTCTCTTTGGTTCGGTCGTTTTCTTGCTTTATGTGGCCCGCACGACTTTTGAGTTTTTCGAGGTATTTTTCGGTGGTATCCCCCGTGAAAATCCTGACGTCAAGCCGCATCGAGCCGTCGTCCAGCGGCGTCACATAAATCATGTCGATGAAGGTGTCGATGAACTCTTTCGTGATCTCCCCCGCCCCTGCGTATTCCTCCGCTTTTCTGAGGACGGAGCGCACCTTCTCCATGTGAAGCCGAAACTCTTCATTTGAGGCACTCTGATCCTTCAGCTCCTGAAGTTCCTTTTCAAGCTCATTCTCCTCCCGCTCGCACGCCTCGGACATTTCTTTGTAGTTCTTCGGAGAAATACTGTCAAGTGAGACAAGCTCCAGCAGCTTGTTTTTCTTTTTCAGATTCAGCTCGAGCTTTGCCTCGACCCCTTTGATTCTCCGTGTCAGGTCGTCTCCCTGCGTCAGCTCGCTGTATATGCGCTGATACTCGGCTACCATGGCGGCGGACAGCTCGCGCGTATCGCGGAACACCTCATACAGAAGCGCTTTCAGCTCTTCCTCATAGATCGGAAATGAGGCGCAGCTTTCTTTTCCGTTATTGATCTTGCCGGAGCATACCCATTTGCTGTTCCGATTTCCTTTTTTGTCCTGGGATTCCCTGCGGTAGTACGGCATACCGCACTCCGTGCAGAAGAGCTTCCCTGTCAGAAGGTTCGCATGGTTGCAGATTCCCTGCCTGTTCTTCACGTCTTCGCTCCTGCGCTGAAGAACCACGTTAGCAGCGTCCCAAATCTGTTCGCTCACAATGGCAGGTACGATCTCGCCGGTCTCGTCCGGGAACATGACCCACTCCTCCGGCGGCAGGAACTTTTGCTTTTTTGTGAACATATCAACAACCTTGACCTTGTTCCCCACATACCAGCCTTTGTACTTCGGGTTAGAGATCATATTCGACATGGTGGTGTGAGCGATCTTGTTGCCGTTGTGGTTGCGATAACCCTTGTCCCAGAAGATCCCCTCTATCTGCTTCATGGAGTAGTTTCCCGTGGCATAGAGTGTGAACAGCTCCCGCACCATCTGCGCTTCTTCTTCGTCGATCACAAGCCGCTTGTTGTCCTTCCGGTAACCGAATA
>CACWLT010000189.1 GCA_902761695.1 uncultured Ruminococcus sp.
GCGGATGTCGCTCTCATCACGGATGCCGCCCAGGGATACCCGGACGTATTTGCGCTTCATGGCTCTCGCGATGGACGCTCCGAGGGAGGTCTTGCCCACTCCGGGAGGGCCGACGAAGCAGAGGATCTGGTTCTTCAGATCGGGGTTGAGCTGCTTAACCGCCAGAAATTCCAGGATTCTGTCCTTGATCTTGGTCAGGCCGTCGTGGTCCGCGTTGAGGATGCGGCGGGCGGCCTCCACGTCGATGCGGTCCTTGGTCTTCTTGTCCCAGGGAATGTTCAGGCAGGTGTCCACGTAGTTGTAGATCACCGCGGCCTCGGGGGAGCCGGGGGACATGCGGCCCAGCTTGACGATCTCCCGGTCCAGCTTTTCCCGGACCTTTTCCGGCAGGCGGACGCCCTCCATCTTCTTGCGGAGCTCGTCCTCGTCCTCTCCGACGCCCAGCTCGTATTCGATGGCCTTGAGCTGTTCCCGGAGGTAGTAGTCCCGCTGGTTGTCGTCCATGGCCTGCTTGACCTTCTGGTGGATCTCCAGCTCGGTCTGCAGCAGATTCAGCTCGGTCTCCATGAGCAGCAGCGTTCTCTCCGCGCGCCGCATGGGATCGTATTCCTCCAGCACTGCCTGCTTGTCCTCAAAGCGGACGAAGAGCTGGGCCGCGATGAAATCGGAGAGCAGGCCGGGGTTGGTGATGGAGCGGGCCGCCAGCTCGAAGCTCTGGGAGAATGCCGGACGGTACCGGAGCATCTCTTCCATCTTCCCCTTCAGCTCGGTCAGCATGGCTTCCACCCGCAGGTCCCGGTCGGTGAGGTCTGCGGCGATGGTCTTGGTCAGCACGTCGGCGGTGTAGTATCCGTCCGCGTTCTTCAGCTCCAGCACGGTGCCCCGGCAGAAGCCCTCGGCCACCACCCGGATGATGCCGGTCTTGGGGTTCTTGACGGACTGCTTGATGCGGGCCACGCACCCGACGGTGTAGAGATCGTCCTCGCCGGGCTCCTCGACCTGCACGTTCTTCTGGGTCAGGAGGAAAATCGTCATATCGCCGGAGGTGGCTGCCTGACAGGCGTTCTTCGAGAACTCGCGCTCCAGCTCGAAATTGATGTTGTTGGCAGGGAAGGCCACGATGCCCCGCATGGGAATGACGGGCAGCGTCAGCCTCTCGATGTTTTCTCGGTAGGTGGGCATAGAAGCAAAGGTTCCTTTCAGCCGTTCGGGACGGCTCGGTATATCGTTTAAAAAAAACATACTTACTATTTATTATATCACGGCACGCCCCCGGATTTCCAGTGTTTAGATTGAATAATTGTAACATTTCTTTGTATTGACGGAACGCCGCCGATCTGCTATAATGAGAAAAACACAACCGGAATCCGGAAAAGAGGGGAGGCGGTCCATATGGCGGGAGCGGAGAGCTTTGCCCGGTCCTTCCGCGCGCTCAACCGGGAGCAGAAGGCGGCGGCCTCGGCCACGGAGGGATACGTCCGCGTCATCGCGGGAGCGGGATCCGGCAAGACCCGGGCCCTCACCCACCGGTACGCCTACCTCATCCACGCGGCCGGCATCCATCCCTCGAACATCCTCTGCGTCACCTTCACCAACAAGGCGGCGGGGGAGATGAAAAAGCGGGTGCGCTCCCTGGTGGGGGACGGCTATGACACCTCCCTCATCACCACCTACCACGGCTTCTGCGTCCGGGTGCTGCGGGAGGACATCCACCGGCTCATGTGGCCGAAATCCTTCACCATCCTGGACGAGGGAGACCAGCGGCGCATCCTCTCGGAGATCTACGCAGAGCTTGAGATCAAGATGGACCGCGCCACCTTCGAGCGGATCCTGGACGCCGTCCACCGGCTGAAATCGAACGAGAGCTATGTGGCCGCCATGCTGCGCGGGGACACCGCCTCCCTGACGCCGCCCCCCGCCTCCCCGGCCGAGCCTCCCGCGCCTCTGGAAACGGAGATTGTCCGCCGGTACATCGGGAAGCAGCGCAAGCTCTTCGGGCTGGATTTCGACGATCTGGTGTCCTTCGCCTTCGCCCTGTTCCGGGATTTCCCGGAGACGGCGGAAAAGTGGGCCGAGCGGCTGTACTATATCCAGGTGGACGAGTTCCAGGATTCGTCAAAGCGTGAGCTGCGCCTTCTGAAGCTCCTGTCCTCCCGCCATCACAACCTCTTCGTGGTGGGGGATCCGGACCAGAACATCTATGAGTGGCGCGGCGCCGACATGTCGATCCTGGTGGACTTTGAGAAGCATTTTCCCGGAGCCCGCACCATCCTGATGGACCGCAACTACCGCTCCACCGGCCATATCCTCCGGGCGGCCAATACCCTCATCGCCCACAACCGGAACCGCTATCCCAAGGATCTGAGAACCGAAGGCCCTGACGGCGAGGACGTGATCCACCTCCACGCGAAGACCGAGGACGAGGAGGGCCGCTGGATCACGGACGAAATGCTCCGCCTCAACCGGGAGGCCGGGATCCCCTTCAAAGGCATGGCGGTGCTGTACCGGGCGGGCTTTCTCTCCCGGTTTGTGGAGCAGGCCATGACAAAGGCGGCGGTCCCCTACGAGCTTTACGGCGGCGTCCGGTTCTACGAGCGCATGGAGATCCGGGATACCCTCAGCTATCTCCGCCTGATCCAGCGGGACGACGACGATGCCTTCGAGCGGATCGTCAACACCCCCCGCCGCTCCTTCGGCAGAGCGAAGACGGAAGCTCTCCGCCTGATCGCCCGCGAGGAGGGGCTGAGCCTGTATGCCGCCCTTCTCGCCCATTTGAACGATCCCCTCTTCGCCCGCACAGGCGCCCCGGAATTCGCCGCCATGATCGGAGAGCTGCGGGAGAGGGCGGAGACCATGCCCGTGTCGGAGCTGATGCAGACGGTGCTGACCCGGTCCGGGTACGAGCAGTACATCCGGGAGCTGGGCAGCATGGAGCGGCTGGACAATCTCGCGGAGATGAAGCGTTCCGTCTGGGAGCGGGAGCAGGGATACGGCGAATTCTACCCCCTGTCCGTCTATCTGCAGGAGGCGGCGCTGGAGAACGACCGGGAGGCGGAGGACGGGGCGGACCGGGTGAAACTCATGACCATCCACGCCTCAAAGGGCCTGGAATTCCCCGTCTGCTTCGTGGTAGGCTTCACCGAGGGCATTTTCCCCTCCGGCCGGACCTTGGAGGAGCGGAAGGACGCCGGTCTGGAGGAGGAGCGGCGGCTGTGCTTCGTGGCCATGACCCGGGCCATGGACCGCCTGTACCTGACCGAATCGGAGGGCGCCTCCTCGGACCGCACCACCAAAAGACCCTCCCGCTTCCTATGGGATACCGGGGAGGAGAACTACCGGCGCGTCGGCGTGATCCCGAAGGAGCTGGCTGAGGGGAGCGGGACCGGATCCGTCCGGGAGACCCCGCAGGACGGCCGGAGCAGCGGTTCAAGGGTGGAGCATCCCATCTTCGGTCCCGGCACCGTCGAAAACACCGATCCGAACAAGGGGATGTACTATATCCGCTTCGACCGGACCGGAGAACTGAGGCCCATCAGCATGGATTACCGCTTCGACGCGCCTCTGGCCCTGGATCTTGGACTGGATGAGGAGGACGAGACCCCGCCCGCTAGCCCGCCCGAACCCGGACCGGAGGAACCGGCGGAGCTGTCCCTGTCCGAGTCGGCTGAAGTGACGGAACTGCCGGAAGAATTGGAACTCCCTCTGCCGGATCTGCCCGAAGAGCCCGAACTCCCGCCGCCGGATCCGCCCGAGGAGAAGAAAGCCACCTATCCTTGGGACCGGATTGGAGAGCGCATCCCGCCGAAGCCCGCCGTTCCCCCTGATAAGCCCGCGGTCCCCGCCAAAATGGAAAAATCCCCCCGCCGCAGGAAGGAGGACGACGGCCAGATCGCCATGAGCCTGCCGGAGAACGATCCCCCCTCCGTCATGCCGGACCGGTACCGCTTCGCCGAATGGGCCAGGGCGCCGGAGGGGGAGGAGAACCTTTGGAAGCGGGACGACGTGCCCCACGACGGGTGGGAGTGCGTGGACGTGATCGATCTCGGCGAGCCCGCGGGCGTCTGCCGGATGTGCGGTCACCAGATCATCCGGTATGTGCATGTCATGCGCCACCCGGACTATCCCCGCACCATCGGAGCCGGATGCGTCTGCGCCGGACGGATGGAGGGAGATCCCGAGGCTGCAAGGAACCGGGAAGCGGCCTTCAAGAACCGTCAGTCCCGCCGGGAGACCTTTATCCACGCAACCCTGAAGCGCAGCCGCAAGGGCAACGAGTATATCAAGTACAGGGGCGAGCTTGTGACGCTGCTGCCTGACCGCTTCCATGCGGGATACTGGAAGACCGCAGTCCGCAATGTCTTTACTGATCCCCGCCTCACCCGCGAGGAAGCCCTCGGCGACGCCTTCGACATTCTGGATCCCTGGACCCTCGGGGAGACGGAGCAGTAACCCGCATAACAAAAAGAACAGGAATCAGCCCGGAGCCGGTTCCTGTTCATTTGATCTTTTGGGATTATCAACGAGGGAAGATTTGCCTCAGATGACCTTCGTCCCCTCCGGGGAGACCGTGGCCTCGAATTCCCGGCCGGGGACACGGATCAGAACGGTGCCGGGCTTGTCCGCCGTGACCGTCAGAGAGGTGACCTCACCGTCCTTCCATTCCGCGTCCACCGTGTATCCGCCCCGGGCGCGCAGACCCCGGAAGGATCCGTTCAGCCAGACGGGAACGGCGGGGAGGATCGTCACGGCACCGTCGTGGCTCTGCATCACCATCTCGCCAAGGCCCGCCGCGCCGCCGAAGTTGCCGTCGATCTGGAACGGCGGATGGGAGTCGAAGAGGTTGGCCACCGTGGATTTGGTGAACAGCAGGCGCACGTTGTCCCAGGCCTCGTCCCCCTTGCCCAGCCGCGCGAAAAGGTTGATGAGCCATGCCCGGGACCAGCCGGTGTGCCCACCGCCGGAAGCCAGCCTGCGCTTCATGGTGACCTCGATGGCACGGAAGAGCTCGGGCGTGTTCCGGGTGATCTGCGCGGCGGGATAGAGGCCGAAGGCGTGGGAGATGTGCCGGTGTCCGGGATCGGCCTCGTCGTAGTCGCGGAGCCATTCCATGAGCTGTCCGTGCTTTCCGACCTGAAGCGGCGGCATCTTCGCGCGGACCTCACGGGCACGCCGTCCGCCCACGGGATCCAGACAGAGGATGTCCTCGCATTCCGCGTAGAAGTCCAGCAGCCCGCCGATGATCTCGAGGTCCATGGTGGGGGAAATGGCCAGGGAGACTCTTCGTCCCTCGGCGTCCTTGTAGCAGTTCTCCGGGGAGGTGGAGGGACCCGAATGCAGATAGCCGTCCGGCCCCTCGAAGAGGGTGTCGATGAAGAACTCGGCGCACTTGCGGATGTACCGGTAGGCGGTGTTCAGCAGGAAATCCCGGTCCCCGGTGTAGAGCCAGTGCTCCCACATGTGGTAGGCCAGCCACGCGCCGCCCAGAGGCCACAGCCCCCAGAGACCGTCCGCCGCCGCCGCGAAGCCGTAGATGTCGGACAGGTGATGCACCACCATGCCGCGCACCCCGTAGTTCTCCCGGGCCACCTTCTCGCCGCCGGGCAGGAGATAGCGGTTCATGTAGTCGAAGAGCGCCGCGGTGCATTCGCCCAGATTGGCTTCTTCCGCCTGCCAGTAGTTCATCTGCAGGTTGATGTTGGTGTGGTAGTCGCTGTTCCAGGGCGGAGTCAGACCGTAGGCCCAGACGCCCTGCAGGTTGGCGGGCAGCGTGCCGGGGCGGGAGGATCCCACGAGCAGGTATTTGCCGAAGGCGTAGTAGAGGGACATGAGCCCGCTGTCCTTCGCCCCGGGATCGTTCTTCAGCCGCTCCAGCCGCTCGTTGACG
>CACWLT010000190.1 GCA_902761695.1 uncultured Ruminococcus sp.
CCGCGGCGTCCTCCGCGGCCCGGATGCCGGACAACTCCTCCGGAACTCCCACGGGCTGCACGGCGGCTATGGGGGAGGGCGCTTCATATTCGATCAGAAGGTCGTCCCTGCCGGAGGCCGCGTAGTCGTACAGCGTTCCGTCCCCGTCCGGCGCAAGGGTCACGGCCGGGGAGAAGGAAACCTTCGCCGTCGCTTTTCCGACGGTACCGCCGAGACGGTACACGGGGATGCGGATCGTCTGCGGGATCGCACCGCCGTCCTGCGTCAGAGCGCCGGGCTCCGCCACGTCCGCCTGATAATTGCCGAACGCGAAGGTCCCGTAGGGATAGACCTCGTTCCAGTCCTCCGGGATCTCGACCTCCCCGTCCGCGGTGTGGATCGCGGCGGGCAGAGCGGTTCCGTCCGTGAGGATTTCCACGTTCTCCGGTTCGCCTGCCAGCGCCGGCTGCCACGCGGGCATGACCATCAGCGCGCTGAGGACAAGCGACAGTATTCTCTTCGTCCATCCATGCTTTTTCATGACACTGTCTCCTTTTTCCGGGGTACCGAACTTCATACGTATATATTTTAACATGGATTTGGCGGAAAGAGTGAAATCTTGCGCAAATGCAAGGTTTCGTTTGTGTAAAAGAACCGGAATCCCGGCGGAAATCGTTGACACAGACCGCTTTTTCAGATATAATGACGTAAACGGGCACGATTCTCAAATCGCCCGGCGTGAAGCCCGGCGTTCGGAAAGAAGGTGTGCGATCCCTTGAAAAACCGGAGCCGTCCCGCGGTCTTTCTCCCGATTGCCGGGGGAATTCTGCTTTTTCTGTTCATGGTTTTCCTTCTCTGGCACAGCGCGTCGGGCACGATCCCGGCGGTGAAGCTGTCCGATTCCCCGGACGGTATCCTCCGGCTGACCTGCGGCGGGGACGACGTTCTCTGGGATCTGCCCTCCGACGGCGACTGGTACCCGAACCGCCTGTACGACCCTTCCGATTTCGACGAGGGCCGGGTCTCCGAAGCGCCGCTCCGGTTCAGGCAGACCGAGGACGCGGAATCCGTACCCTTCGGAACCTACCGCATCGTTCTGGAAGGTCCGCCGGACACCCGCTTTCTTATGACCGGCTATTCCCTCGATTATTCCATGAAGCTCTGGTGCGGGAATGACTGCGTTCTCGAGACCGGCACCGTCGCGGATACCGCCGGGGAAGCCGTCCCCCGCGTCGGTCATTTCACCGTGCCCCTTTCCACGGACGCCGGGGGAAGGATGAATCTGACGATCCAGTACGCGAATTTCGTGCACCGGGAGGGCGGGACCCTCAATACGTTCACCCTGGGATCCGCCTCGGCCGTCACGGGGATGAACCACCGCGGGATGCTGCTCACCCTCATGCTGGGCGGCGGATTCCTTATGCTCGCGTTCTTCTTCGCGCTGCAGACGGCGGTTTCCGGCAGGCGCGACCTGTTCCTGCTCACCCTCTGCTGTCTGCTCTTCGCCCTGCGGAATCAGGATCTGTATCTCTCCTTCCTCGTGAGCGAGCGGTACAACTGGTATGTCCATTACCGGATCATCGTCGGCATCCTCATGTCGATCCCCTTCGCCCTGCATCTCTTGTGGTCCGCCATGTCGGAGAGGGCCCGGTGGTTCCCCCTGACCGCCGTCAGCGCGGGGATCTCCGCCGCGGGGATTCTGGCCGTGATCCTCGCCCCGACGCAGTACACCTCCCTGATCGGAGCGGGTGTTTCCGGCTGCTTCATCGTTATTCTGGTCGTTCAGATCACGCGGTTCCTTGTTCTCACCCTCCGGCGGCGGAAGCTGAGCCGGGACGACGCCATGATTCTGGCCGGGATCCTGCTCCTGTTTCTGGCGGGCATTTACGACAGCCGCTTCGCCCGGTCCCTCCCCTTCTTCACAAGGACGGGCACGACGCCCTTCGCCATGATAGCCTTCGTCTTTCTCACCAAAGCGGCCTCCGATCTCCGGGCGAGGGAAACGGGAAACCTGCTCCACGAAGTCCGGGAGACCAATCTTCTCCTTCAGAAGCAGAACCTTCTGCGCCGCGATCTGCTCACCAATATCTCCCACGAGCTGCGCACGCCCCTGGCCGTCATCAGCGGTTATGCCCAGCGGACGGTCATGCGCCTGAAAAAGAACGGCGGCGGGGAGGAGTCGCGGGGCGAGCTGATCGGGGACCTGGATTTCATTTCCGCAGAGGCGAGGCGGCTGGGGACGCTTGCCGACCGGATCCTCGAGGATCAGCCCTGGTATTCCGACCGGACGGATTTTGCGCCGGTCCGCCTCCCCGAATGCGCGGAGCAGATCCGGCGGATCGCGGAGGTCATTCTGGAGAAGAACAAAAACCGCCTGGCCCTCTCCGTCGACGAGAAGCTCCCGCCGATCTTCGGCAGCCGGGAAATGCTCACGCAGATCCTCTTCAATCTGCTCACCAACGCCAACCGCCACACAAAGGACGACACCCTGATCCTGCGCATGGAGCGGCATGGGGACAATCAGGCGGTCGTCTCTCTGGAGGACCACGGCACGGGCATGTCCGGGGAACAGCTTGCGCGGGCGTTTGAGGAGGGCACCAGCTGGGACGGCAGCCACGGGCTCGGCCTGCCCCTGTGCCGGGAAATCGCGGAGCTGCACGGCGGCTCGATCTCGCTGACCAGCGAGGAAAACCGCGGGACTACGGCGGCCGTCATTCTGCCGCTTATGGAGGACAAGGAGGAATCCTCATGAAAAAGCTGCTTCTTGTGGAAGACAACGAGCATCTCATGGCCATCAACGCCGATTTTCTCGAGGAATCCGGCTATCAGGTGACGAAGGCGTTTACGCTGAAGGAAGCGGAGCGGTGTCTTTCGGAAAGCGAGCCGGATCTTCTCGTCCTGGACGTCATGCTGCCGGACGGGGACGGCGTTTCGTTCTGCTCCCGCATCCGGAGGGAGACCGATCTCCCGGTCCTGTTCCTGACGGCGAAATCCTCCCCCGCGGATATTGTGAACGGGCTGCGGGAGGGCGGCGACGATTACCTCACGAAGCCCTACGATCTGAACGTGCTGGCGGCGCATATCGAAGCCCTTCTCCGCCGCTCCGTTCCCCGCGCCCGGAAGGAGGACCGCGCGGAACGGACAAAAATCCGGATCGGGCCCCTGCTCTTCGACGCCCCCGTGTCCCTGGCCTACGCGGACGGCCGCCTTCTGAACCTGACCGCCAAGGAATATGGAATCCTGTTCGTTCTGGCCAAACGGCACGACAGCGTCGTTCCCGCCGAGGAGCTCTACCGCGCGGTCTGGGGACAGGATATGCTCAGCGACAACTCCGCGCTGTGGACCGCCGTGTCCCGTCTGAAAAAGAAAATCGCCCCGTACGCCCACAGGTTTGCCCTGGAATCCAGCCACAAGGGCTATATGCTGACGATCCGGAAGGAATGACCGCCCGGCCGTCCGCCCTCCCCTTCCCCCCCGTGCCCGCGGTCCGGGATCCCGGGGGAAAGCGGTTCCCCCCTCTTCCGTTTCACGGGGACGCGCGGTTTCCATTTCCCGATCTCTCAATTTTCCGGCTCTTTTTTGACTTTTTTTCAATTTATTGTCACAAAATGGTTTAGGGCGTTATATAATGGTTTGGTATCCGTTTTCCCCGCGCCCGCAGACAGGCATGATCGGGGATCCCCCATTTCAGGAAAAAGGAGTTTCCATTATGAAGAGAATCATCAGCATCCTGCTCTCGCTGGTGTTCTGCCTGACGCTGTTTCCCTTCGCGGCGTCGGCGGACGAGCCGCTGGAAGTGACCGTCGGCGATCCGGGCGATGCGTACAATCCGGAAGTCAACAAGTATGCTTATCTCTCCGTTTATACATTTTGGTATAACGGAAAGAGTCAGTACATCATCCCCGCCGGAGAGCTGGCCCCCCTCGGCGGCAAAAGCATTACGGGGCTGCGCTGGTATATGGTCGACCTCCCGGAGGCAGGCAGCGAACGGGATATTCAGGTGATCCTGTCGGAAACGGACACCGAAACCATGGACGGGCTGGTCGACGTTTCCGGCGGGAAAACCGTGTATCAGGGAAAGATGACGCTTGAGACGGAAATCAACATATCTTTCGACACCCCCTTTGCGTACAGCGGCACGAAAAACCTTCTCGTCACCGTGCTGAACTCTGCGGACTGGTGGGGCAGCGGATACCTTTATCTCGGCATCCCGCGAGCCGGCGCAGGCTGTTCCGTTTACAGCGACACCTACACTTTCGACGCCGGGACGACTGACGGCAGTAACATGCAAAACCGCGACTTCCTTCCGAAGACGACGCTGATCGCCGCCGGAGAAGGAACGACCCCGGCCGCGCCCTCCGAGATGACCGTCACCTTCGACGCGAAGGGCGGCACGGTGACTCCGGATTCAAAGGTCGTCTCCCCCGGCGGAAAATACGGCAAGCTTCCCACCCCGGAGGAGCGCGACGGATACACCTTCGACGGATGGTTTGCCGAGGACTATCAGACGGAGAATCTCGTCAGTACGTTCCAGGACGGCAATCCTCCGCACGATTACCTTCTCCGGATCTCTCCGCTGGGCGGGTATAACGACAGCGCATACGGCTTCAAGCCCGGCAATATCCTCGACTTTGACATTACCGTCACGAACACGGAGTTTACCGGGAAAATCGACATCAACGACAGATCCGTCCCCTCCGGCTTCACGGTCAGCCCGGACGGACACAACATTCACGCGCGGATCGAGATCACGTCCGGCATGATCTGGCAGTACACCTTCCTCGACCTGGACTGCACGGCGATGCCCACGGACTACACGATCCACTATTTCCGCCTCTTCCAGAGCAGCGACGAGGCCGTCACGGAAGACACCCTCGTGAAGAAGACGGACAGCCATACGCTGTACGCCGGCTGGAGCAAGAATCCCCCGACGCCCCAGACGCCCGAGAACCCCGACACGCCCACGGCGGACACGTGCACCGTCAAATTTGAAACGAAGGGCGGAAGCAAGATCGAGGATCAGACCGTCGTGAAAGGCGAAAAGGCCCAGAAGCCCGAGGATCCCGTGTGGGAGCCCTATATCTTCGGCGGCTGGAAACTCGGCGAGGAGGACTACGATTTCGACACCCCGGTCGAGAACGACATCACCCTCACCGCCGTATGGTACGTTCCGTACACCCCCTGCTACGTCACGGAAAGCTACAGCCTGCCCATGAAGAAAGCGTACTTCGTGGACACGAACGCTCCTGCAGGCTCCGCGAAAGTCTATGAATCCGAAGTGGTGATCACGACGGCCGTGATTATCGAGCCCACGTACGGCTCCTACGGCGTGATCGAGTACACCGCCTCCGCCGTCGATCCGGCGAACGTGACCCACATTCTGGAAAAGTGGACGGAAAAGATCCCGCCGCTCTCCGACGGATTCGACTGGATCCGCCAGTCCCTGGCCCTGGGTGCCAAGTTGTTCAATCCTCCGAAGAAGGAAGACAAGACCGTAAAGCAGCCCGAGCCCGTGACCGTTGATGACATGACCCCGGCCATCATGGAAGAACCGGCAGAGCCCGATATCCCGTTCACCGACGTGGATGCCGCCGATCCCTTCTATAACGCCATCGTTTTCGCCCATAAGTCCGGTCTCATGAAAGGCATATCCGACACCGAATTCGACGCGTCCGGAACCCTGACCCGCGCCATGTTCGTGACGATCCTCGGCAGAATGGACATGATCGATCCCGCGGACTGGAGCGACTGCCCGTTCTCCGACTGCGAGCCTCTCGGCGACTGGGATTACGTGCCCTACGTGGCGTGGGCCGCGGAAAACGGCATCGTCCTGGGCTTCGGCGACGGCACGTTCCGGCCCTATGATCCCGTGACCAACGAGCAGGTGGTC
>CACWLT010000191.1 GCA_902761695.1 uncultured Ruminococcus sp.
ATTTACGAAAGATGACAGCGGAAAGATCGTAAAGGTAAAGTTCAAGGAAGCGCCCGTCCTTGTTATCGTTGTCAGCGGGGCGGCATGACATAAGATATACGCGGACATTCTGGCCCTTGAGGTACGTGTTGTAACTGCACCCATCCAGCTCGAGCCGGAACTCGGGGTAGAAGAGCGAAGTGTATACCAGCGAGCGGTCAGAAGTGGTTTTCGACTCGGTGCTGTACGACACCAGCGGGTGCGAGAGATTTCCGTTCCTGTCTTCGTAACGGCGGTACGAGTCGATGTCGGGGGTATCTTTCTCCCAGTTAACCTGGTAGGAGTGGCTTTGTTCGGTGAGCGTCTTGATGAAGTCCAGCGTCATCTCTTCGGACTCGGAGAGGGGCTCGACTTTCCCGTAGAGCAGGTAGTCGACGGGGACGCCCAGCAATTGTGCTGCGGCCGCGATGAACTCAAGGGAGGGTTCCACGGTGGAATCGATCTTTTCGAGTCGGCTCATATAGCCCTGCTGGACGTTTGCGGCCTTCTCGATCTTTCCCACCTTCACGCCCGTGATGCCCATCATCGTCCGGATGTTTCGGAGTGTTGTCAGCTTGTGGTAGTGCTTCCCGTCCCGGGATGCGACGATCCCTTTCAGGATGCGTTCGGACTCACTTTGGAGACTGGAAGCGGGGGCTGAATCAGCTCCCTCAGTTGATTTATCGTCTGAGGTTATGTCTGTACGCGCATACTGCGCTCCCTCGTGATCAGGAGACATCGGAATCACCTTCTTCACATTTTTGTGCTTTGTTCACATCTTTGGCTTGATTCGCATAGGGCTTAATCCGTCTATTCTGACGAAAACCGCGTTGAGCGGGATATTCTCATTATAGCACTGATGATGTTACCTGTCAACGAGCCAAATTGACAAAATCACCCACGGAGATTTGTGCATGTTTGAATAGTCATGAAATTGCCAAATGGAAAGTAAATATGCGGCAACGAATATATATTTGCATGCAGCGAATGCTGTTGATTGGGGAAATAATCCGTTCGGATCAGAGAGCCCTATCTGTGGGCGAAGGAAAGGCGGCTTTCTCGGATATGAGGAGAGGGCATTGTATAAGAGCGGCAGGCGTGATATACCCTGTGGCCGCTAAGGGGGCAATTCCGATTATACCAGAAGGATACCTCGATTGGAATCTCCGTTTTTCACAGGAAATCCGGGAGAACGCTCCCAACTACAGTCAAAAGGGAGAAAATCGTTATTTTCATCAAGTAGTGGTTTTTTCGGGGAGAAGGTTGGTATAATCCGGCGCTTTAAAAAAAGGACGATCGCTCGTCCTCTTTCATGGGATCAATCCGTGGGTACACGGGCTGCAGGAACCAGCTTCGAGGCGGGATCGGTGTGGACCGCCTGGTCGTCGAAGAAGATGTCAGCGTCGAATGCTTTCAGGATCTCGCTCTTCTGGATACCGCCCAAGAAGAAGGCTTCGTCAATCCGGACGTTCCATGCCCGCAGGGTGCGGACAACGCGTTCATGGGCCGGTGCGCTCCGCGCCGTAACAAGAGCGGTCCGGATGGGGCTGGAATCCTTCGGATAGCTGTTCTGGATTACGGAGATCGTTTTCAGCAGCTTGGCGAAAGGTCCCTCCGGGAGAGGTTTCTGAGCGTTTTCACGCTCGTGTTCTGTGAAAGCTTCGAGGCCCTTTTCCTGAAAGATCCGCTCCGCTTCGTCCGAGAAGAGGACTGCATCTCCATCAAAGGCGATCCGGATCTGGGGATCTTCCTTCGCGGGATCGATCGGCGGATTCGAGCAGATCAGTCCTGCGGCGACCCCGGCAGCCAAAGCCTCCCGCACATCTGCTTCGTTGGCGGAAAGAAACAGATCGGTCCGGAAGGGGGTGAGGTAGGGTGCAATGGACGCGCCGCCGACGAGAGCTGCCCGGCTGATATCCAGACCGTAGTGGTGGATGGAGTTGAAGATCCGAAGGCTGGTGTCCGCGCTGTTACGGGAAACAATGATGATCTCTGTCAGGTAGCTGCCGTTGGTGTTGAGATTGTGCAGGGCCTTGACAAGCGGGAACGCCGTGCCTGGCCGGAGGATATCATTCTCATGCTCCACCTGATAGGCGGAATAGGCGTCGAGGCCTTCGGTCTCATAGATTTCGTTTTCCTGTTCGAGGTCGAAAAGGGCGCGGGACGAGATACCGACGACGAGTTTATCATCGAGTGAGTATGGCATGGCGGACCTCCGGATAGGTTGTGCTGGAATCATTATAGCGAAAATCCGGGCGGGTGTCAACAGAAAAGATGTTGGTGTAGAGATGGGAGGGCGTCATAAATATTCTACACAATCCAAACAGTGATTAGGGCTGGACTTTTTATCATATTTGTGGTATTATCTATTATGAGTAAAAGGATGATTTGAGGAATGATGATATGTTCGCGCATTTAGATGGTCTGACCGGGCGGGGACAAGATTTGGCAGACCACAGCCGTCATGTGTCCGCTCTCTGCGCTGATGCGGTCCGTTCCGTCGTGCTGACAGCCGTTGCCACTCTGATCGGGCTCATTCACGACATGGGAAAGGGAACGGAGGCGTTTCAGATCTATCTTCGTGTGTCAGCCGGAACGGAAGAAGGAAAAGCATCCTGCGGACAGGTTCACCACGCGCCGATCGGTGCGGTCTATGCATTTCGAAGATGGTATCAGGAAAAGGGCGAACTCGCGGAAAAACTGACGGCGCAGATCGTCATGATGACGGTTTATGCCCACCACGCCGGATTGATGGATGTGATCACGCCGTCGGGTGAAACGCTCCTGCTTGAAAAAATGGAGAATCCCAACGAACATCTGTCCATTGACGAAGCCGTTTGGAATTTCCATTCCGAGGTTGCCGATACGGCGGAGCTGGACGGACTCTTCCGTGACGCGGTTATCGAAATACGAGGGTATCTGGACAGGCTGAATGCTGCCGGGGTCAAAAAGAAAGCATTTGCCAACGGACTTCTGATCCGGTATCTGCTCGGCGTGCTGGTGGATGCCGACCGTTGGGACAGTGCCTGCTTTGCCTATGGCGAGGATCCCTTCCGTTCATCATCCTCACCGGACTGGAACAACATTCTCAGCCTTCTGAATATTTATGTTTCCAAACTTCCGAACGCAGGAAGGATCGGGGAAATCCGGACCGGGATTTCGGATGCGTGTGAACGAGCTGCGGAGTTGTCTCCCTATGTATCCGACGGATTGTATCGTCTGTCCGTCCCGACCGGAGGTGGAAAGACCTTTGCAAGTCTCCGTTTCGCGCTTCGATTTGCTGCACTGCACCCGGAGCGGATCAGGCGGATTCTCTACATCATTCCCTTTAATACGATCCTGGACCAGAACGCACGGGATATCCGGGAGGCGGTCGGCGATTCCGTCGGGATACTGGAGCATCATTCTGGCGTTGTCTTCGACGAGCACGCCTCCCCCGGGGAGATCGAAAACTACCGGCGGCTGACCGAACGCTGGGACTGCGACCTGATCCTGACCTCCATGGTGCAGTTTCTGAACAGCTTTTTCTCCTCATCCAATACGGACGCCCGGCGGTTGGCTCATCTTTCCGGTTCCGTCCTGATTTTTGACGAAATTCAGGCGCTGCCCAAAAGATGTACGCAGCTGTTTGAGCAGGCGGTGGATTTTCTGACGGCCGTTCTGCACTGTACCATTGTTCTCTGTACCGCAACCCAGCCGGATCTGCATTTTCACGCTGAACCGCGGGAGATGATTCCGGATACCGCCGGACTGTTCCGGGAGCTCAAACGCACCGCACTGATTGATGAATCCCGCGCTGCCCTGACCTTTGCCGAGGCCGCGGAGCGTGTACGGGAGCTTGTGGGACGGTATGGCTCCGTTCTGATGATCGTCAACACCAAGGCGGCGGCGCGGGAGATGGGCATGCTGGTGAAGGAATCCGGCATACCGACCCTGCATCTGAGTACGGACATGGTTCCCGCGCACCGGCTGGAGATTATCGACCGGATCCGGAACAGGGACCGCTCCGAGCCGCTGTTCTGCGTTTCCACCGCGCTCATCGAGGCGGGGATCAACATCAGCTTCCCCTGTGTTGTCCGCAGTCTCACGGGGCTGGGCAGCATCCTTCAGGCGGCGGGCCGATGCAATCGTAACGCGGAGCTGGGGGACGGGGTGTATGGGGACGTGTATATCTGGTCTCTGAATGAGGAGAGCTTGAAAAAACTCCCCGAGATTGAAGCAGCGCAACAAGTAACCAGGGGGCTTCTGGCGTCCGCATACGAACCGGATTCACCCGAGGGGATCGGGCTCTATTATCGGAACGAGCGGAAAGATAAAGATTTTGCGAAGTTGCTTCCGTACCCTGTTACCGATCCTGCGGACACATTGTTTTCACTGCTCGGTGTCAACGGAAAGTCATATGCCGAGATACCGGAGACCCGGAGATCCTTGGGAACCTTCTTCCCCGTCCCAGCCGCATTCCGCACGGCGGAGGATAAGTTCCGCGTGATCGATCAGGATACCATCTCCGTTCTGGTTCCCTACAAGCGCGGCGAGGAGATCATCACGGCCCTCTGCTCGCTGCCCGGGATGGACGAAAAGATCCGGCTGCTCAGAGAGGCGGGGCGCTACAGCGTTTCTCTCTATGAGCATAAGTTCCGAAAGCTGCGGGACGAACTGAAGGCGGTCCGGTATCTCGAGGACAGCGGCGTATATATTCTGGACAAGGCGTATTACAGCCTCGACTACGGCGTGACCGATACGCCCGCCGCTATGGATTATCTTGATTTATAATTATATCATACAGAAAGGAAGTGATCGTTTGCAGTACGCGAATCAGGTGTCGTTTCTGGTATACGGCCGGTACGCGCTCTTTTCCGATCCGGTGACGCGGGTCGGCGGGGAAAAGGCGACCTATCAGATCCCCACCTATCAGGCGCTGAAGGGGATCATGGAAAGCGTCTACTGGAAGCCCACCATTACCTGGGTTATTGATCGCGTGCGGATTCTGCACCCGATCCTGACGGAATCCAAACACATCCGGCCGATCAATTTCAGCGGTCCGGGCAATACGCTCTCCATTTACTCCTATCTCTCCGAACCGGCCTATCAGGTGGAGGCGCATTTCATCTTCAACGAGCACCGGCCGGAGTTTGCCCACGACCGCAACGAGAACAAGCATTTTCAGATCGCGAAGCGCATGATCGCACGGGGAGGCAGGCGGGACATTTTCCTCGGGACGCGGGAGTGTCAGGCCTATGTGGAGCCCTGCCGGTTCGGAGCGGGAGAGGGGTACTACGACAACATGGGGAGGATGACCTTCGGGCTGATGTTCCACGGGTTCGACTATCCGGACGAAACCGGGCGGGACATGCTGGGCGTGCGGTTCTGGCGTCCCGTGATGGACAAGGGGATCGTCGTGTTCCCGAAGCCGGAGGACTGCGACCGGAGCCTGTGCCGGGATATCCGTCCCATGAGGAAAAAGGCCTTTCACGATTTCTCCGGGCTGAACGAGCCGGAGCTGGTCAGACTGCTGGAGGAGGTGGAGCTTGATGAGCTGGACAAGCCGGCTGATTGAAACCTACGACAACCGGGAAGATGAGAAAATTTATCTCGTCCCTGTTTATTTAAACGTTGACCCGTATCACGACTATCGGGCATCCGTTGTTCCGGTCAGCAGCAGAAACACAGAATTTACGATGACCGTGGATACGGACAATGTTCATCCTGCACGGGTGGGCTACAACAAGATCGCTGATGTGATCTATTCCTATATCAAGTATTTCGCCTATCTGGACGACTGACAAGGATCGGTAAATGCCGGTCCTGTTTTTATGCCCTTCATCGGGCGGAGAGGAG
>CACWLT010000192.1 GCA_902761695.1 uncultured Ruminococcus sp.
AAATAACGCAAATATGTTGGGTTCAATTAACGGTAATGGTACGTTATATACAAATGCCGGTGTTGATGATGTAATCCGGATGGTACGTCACGATCATGGTCTGGGCGCACATGGCGGCGAACACCTTGCCGATGCCGCAGACCGCCACCACCGCGTCCGCCTCGCCGATTTCCCCGTCCGCGTGGTCGTTGGCCATCCGGATCTTCCCGAGGGTGAATTCGATCCCCCCGACCGTTTCACACCGCGCGTCCTCCATGGCGGCGATGATATGCTCCGCCTCGATCTGCATGGGGGCGATAATGCCAAATCGTTTGCTCATGGCAATCCTCCTGTTATCGTACAATAGCGTATTCACACTATGAGGAAAGAAAACTTACCTTCACATAAGGAAACAAACGCTGCGCGATTGGGAACGAATTATGTCCCTGCGCGGGACGGGCGCGGGGGAGGGACACCATCTCAGGCCGAAGGTGCCCCTCCCCCGAGGGTCCCCCTTGGCCGGGGAGCATAATCCTTACTGCTCATTTCAATAACCGAGCTTGATGGTTCATCCCATGTCCTCGCGCGGACTATGTTGGTACAGTTGAAACATGCGTGAAATTCCATCAGAGATGGAATTTCACGGTTTCCTCGGGGACCTCGGAAACAGCAATCGAAACGCGCATTAGGCAGGGGGGGCTGGCAATAGAGGTTCGCTGTTCTATTCACAGACTGTCTTTGTTCGCGCGAAGCTGAATTTCCAGTTTCGTCTTCATATCAACGCGTCCGTGTAATGGAAGCGCGTTTTGATGTCGAAACTATTCAGCTTCCGAATCAGGCCCGCGCCATCGATAGCGCCATGTTTCGCCGCGAAGCGTGAGTTGCACAAACACAGTTGGATGTTGGTCCATGCTGTCGGCTTATGCTATAGGGCCAAGGGGGACCTCCGGGAGGGGCACCTTCGGCCTGAGATGGTGTCCCTCCCGGCGCCTCCCGTGCGCAACGGGATTTGATGAGATTTGAAACGCGCAGCGTTTGTTTCCTTTTGGAAAAAGGTTCATTCATCCGCTTCCGCGTCGGAGGGCATTCTCCAGTCTCCGCGCGGACTCAGGGCCACGGATCCCACCTTCGGGCCGTCAGGCAGGGCGGACCGCTTGAACTGCTGGATCCGGAACCGGCGGAGGAAGGTGGAGAGCCATTTTTCAATCGTCGCGTCGTCGAAGGTCCCGGCATAGGCCGCCTTTGCCTCCCGGAGGATCTTGTCTCTTGTCTCGCCCCAGCGGACGTAATGATAGAGGAAGAAATCGTGCAGGTCGTAGGGCCCCACCAGGTCCTCGGTCTTCTGGGCGATCTCCCCTTCCTTCGGGGGAAGCAGCTCCGGGCTGACGGGGGTGTCGAGGATATCCCGCAGAACGCTGCCGAGGGTGAAGGCCTCCCCGCGCTCCGCCGCGCTTCGGATCTCCTCGCCGTGGATCCGGGCGTACCAGTCCACCAGCACCCGCACCAGGGTCTTCGGTATGCCGCCGTTGACGCCATAGTTGGACATATGGTCGCCGTTGTAGGTGGCCCAGCCCAGCGCCAGCTCCGAGAGATCCCCCGTGCCGACCACCAGCCCGTTCTCCGCGTTGGCGATGTCCATCAGAATCTGGGTCCGCTCTCTCGCCTGGGCGTTCTCGTAGACCACGGAATGGTCCGCCGCGTCGTGGCCGATGTCCCGGAAGTGCAGGTCCACGGACGCCTTGATGTCGACGGTGCGGAACCGGGTCCCGAACATCTGCCCGAGCCGCTCCGCGTTGGATTTGGTCCGGGAGGTGGTGCCGAAGCAGGGCATGGTCAGGGCGATAAGGTCCCGGGGATCCTTCCCCATTTTCCGGAAGGCCTCATGGGTGACCAGCAGCGCCAGGGTGGAGTCCAGTCCTCCGGAGAGGCCGATGACGCAGGTATCCGCGTGAGCCGCCCGGATCCGTTTGACGAGGCCCGCCGTCTGGATGTCGAAAATACGGCGGCACACGGCGTCCCGCTCCGGACCGTCCCCGGGAATGAAGGGGCGGGGATCGATGCGGCCCGAGATGTCGGTGTCCCGCAGCTCCAGGGAGAAGGAGGGAGCACCGGACGCGCCGCTCTTCCAGGTGTTCATCCTCCGCCGGTCATGGCGCAGGTGCTGTACGTCAACCACGGCTGTGGTCAGCTCCGCGCCGCCGAAGGGCTCGTTTTCCGCGAGGATCGCGCCGTTTGAGGCGATCAGGCAGTGGCCGGAGAAGACGGAGTCGGTGGTGGACTCGCCCTCGCCCGCGTCGCAGTAGACGTAGGCCGCGGCGCATTTCCCGGAGGCCGCCTTCACAAGGGTCCGCCGGTATTCGTCCTTACCCACGATCTCGTTGGAAGCGGAGAGGTTGACGATGACCGCCGCGCCGTCCGCCGCCAGCTTTTCGGCGGGAGAGCCGGTCACCCAGAGCTCCTCGCAGATCTCCGCGCCCACGGCCAGCTCCGGGACCTCCGCGCAGACGTACACGCCGTGGGAGAGCGGGAGATACCAGGTCTCCTCCCCCATCCGGACCGGGACGGTCTCACCGGCGGAGGGAACGGCAAAGTGGCGGGCCTCGTAGAATTCGCCGTAGTTGGGGACGGCGGTCTTGGGGGTGACGCCGAGGATCTCCCCGTCGGAGATGGCCACGGCGCAGTTGTAGAGCCGGTCGTTTGCCCGGAGCGGACAGCCGACGAAGACCAGCATTTTCTTCCCGGCGGTATGCTCCGCGACGGCGGCGAGGGCCTTTTCCGACCCGTTCAGCAGATCTTCGGAGAGGAAGAGGTCCCCGCAGGTATAGCCGGTGACGGAGAGCTCCGGGAAGGCGAGGACATGGACGCCCTCGTCGAAGGCCCGGTCGATGAGGCGGCAGATTTCCGCCGCGTTTTTCATGGGGGCGGCCACATGCGTCATGGGCACGGCGGCGCCCAGCTTGATGAATCCGTGTTTCATATAGTACCCTTTCGGAGGAAAGTGTAATCGCAAAGATAAGGAAGGAAACGCTGCGCGTTTTCAGGATTATATGTCCTCTGCGCCGCGTGACGTGGTCACGCAACGGGCGCGGGGGACTGCGATCTGCGATCGCGGACACCATCTCATGGCCGATTGAGTTCACGAAGTGAACTCGGGTGCCCACTCCCGGAGGTCCCCCTTGGCCGTATAGCATAAACTTACAGCTCGTAACCAGATCGAAAATTGATTGTGTATCCCAGGTCCTCGCCTGAAGAATGCTCTGCATTCTTCGGGAGTTGCTCCGCAACTCCGGCGGACCACGTTGCATCAGCTGTAACATGCGTGAAATCCCATCAGAGAAGGAATTTCACGGTTTGCTCTGCCCACTCAAATGAAATTTGAGTGGGGGGGCAGGCGCAAACAGCGATCGAAGCGCGCATGATACGGGGCGCGGTATAGAATAGGGTGATTTGAAATACTGCTCCGCGGCTTTTTCAAAATCCGGTTACTTATGCTGTCTTTCCTCATTCATCACCTTAGTTGAAACTCCTTCAGGGGTGTATAGACTGCGCCGGTGGGGGTGAGGTCGGAGAGCATGAGGCGGAAGGAGGGGACGCGGGCGGTGCTGTCGGGGACGATGAGGGACGCGCTGTCGGGGAGGGGGGCGGCATATCTGCGGGCCAGGGTGATATGGGGGACGGGGGGCTTTTTGTCGTAAGGAATCCCGGCGTCATCCAAAGCGGACCGGACCGCGAGGGCCAGTTTTCTGCACTCACCGCCGTCCCGGATCCCCAGGGTCAGGGTATCGCCGAATTTCATGAGATCGCCCACCCGGAGCCGGAAGGGGGAGAAGCGGACGACGTCCAGGGCCTTAATCGCGGATTCCGCCTCCTGCCGCTCCCCGACGAAGGCCAGGGTCAGATGAAGATTGTCCCGTTTCGACCAGCGGGGATTTCCCTGTGCCCCCGTCCGGCGCAGGCTCCGCTGACAGTCCTCCAGGACGTCGAGGAAGGAATCCGGAAAGCAGACGGCAACGAACAGTCTCACAGCATCCTCCCTCCGAGCCGCTTCGCCAGAGCCGCGCATCCCGCCTCCGCGTCGTTCAGGAAGCGGGCCAGATGGAATCCGTCGGCGGCGGCATGGGAAATCGTAACGGACAGGGGCATGAGGATTTTCGGCTCGCTTCCCCGCTCCCGCGCCTCCCGGAATCCGCCCCAGACCACGAGAGGCGAAAGAGACGGCGCGTCCGTCAGGGCTCCGGCGTGGGTGAAGTGACGCCACGGGACACAGGAGGCGTCGAAGACATTGGGGGGCGTCGGAATGGCCGGGACCCGCAGCCGTCTTGCCCGCTCCGCATCCTCCGCCACCCGGTCCATGAATTCCTCCGGATCGGGGGAGAACAGGGTGAAGGTGCCGGTGTAGGTCTCCGTTTCCTTGTGGAAGACGTTGTGGGCGGGATGGACCACGTCCCAGACGGCGGGCACGGGGGCGGGCAGGTCGGGGGCGTCCACCTCCGTCAGCCGGAACTCCTCCCGGGCGTTGACGGCCGATGACACGACCCAGAGCACCGCCGCGTAGAAGGACCGCCCCGACGTCCGGCAGGCGTTCCGCAGCCCGGTGACGTCGATCTCGTCGGTGAGGGTGACGGCGCAGGGGGAGTCCTCCGTGAAGCGGCGGTAATGGGCGGCCCGGGGCCAGGTGTCCATATCGATGAGGCGGTATTGTGCCATGGCGTCCTCCGTTGGATTTGCTGCCCCTATTATACCCGATCCCGCGTTGTTTTGCAAGACGCCGGCCCAAATTTGCCCCGCCGCTCTTCCTCGTCATGACCCACAAATCCGGAGGGCGGAGCCGCGCCGTTTCCGTCCCGATCTGACAAAAAACGCTTCACGGCGGAAAAATCTCCGGTAAGCCCTTGACAACTCGTCGGGAAGGGATTATAATGATAACGGTTGATTAGCGTTAGCTAATCCTCAAAACCAAACAGGCATGGACATGTCCTGCCGGTTGAATCATCGGAGACGGTCCCGCACGGCCGTCAGGGAGCAGAAAAAAGCATGATGCCGTTATTGCTTGCCAGGGACGGAAACGCCCACACCATCGTCAAAATCAGCGGAAACCCGGAAATCAAGAAGCACCTGGAGAATCTGGGCTTCGTAGTCGGCCACGAGATCACCGTCGTATCCGAGCTGGCGGGAAACCTGATCGTCAACGTGAAGGAAAGCCGGGTAGGTATCGATCGCGAATTGGCCCAAAAAGTATTTGTAGCTTAACCTCGACGTTCGGCTCCGCCAAATCGCCGCGAATTGGCGCAGAAGGTCTTCGTGGCGTAGAGAGCGCGTCTGCCATCCGCCGGACACTCCCTCAGTCAGCACAGCTGACAGCTCACTCCGGGAAGGAGCACGTCAGTTTTCCTACCCTAATCACAAAAACCGGGCGCGGATGTTTTCCAAAGCTAACACTTTTCATCCGCCGTCCGTTGGGGCAATGTTATCATTTATCCATCATATACAGAGGAGGAACCGCATGAACACTTTGAGAGACGTACAGATCGGCGACACCGTCCGGGTAGTCCGGCTGCACGGAGAAGGCGCCGTTAAACGCCGGATCATGGACATGGGCATCACCAAGGGCGTATCCGTTTACGTCCGCAAGGTAGCGCCCCTGGGAGATCCCGTGGAGGTCACGGTCCGCGGCTACGAGCTTTCCATCCGGAAGGCGGACGCCGAGATGATCGAAGTGGAGCCGGACAAGAAATAATCGAGCGGAACGCCGCTATTCTCCGCCGCGAGGATCCGTCGGATCTCTCTGTGCGGATGCTGTTCCGGACCCACAGGTTAGCTGTTTCTAACCTTCTCCGGAACGAATTCTGATTCCATCTCGATTGCAAGAAC
>CACWLT010000193.1 GCA_902761695.1 uncultured Ruminococcus sp.
CCACGTTGCGTCAGCTGAAACATGCGTGAAATCCCATCAAAGATGGAATTTCACGGTTTTCTCGGGAGCCTCGAAAACAGCGATCGAAACGCGCATTGGGCAGGGAGGGCTGGCAATAAAGGATAGCTGTCCTATTCACAGATTTGCTTTATCCTCGCGAGGTTGAATTATCAGTTACGCCTTCTCTCCATCGCGAACGTGTAATGGAAGCGCGTTTTGATTTCTGGATTATTCTGCTTCCAAATCGGGCCCGCGCCATCGATGGCATCATGTTTCGCCGCGAAGCGTGGGTTGTATGGTCAATGTTGAATTCAAGTGCGTGCTGTCGTCTTATGCCAAATGGCCAAGGGGGACCCGCACGAGTGGGCACCCGAGTTCACTTCGTGAACTCAGTCGGCCAAGAGATGGTGTCCCTTGTGCCGCCCGTCCCGCGCAGGGACATAAAAACCGGAAACCCGTAGGGTTTCCTTCCTTAAAAAAGGAACGGCATCCGAACCTTTGCGTTTCCGGATACCGTTCTTTTTTCAGTTGAACCGCGTGTTCATGGGGGAGGCCTCCACGGTGTAGGCGGAGAGGGCTTCCTCGTTGTAGACCACCTCCGGCATCAGGCCGTCCAGCATGGCGGTGAACAGGGCGGAGGACACGTCCTCGTCGTAGTCCGGGAAGAAGTCCGTGCAGTTTTCGTCGGCCCAGGGCTTCTCTCCCAGGGGCAGGCGCTTGATGTAGTGCACGCCCACGTCCGACTCCACCTTCGTCCATTCCCCGATCTCCATGTCGAAGGCGGATTTTACCACGCCCTCCACAAAGTCCATGTTCCGGGTCAGATAGTAGCCCTCGGTGTAGTACCGGTCCTCCGACGCGGCCTCGTACACGGCGTCGAAATCCTCTCCCGAGGCCAGGGCTTCGTCGATGGCGGCCACCAGCGCGTTCTTGGCCTCCAGCTCTTCGCCGGACAGGGGCGTCGTAGACGGGGCGGCCGTTCGTGTCGGTCTCGTAGACGTAGGCGTTGTTCACGTAGATGTGGCGGACCCGGGCGTAGTTTTCCTCCAGATAGGCCTGCCGGTCGTCGTCGTTGATGCCGACGGTGCCGTCCGGTCCGTAGAGGTAATTGTAGACTGCCGAGGACCGCTCGTCCCGCAGAAGAATCTCCCGGAACAGCTTCATGTTGATGCCGTAAACCCCCAGGGACTGGTTCAGGACGTTTTTGTTCCCGTCGGCGTAGTCGTACAGGAAGGAGTCGACGTAATCATCCACCTGCGCGGTCACGGAGGCTGGGAGGGAGAGGCCGTACTGCCTGAACAGCCCGTCGCAGAGCAGGGAATAGCTGACGTTGTTGACCACGGTGGCGAAGAGGAAGTCCTCAGCATCGCCGTCCCCGATGGCCTGGCGGTAGAAGGCCTCGTTGTCCTTGAAGTCCGTGTAGGTCTGGGCGAAGCGGGCCTTGTAGGTGGCCAGATAGAACTTGAATTCGTTTTCCGAGATGCCGCAGCCGCCCCAGGTCATGACGTCCGCTCCGCCCCCGCAGGAGGGGAAGAGCAGAAGCGCCGCCAGGAGCAGGAGGCAGAGCCGGATAAGCACAGTTTTTTTCATAGGTATTGTCGTCTCCTTCAGGTTTTTGCCCCAAGCAGGCGGTTGTAGGTTTCCAGAAGCTCGATGATGAATTCGAGGCTGCGCATGTTCTTCTTTGTCTTCATGGTGATGGACGGGGTCTGGCCGAAATTGGCGCGCACCCCCAGGTCGCGGTAGACCTCTCCCAGCCGGTGGAGGGCCGTGCCGTCGATGTCGTTGGGATAGAGCCGCACGGTGCCGTCCCGTTCCTCCACCTTGCCGATGCCGGCCTGCCGACCCAGCGCGCGGATCATGGCCACCCGGCACAGATTCAGCGCGGCGGTATCCGGATCGCCGAAGCGGTCGCAGAGCTCGTCCAGCATGTCCTCGTAGTCCGCCTTGTTCTCCACCCGGGCGATGCGCTTGTACATGTCCATGCGCTGGGGGGCGGAGGGGATGTAGGACTTGGACAGGAAGGCGTCGCACCGCACGTCCACGGCGCACTCGGGCAGGGCCTTCTTCACCTCGCCGCCCTTCTCCTCCACCACGGCCTCCTCCAGAAGCTTCATGTAGAGATCATAGCCCACGGCGTCCAGATGGCCGTGCTGCTCCGCGCCCAGAAGATTGCCCGCGCCCCGGATCTCCAGGTCTCGCAACGCGATCCGGAAGCCCGCGCCGAACTCCGCGTATTCCCGGATGGCCTCCAGCCTCTTTTCCGCGATCTCCGTCAGGGTCTTGCCACGGCGGTAGGTGAAGTAGGCGAAGGCCCGCGTGGAGGACCGTCCGACCCGTCCGCGGATCTGATGGAGCTGGGCCAGGCCGTAGTTCTCCGCGTTCTCGATGATGAGGGTGTTGGCGTTGGGGATGTCCACGCCCGTCTCGATGATGGTGGTGCAGACGAGAATGTCCACCTCGCCGCGGATCAGGGCGTCCCAGACCTCCTCGATGGCGTCCCGTTCCATTTTTCCGTGGGCCACGGCGATGCGCGCGTCGGGAATGGCCGCCTGGATGCGGTCCGCCACCCGGTAGATGCCCTCCACCTTGTTGTAGAGGTAGAAGACCTGTCCCCCCCGCCGCAGCTCCCGCCGGATGGCCTCGTGGATCATGGCCTCGTCGTATTCCATGACGTAGGTCTGGACCGGGGAGCGCAGGCCGGGGGCGTCCTCCAGCACGCTCATGTCCACGATCCCGCCCATGGCCATGTTGAGGGTCCGGGGAATGGGGGTGGCGGTGAGGGTCAGCACGTCCGCGCCGATGGCGAGCTGCTTGAGCTTCTCCTTCTGGGCCACGCCGAACCGCTGCTCCTCGTCGATGATGATGAGACCCAGATCTTTGAAGGTCACGTCCTTCGAGATGAGCCGGTGGGTGCCGATGATGATGTCCGTGTCCCCCCTTGCCACACGGCGGACGGAGGCGGCCTGCTCCGAGGGCTTGCGGAACCGGGAGACCATGTCCACCCGGACCGGGAAGGCCCTCATGCGGGAGAGGAAGGTCTGGAAGTGCTGATAGGCCAGAATGGTGGTGGGGACCAGAACGGCCACCTGCTTTCCGCTCATGACCGCCTTGAAGGCCGCCCGGAGCGCCACCTCGGTCTTGCCGTAGCCCACGTCGCCGCAGAGGAGCCGGTCCATGGGCCAGGGCGCCTCCATATCGCGGCGGATGTCGGCGATGGCGGTGAGCTGGCCGTCCGTCTCCTCGTACTCGAAGGCGTCGGCGAACTCCCGGCACATGTCGTCGTCGGGATCGAAGGCGATGCCCTTGGTTTTCTTCCGCCGGGCGTAGAGCTCGATCAGCTCCTTCGCCATCTCGCGGGCCGCCCATTTTCGAGAGTTTCACCGCCCCCGTGTCGCTGCCCGCGCCGATGTATTTCGACACGTGGTCCAGCTGATCCACGGGGAGGAAGAGCTTGTCCGTCCCGGCGTACCGGATGTGGATGTAGTCCCGGGAGCTGCCGTCGATGGTCAGGTTCTCGATCCCCATGTACTGGCCGATCCCGTAGGCGTCGTGCACCACGATGTCCCCCACGTCCAGATCGGCGTAGGAGAGGATGGCCTCGGAGGCGCTCTTCTTCCGCTTGGGCTGGCGGAAAAACCGGCCGTGGGAGGGGCGCGCCGCTTCCTTGGAAAAGTCCAGCAGGGCGAACTTCGGGGATACGGTGGAATAGCCGCCGGGGAACTCGCCCGTCATGAGCAGCACGGGGGCGTTGGCCCGTCCCGCGTATTTCAAAAATCCGCCGCCGTCTCCGTCCCCGGACGCCAGACTGAGCCCGTCCGCTTCGGGGGCTTCCGCCGAGACCGCCGTGTAGCCCGCCTCGGTGAGCTCCGCCATGAGCCCGCTCTTCTCCGTCTCGGAGGAGCACAGCACGGCGCAGAGATACCGCTCCCCGGCGAACCGCGCCAGATCCTCCCGGAACAAGGCCACGTTTCCCGCGTAGGCCGGCACGTGGCGGGTGTTGAACAGGAAAACGCCGGACGCGTCCACCCCGGAGCCCGAGCGGGACAGGGAGTCGGCCAGCACCACGGGCCCGTTCTGCCGGGCGGTGATCTCGTCGAAGGAGCGGAACCAGCGGCCGTCCCTCTGGGGGGGAAGCTCGTACTGCTCCGCCATGTCCGCGATGCTCTGCTCGATCAGGGATTCCGCCGCGCCTGTCCGCTCCTCCGCCTGGGCCGAATCGAAGAGGACGAAGGGACCGGAGGCGTATTCCAAAAGGCAGTCCGCCCCGGGATAGATCAGGGGCAGATATTTGTCCGCGAAGTTCAGCTCCAGACCGTTGTCCAGCGACTGCAGCTCCCCGGACAGAACGGAAGCGGCCCGGGCACGGCGGCCGTCCGCAGCGTCTCCCTCCGCCGTGGTGTGTCCGATGCGGCGGATGTGCTTCCGGATGGTCTCGGCCAGCTCCAGACGGACGTCGTCGGAAAGCAGGAGCTCACGGACCGGGGGAAGGATCATCCGCTCCGGCGCGTCCTCGGTGAACCGCTGGGTCTCCGGGGAGAAATAGGCCATGCGGTCGATCTCGTCGTCGAAAAGCTCGATGCGGACGGGCTGGCCGGCGGGGGGATAGACGTCCACGATGCCGCCCCGGATGGCGAACTGGCCGGGGGACTCGCACAGCTCCACCCGCACGTAGCCGGCGTCGGCGAGGCGTTTTGCCAGCACGGCGGTATCCACGGGCTCCGATCTGTCCACCGTCACGCACAGCGCGCGCAGGGCTTCGGGGGGAAGGGTGATCTGCAGAACGGCCTCGGGCGTGGTGGTGATGACCGTGGGGCGGTTCTCCTCCGGCAGGACACCGGCCAGGGAGGACAGCACGCAGAGCCTCTCCCCTTCGGTGTCATGGGAGGAGCCGATATTGGAAAAGCAGTATTCCCGGGCGGGATAGCGCGCGGCCCGGATGCCCAGGGAGACAAGAAAATCCCGGGTCTTCGCCGCCCGCTTGTCGTCCGGAAAGATGAGCAGGAGGGGGCTCGAAGAGGAGGCGAAATCCGCGGCGACGGCGGCCGTGAAGATCTGTTCCGCTCCGTCGCAGAGACCGCTCACGGCAAAGGGCTTCCTTCGTCCGAAAACGGGGGCTGTCACGGCGGCGCAGAGGGCGGTGTAATCCCGGTTCATCCGGAAGAGATCACAGAGCAGGGGGTAATGGATCATGATACAATTCTCAGCCAAAAAGCTAACTATATGGGTTTTGATCGCTGCATGTAGAAGGCGAACGGCCTTCGCCGTGAGCTCACGTACAATAACTCTGATAAGGTTGGATGTCTGAATTGGTGTGCCAAAGGTTCAGCTGCCCAGGATTGGTGGTGCTTTTCTCCATCTTTTTCAAAAGTTCTTGCCGAGCAGCTTGCTGCTCGGGGTTTCTTTCAAGAAGCCGCGTCTCCCTTTTTACTTGAGATTAGTATGAGTCCTCCTCAGAAGCTGACGCCGTTGAACCGGCTCATGGCGTCGTCGAAGCGGCCGTCAAGCAGCATGGGCACCGCTTCGCTGACGCAGCCCAGAACGGAAAAAATCTTCTCCCGGTCTTCCTCCGGGATCCGCCCCAGCACCCAGTCCGCCATGGGATAGTCCGGACGGGGCTTCGCGCCTACGCCGATGCGGATCCGGGGAAAGGCGTCGGTGCCGAGATGCTCGATGATGGAGCGCAGGCCCTTCTGTCCCCCGTCCGATCCGGAGCGGCGGATGCGCATGTGCCCGGGCTCCTGGGCCACGTCGTCGGAGAGCACGAGAATCTTCTCCGGCGGGATCTTGTAGAAATCGGCGGCTTCCCGGACGGCCTCCCCGGAGTCGTTCATATAGGTCTGGGGCTTCATGAGGAGCACCTTGTGTCCGTCCAGTTCCGTCTGCAGGATGAGGGACTTAAAGCGGGAGGTGCGCAGGTCGCCCAGTTTCCGCCTCTCCGTCATGTAGTCCATGGCAAGAAAACCGGCGTTGTGCCGGGTGAAGGTGTATTCGCGGCCGGGATTGCCAAGCCCCGCCACCAGAAATTCCGGCGCGCCCTGAGAGGTGGACGCGGCGGGGGAAATCTTTTTGAAAAGCTCGAAAATATCAGACATACGGCTCCATGCTGTACGACGACGGACAACGATCCGTGTCGGATGATGTTGAAAAAAGGGAAAAAAACTGTTTACGCGGAAAAATCCCGTTTTCTCAAACGGGAGGGGGTCAGGGGATGGAGACGCGGGTCCCGGGGTCCATTTTGATCAGCTTGTCCCGGTATTCCCGGGAGGAGGGATCGTAGAACAGCTCGTCCACAATGTCGGACTGGCCGTTGAAATGCATGGGGATCGCGTGCCTGATGCGGAAGCGCTTCATGTAGTAGTCGATGCCCACGAAGGAGTAGATGCCAAGGCGGGCGTCCAGGGGGAGAAAGGCCGTGTCGATGACGAAATTCCGCAGCGGTCTTGTGTATTCCTCGAACCGCATGGTCATTTCAAAAACCGCCTGCTCCGTCATGTCGTTCCAGCGCCAGAGGTTCAGGTCCCCGGCGTGGTAGATGTTCCTCCCGCCCAGCCCCACCAGATAGGCCACGCCCAGGTCGGTGGAGGGCAGGGCCTTGATCCGCAGCCGTCCGCCCAGATTCAGGTCCACCCCGGGCTCCGCCACCACGCATTCGGTGACGCCCCGGTTTTTCGCCTCGCCCAGGGGAACGTCGTTGGAGAGAACGTAGTGCACGTCCGGGTGATTCTGCCATAGACTGAATATGGTGGGATTGAAGTGATCCTCATGGCTGTGGGTGACGAAGATGTAGAGCTTCTTTTTTGCCGGCAACCGGGGCAGGACGCCTTTCCAGTAGTCGAAAAGGAGCATATGGGTTTCCGACTCGACGGTAAAGCCGCTGTGCCCTATGCAGTTGACAACAATCATGGCGGAAAACCTCTGAGAAATGGTGAGGACAACATACCAACCATATCTTACCAGAAGAAACGGGGTTTGTCAAGGGAGAATGTTCACTAAAAGATGGGGGCGGGATTCCCTCTTTTTTCCGCGCCCGCTTGCTTTTTCCGCCGGAATGTGTTATAATACTCAAACATTGTGAAGAATGAAAGGGGCGGCTGCGTCCGGCGGATGAAGGACCAAAGAAGCGCGCCGCCTGTCAGAAAGGACTTCCCATGAATCAGAAGTTTAGCGAGATCCTCAGTCATTTTGACATTGCCATCGATCCCGCCGTGTACGGGAACGGCCATATCAACGACACCTACATTGTCCACGCTCAGCCGGACTATATCCTCCAGCGGATCAACAAGACGGTGTTCACCGATCCTCCGGCGGTTATGGAGAACATTCAGGGCGTTACGGAGTTCCTCCGGAAGAAGATCAAGGCGGAGGGCGGCGATCCCGACCGGGAAACGCTGAACCTCATCCCCACCGTGGACGGCAAATCCTATTATCACCACACGGACGGCGAATACTACCGGATGTACAAATTCGTGGAGGGCGCCGTGTCCTACGATATCGTGGAAAATCCCGCCCAGCTCTATCACGCCGCGAAGGCGTTCGGCCGGTTCCAGAACATGCTGGCGGATTATCCGGCGGATAAGCTCCACGAGACCATCAAGGACTTCCACAACACCCCCGTCCGGTATCAGCAGTTTAAGGACGCTCTGGAGAGAAACGCCTCCGGACGCGCCGACACCTGCCGCCCTGAGATCGACTTCGTTCTGGCCCGGGAAAAGGACGCGGGCGTGGTGGTGGATGCGCTGGCGGACGGCTCCATCCCGCTGCGGGTGACCCACAACGACACCAAGCTCAACAACGTCCTGCTGGATGAGAAGACCGGCGAGGGCGTCTGCGTCATCGACCTGGACACCGTCATGCCCGGCTCCCTGCTGTACGACTACGGCGACGCCCTGCGGTTCGGCGGATCCTCCGGGGCCGAGGACGAGCGGGATCTCTCGAAGATCTGGTTCGACACGGAAAAGTTCACCGCCTTCACGAAGGGCTTCATCGAGGAGCTGCCCTCCATCACCGACAAGGAGCTGCGCCTCCTGCCCTTCTCCGTGAAGCTCATGACCCTGGAGTGCGGCTCCCGTTTCCTTGCCGACTATATCAACGGCGACGTGTATTTCAAGACCCACAGCCCGGATCACAACCTGGTCCGCGCCCGCACCCAGTTCAAACTGGTGAAGGAAATCGAGGACAAGATGGATGAGCTCAACGCCATCGTCCGCGAAATCGCCGGCAGATAATCCGACCTCAGCAGCCCCCATAAACGCATAGCATGAAAAAGCCCGGAGAACGAATCCTCCGGGTTTTTGTCTGTCCGTATTCCGATGTATCCGGCGTCGGATTATTCCGCGTCCGCCTCGAAGGTGATGTCTTCGGACAGATCGTGCATCGTGAAGCCGATGTCGTCAACGGTCATATCCAGGCCCCAGTATTCCATGACGTCCTGGAAGTCTATCAGAAGGCTCCGCAGCTCGTAAATGATCCTGTCTCGAATCTCCTCGGACGTTTCCGTGCCGTCTTCCGCGTTGTAAGCTGTGAGTCCTTCGTAGTCAGCGGACCAGACGATGACGTCGGGATCCAGGGTGAAGAAGAAATTGCGGGTGTCGAATCGCTGCGCGATATTATCCGCGAGAGCAGCGACATCGGTATCAACACGCTGTCAATCTATGCCTTTTCCACGGAAAACTGGCGCCCGCATAGTGGACGAGAGATACCTCCATGACCCGCTTTTCATCGAAGTTATAGAACGCGGGAAGCAGATAGTAGTTTGCGGCGCTTCCCTCATAATAGCGTCCGTTCTCGTCGATGAAGGCGGCCAGCGCGGCGGCTTTCTCCGCGTTCAGGGCGATATAGCCGTCATCCTCCTGTTCCGGTTCAGGTTCCGGTTCGGGGGCGGGCTTTGCCAGATTGGCAGCGGCATCGGCAAACTGAGCGGCCCAGACGGTGAAGTCGTGTTTGTCCCCGTCGGCGGCGTATCCTTCCGCTTCGGAGGCGGCGCGCCAGTAAAAGGTTCCGGTGGTCGCATGGCTTACGGTGATTTTGCCGTCCTTGTCGGTGGTATAGGTGCCGATTTTGCTGTCAGCGCCGCCGTACAGGGATTTGCGGATCAGGTCATACTTGGCTCCGGCAACGGGGAGACCGGTCTCCTCGTCCATGACGGTGAGAGTGGCGGCTCCGGGAACGGGAAACAGGATCTTCGGGGTGTGGCGCATGACGGTGGTGAAGGTAGGCGCGCTGGGTCCGGCGATGGCCGCGGAAGCCGCAGTGGCCGCGGAAGCCGCCAGAAGCAGCGAGGCCAGCAGAACGGCCGCCGGCTTTGTGAATCTGCGCTTCATGATATACTCCTTTTGATGGGAATGGTGGGATGGGAACGGGTGGGGAGGAACTGCGCTCGCGCGGCGCGATCCTTCTTTTTGCCGTTTGCTCCATTATACAGGATTTGTCCGGCGTTGTAAATGGCTTTTTCTTTTTTTCTCCTGTTTCCGGCAGAAAAGAAGCGGGAGGATGTTGTGAATGAAGGCAAAAAAGAACCCGGAGCGGAGAGGCCCCGGGTCAATGACCGTTTACGGACGGGATGGGAACTGCCTTTTCAAAGGGATCATTCGCCGAACATTTCGCTGAAGACGCCGAAGAGCGGATCATCCTCGGTCAGGGGAACGATCTCGTCGGCGTTTTCACCCGTGACCAGGGTGAAGCGGCTCTCAAAGTTGTGGAACGGGAAGCCGATGTCGTCAACGGTGACGTCCAGGCCCCAGAATTCCATGGCGGTGTTGAAGTCCCGCAGGATCTTCTTCAGCTCGAAGATGATCTCGGTGGACTTGTCGATGTCAACCTCGCCGCCGTCTTCTCTGGCGATGTCCATCTCCTGGTAGTAGACGCTGAAGACGAAGTCGGAGGAATCCAGCGTGTAAGCGAACTTGGAGCCGTCGACTATCGTTTCGTACTCGATATCATCCTCGTCCCAGTACAGCATGACCTTCTCGGGAACAGTGGTGAGGCGGAGGATGGACATGGTGATATAGCTGTCCGATCCGGCGGGGGCCAGAATATGACCGAGGGCAACAGCGGAGGGATCGCCGTTTTCATCCACGTACACAACCACGTCCACGTTCATGACCAGCTCGTCATTGACGGGATAGAAGGCGTTCAGCAGATAGTAGTCCGAATCGCTGTCCACGAATTCGCCGTTTTCCATAACGAAAGCGATGAGCTCAACCATCTTTTCGGGATTGCAGGCAAGATAGCCGTCCTCTTCCGCTTTGATGGCCGGTTCGGGTTCCGGTTCAGGCTCCGGCTCCGGTTCGGGAGCGGGCCTGGCCAGCGTTACGGTCGTGTCGGTGAACTGGACGCCCCAGATGGTGAAGGGGTGCTTGGCGGTGTCGGCGGCGTATCCTTCCACCTGGGAGGCGGCGGCCCAGTAGAACGTGCCGGTGTCGGCATGGCCGATGGTGATCTTGCCGTCCTTGCCGGTGGTGAAGGTGCCGATCTTGCTGTCCGTGCCGCCGTAGAGGGAAGCGCGGTACAGATCATACTTCGCTCCGGCAACCGGGAGACCGGTCTCCTCGTCCGTCACGGTGAGAATGGCCGTGCCGGGAACGGGGAACAGGGTTTTCGGGGTGTGGCGCATGACGGTGGTAAAGGTGGGCGCGCTGGGTCCTGCGATGGCGGCGGAAGCCATGGGTGCTGCCAGGGCTGTCAGAACCACGGAGGCCAGAAGAACTGCTGCGAGCTTTGTGAATCTGCGCTTCATGAGTCGATTCTCCTTTAAATAAGATGTATTGAAGGGATCGAACGACGCGGGAGGGGGACCCTCTTCCTTCGGCTGTATCCCCCTCGCCGCCTCTGCTCACATTATACCGTATTCCCTATGGATTGTCAACATTTAGCCACATTTATTCAATATTTAAATAGATTGGACAATCCACTCAGACCAGCGACGCCCGCGCAAAGGCATCCCGGAGCGTATCCGCGGACGCATCGGTCCGGAGCCACAGCCTGTTTCCCACGGGGATGAGCAGGGCGTCCGGATCACAGCCCGTATCCATAGGCTCCCCGTCCGGCTCTTTCGATACGGCAGCGGGAGCGGAAAGGGGCAGACGCAGCACGCCCTCGCCGGAGAGATGCCAGAAGACGGCCCAGTTTTGCCCGCCCCGGACAAAGGTGAAGACCCGGATCCGCCCGTCGCCGGAGGGGATTTCGCTGTACGGCAGCAGCTCGTAGTCCCCCCGGCCGTTCATGAGCAGAACGTGTTCCTGCCCGAGGTCCTTCAGCATGTCCTTCTGCTCCTCGGTCAGCAGATGGCGGGCCCGGACGTCCTCCCAGCGGCGGAAGACCTCCATGATGTCCCGGATCCTGGGATGGGCGCGGAAAGCGGAGAGGTTGGTCTGAATGGTGACGGGGCAGTCCCACGCGGCCGCCCGGCTGGTGCCGTATTCCACCAGGTCCGCCTGGGTGCCGCCGTCCTCCCGTCCCTCCGGAGCCCAGAAGCCCCACCAGCCGAAGTTCAGCCGGGTGAAGTCCTGCCGCATCCGGGGCGCTTCCTCGGCGGGGTATTTCCGGATCATGTCCTTGAATACCGTCGGGGGAAAGATGTCAAAAGCGTTGCCGCCGGAGAGGTGATGCCAGCTGAAATGAGCCTTGGCCGCGCCTTCCGTGTAAAGCGGAGCGGGAACCAGCTTTTTCCAGACTCGGTACTGGGCGAGGGGTACCTGATAGGCGTAGGGCGCGCCGGTCCCCTCCGATCCGTCGAAGTAGCAGAACCGGAAGCCCGCGCTGTAGGCGTCCGCGATCTTGTCGGCGATCTCGTCCCCCAGGGTAGTCTCCTGATCCAGATAGCAGGAGGACGCGCCGTATTCGCTGACGTCCAGGATCCCGCCGCGCTCTCCCCGGGGATGGGCCTTGATCCGGGTGTTCCGGTGCCCGCGTTCGCATCCGGTGAAGCGGTAGGGCGGCTCCGTCGTGTATCCCGCGTAGGAGATCAGCTCTCCGCCGAAGGAGAGGATCCGGCAGCCGTCCGCCATGACACAGTCCGCGGGATTCTGATCCACCGGGATCTCGTCCGCGTCCTCGTCCACGTCGGCGGAGAGGGTGAAGCGGCGGGTCAGGTGCAGGCGCGCGTCCGCCTCGGGGGTGCAATACCGGCTGTCGAGCCCGATGTGTGTCTGCAGAACGTGGAGCCCGGGGGTGATGCCGGCGGCCTTGATTTTGTCCAGCATGGCGATGAGGTCCGCTTTTCCGTTCGGATATTCGTCGCGCCAGTCATAGTTGCCGTTGAGCGCGTAACCTCCCTGCTCCCGGAAGAGGCAGGTGTAGTAGAGCAGCATCATGCGGAAGCCGCCCATCTTCGCGTACCGGATGTGCTCGTCCACGTTTTCCGGGGTGCAGGCGGCGGTCCAGTAGGCGGAGGCGTTGACGGCGTCGCTCCGGCGGCTCTCCACGCCCCGGGGAAGGCCTAGATCCCGCTCCGCATCGTCTACGGCGTCGAGAAATTCTCCGGCAGGGGCGGCGATGAGGACGGCGGGGATGTCCTTCAGCCCGATGTCCCGCTCCGTGTCCGCCGTGAGGATCCGGTATTCCCCCGTCCGGGTCCGGTGCTTCTCCGAATCGGCGATCAGGCGCACATCTCCGGCGATGAGGGCGGCTGCGCAGTTCTCGTCGTGGCTGACGTTGAGCCATTCCCCGAAGAAGCGCCGCTGCGGCAGGACCAGCTCTGCCAGACGGAAGGAGGAAACCGGCGGCGTGGTCATGCGAAGGCCCGGATACCCCTCCGGCGGGACGATAAAGTCCCGGAGCACGAAGGCCAGGTACCGGGGGGCGCGGATCACCTCCACCAGAGCCTCGTAGGGAGCCAGCTCGAATCCCACCGTCAGCATCCAGCCGGAGGGCGTCTCTTCGGCCCGGACCCGGTTGGCGGGAAAGACGGTGCGCTTATTGGGATGGGCCAGCTTCACCTCGTTGTTGAAGGGCCTCTCCTGGGTGACGGAGAAGAAGGGGCAAAGCTCCGCGTCGGACAAAAGCTCCTCTCCGTTGTCCTTCAGGCGCAGGCTGACGGGGACGGCGTCCTCCCCCAGGATCAGCCGGCAGAGATCGTTTTCCAGAATAATCGCGGACATGGCAAAACCTCCCTTGTCGGATTGCTTTTACTGATTACAGCAGACGGGCGGGAAAATCCTCGGGCAGGGACGCCTCAAGGATCCCCGCGAAGGCCTCCAGTCCCGCCCGGTCTTCCTCGGTGAAACGGCCCTTTTCGGGACTGTCCAGATCCATCACCCCAACGACGCGCCCTCCGACCCGGAGAGGGACGACGATTTCGGAGGCGGAGGCGGAGTCGCAGGCGATGTGGCCCGGGAACAGATGCACGTCCGGTACAAGCTGCGTCCGGTTCTCCTCCGCCGCCGTCCCGCAGACTCCCCGGCCGAAGGGAATCTCGATGCAGGCGGTCTTCCCCTCAAAGGGCCCCAGCACCAGAAGGCCGTTTGGGACGGCAAGATAGAATCCGGCCCAGTTGAGGCGGTCCAGTCCCTCCCACAGCAGGGCGGCGGCGTTTGAGAGATTGGAGAGCGGATGGGGCACGTCCCGGATCAGGGCGTCCAGGGCGGCGTTCAGTTCGGGATAGGTCACGGTATGATCCTCCGTTTTTCGTTCCGGTATGCCTCTATCATACAGGAATCGCGCCCCGCGGTCAAGGGGAGGGAGGAAAAAACTTTACCGGATCCGCACCGGTTCGTCGCGGTAAATTAACAATTGCACAAGCAGCGACCTTGCACTTTGCCGCCGTTTGTGTTATACTATACAGTAGAAATTCTGTGCGCGGTCCCGGTTTTCTCCGGCAGGCCGCGGGAAAGGATCCCTCTTCCATGATGGAAAACGAACGGGAAAGGAACGAAGGCGTTCCGGAGGAAGAAAAGAGCTGGGCGTCCTACGACGAAGCCGCGGATGCCCTGGAACATACGCAGTCCCAGGACGATTCCCAGTCCGCGGGACCGGCTTCGGAAGAGGCTTTGGATGAGTACGGGGAACCCGGAGAGGACGACGCCGGGGATGAATCCGATTACGGCGGGGAAGAGCCGGAATACGACGAAGGCTATACGGAGGACGCCGACTGGGACGCCGCTTCGGATGACGAGCAGAAGGCTTATCCGGAAGAAGCTTATGACGAGGGCGAGTACGGCGATGATTTTTACGCGCCCCTGTCAGGGGACGAGGACGATGAACCCGAGAATCTGGCGGAGATCGCGGAGAGGATCCTCGGCGCGCGCCACAGCAAGGCCTCCACGGCGGCTCCCATCCGCACCCGCGCCGACCGCCAGCGCGAGGAGCAGCAGCGGGCTGCGCAGAACGGACAACGCGCAGGACGCCATGAATCCGCAGGCTGCCGTGAACAACCGACAGATCCCGTATAACGGTCAGCCCATCCCCGGCCAGGAGACCGACGGAGCACCCGCTGTGAATCCGGCCATGATCCTGTCCGGCATGCAGCCCCCGGCCAATCCTCCCATGACCCAGACGGGCGAGTTCCCCGCCGTGAATCCGGCCATGACGCAGACCGGCGAATACCCCGCGGTGAACCCCGCCATGACGCAGACCGGCGAATACCCCGCAGTGAACCCGGCCATGACGCAGACGGGGGAATACCCTGCGATAAATCCCGCCGACGTTCCCGAACAGACCGGACAGGGTGAGCGTCCTCCGGTAAGTCCCGCCGCCTTCATGAACACGGCGGAGCGGGAGGCGATCCGGGCGGAGCGGGAAAAGGCCGCCGCCGAGAACAAAGCCCGGGAAGAGGCCGCCCGGAAGAAGAAGGTCAGAGTTGCCGTGGTGGCAGCCCTGTGCGCCGTTCTGGTGCTGGGAGGCGCCGTCGGCATCGGCATCGGCGTGTCCAGACGGAACCGCGGAACGCAGGCAGGGGATGAGGACACGCACCTGACGGAGCAGCTCGGGGACGCACAGGGGAATGATCCCGCAGAGACCTCCGGCAATGGGGAGGAAGGCCCGAACGAAGAAGGCGTGTCCTCCGGGACGGTCAGCGGCGGTGAAGAGAATCCCGGCGCGGACGAACCGGGAACGGCGGATCCGGGCGCGGAGCAGGAGAACCACACCGACAGCACGGAAGGGGAGAGCGGAGAAACGGACACCGCGAATCCAGGCGAGAATGCGGATAATCCGGACGTCTCCTCCGCGAATCCGGCCAACGGCGCGGAAACGGTTCCCCCGGGAACGGATGAAACGCAGGATCGGACATCTGAGAACCAGCCTGCCGAGGAGCAGAATCCCGACGGGCAGCCGGAAGAACCCGTGGCGGAGACGCCCGTCGAGGAGCCCCATACCGAGACCCCTCCGGATGATGCCGACAGCGGCACGCCCGTTCAGAACATCGAGGTGCGGATCAGCTTCTATAACCGGGATCCCATCGTGGTGGAGACCCGGCCCACCTCCGTCGGACAGATCCTCGCCGACCGGGGCATCACCCTCGCGGACGGGGAGCAGCCCTCCGTCGGCCTCTGGGATCAGCTGACGGAAGACACCGCATGCTCCATTGACCTCTACGAATACGTCTATGAGGACGTGACGGAGGCCATCCCCTTCGAGACGGAGGACATCGGCATCGACACCATCCCCCGGGGCACGACCCAGACCATTCAGGCCGGCGCGGAGGGACAGAAGATCAGCCATTACTACGTGGCGAAGAAGAACGGCGAGGAATTCGACCGGCGTCTGGAGCGGGAAGAGATCGTCGCGGAGCCGGTCAACGAGCAGCGCTACATCGGCGTGGGCGGCTGGTTCACGGGCGGGGACGGCGTCGCTTACAGCTATTCCTGGCGGCGCGTCTGCCCTGCTGCCTATTATACCGACCCCAGCCTGACCTGGGCGGGCACCTATGCCTCCTCAAGGACCGTGGCCGCGAACTTTGACAACTTCCCCCTTGGCACCCGGCTGTACATCAAGAACGACCGGTACGACTTCGGATACCGCGAGGTGGAGGACACCGGCGAGCGCCTCGACCCCTGGCAGGTGGACATCTGGCTGGATTCCGGCGACCCCAACTACTGGGGCATGGTCCAGGAGGAATACGTCTACGACATGGTGGTCTATTTCCTCGACTGAGTCGGAGTTTAGCTCTTGCAGATATAAGGGGACTTTAAGGCGGCAAATCTGCATGCTGACCTTAGTTTGCTGTCTCATTAACAAACCTTTTCAGACACTCCTTCAGTCAGCACAGCTGACAGCTCCCTCTGGGAGGGCGCCTCAGAGCAGGGCATCTCTCTGCCTCCCTCTCAGAGGGAGGGGGACCGCTTGCGGTGGAAGGAGTGTCCGTCGGCATCTGCGAAAGTATATATCGGCGTTCTGCCTTGTCTTTGCTGATTTATAGTCCCCTTTACAGAAATAAGGAGTACATCATGGATTTTTCCCGTATGCGCGCCTTCCAGGATTACCTGGTGAACTGGCGTATCCCCGGCTGCGACTGCATGGTGACGAAGAACCATGAGACCGTCTACCGCTATCATACCGGATGGGCGGACAGGGAGGCCGGAAGACCGATGACCGGGGACGAGCTCTATTTCTTCTGGTCCGCCTCCAAGATCATCACCACCTCCCTGGGCATGCGCCTTTTTGAAAGCGGCCTCTTCACCATGAACGATCCCCTGTCCGCCTATATGCCGGAATTCGCCGACATGACCGTGCGGACCAGGATCGACGGCAGGGAGGAGATCGTCCCCGCGAAGCTGCCCATCCGGGTGAAGAACCTCTTCAACATGACGGCGGGCTTTGACTACAACTTCGGCACCCCCTTCGTGGATGAGGTGAAGAAGAACACCGGAGGCGAATGCCCCACCCGGGAGATCGCCCGCGCCATCGCCAAATCCCCCCTGTGCTTCGAACCCGGGACCATGTGGCAGTATTCCCTCTGCCATGACGTGCTGGGTGCCTTCATCGAGGTGGTGGCGGGGAAGCGGCTCAGAGACTATGCCCGGGAGGTCCTCTTCGATCCGCTGGGCATGGACGACACCTGCTACAATCTCCCCTCCCCGGAGAAGCTGAAGCGCATGGCCGTGCAGTACAACTGGCGGGACGATCTCGGCAAATACCTGCCCACCAACAACACCTGCGGCCATATCCTCGGCCCCGGCTACGATTCCGGCGGCGCGGGCGTGATCTCCTCCTGCGCGGATTACATGAAATTTGCCGACACCGTGGCGAACGGCGGCACCTCGAAGGACGGCTACCGGTATCTCTCCCCGGCCACCGTGGATCTGTGGCGTACCAACACCCTGACCCCGGAGCAGCGGGTAAGCTATAACTGGGATCAGCTGGCGGGCTACGGATACGGCTTCGGCGTCCGCACCATGATCGACCGGGCGGCGGGTGGCTCAAACGGCCCCCTGGGCGAGTTCGGCTGGGGCGGCGCGGCGGGCGTCTGGGTGATCCTCGATCCCGACAACCGCGCAGCGCTGGTGTACACCCAGCATATGCTGAACAATCAGGAGCCCTTCATTTCTCCCCGGCTCCGGAATATACTGTACGCGTGCCTGTAAGGCGGAAAGGATGCGCTATGCCCTATATCACCGTAACCACCAACCAGTCCCTCACCGCGGATAAGACCGCCGCGCTGAAGGCGAAGATCGCGAAAGCCCTCGCCGACTCCATGCCCGGCAAGACCGAGAACTGGCTCATGCTCCGCTTCGTCGGCGGGGAGGCCATGTATTTCGGCGGATCCGACGCGCCCTGCCTCATGGCCGACGTCTGCGTGTTCGGAAAGCAGTCGAAGGAGAGCTACGCCAAGATGACCGCCGCCGTGACACAGATCCTGTCTGCGGAGTGCGCTGTCCCCGCCGACCGTATTTACGTGAAGTACACGGAGTACGACAAGTGGGGCTGGAACGGCGGCAATTTCTGAAAGGAGCGCCCCATGTCCGATTTCAGAACCATCCGTCCGGAGGACTTCTCCGCCAATCCCTTCACCCTCATCGGCCGGGAGTGGATGCTGGTGACCGCGGCCAACCCCGGCGAGGGCCTTGTGGGAGGGTTTGACTACAACACCATGACGGCCTCCTGGGGCGGTCTCGGCATCCTGTGGGGAAAGCCCGTCGCCTTCGTGTTCGTCCGTCCCCAGCGCCATACCTACGGCTTCACCGAAAACAACAGCCGCATGACCCTGTCCTTCTTCCCCCCGGAATACCGGGACGCTCTGAACTTCTGCGGGACGAAGAGCGGCCGGGATTACGACAAGGCGGCGGAGTGCGGCCTGACCCCCGTGGCCGAGACGAACGAAGACGGACGCGCCGTCTGGTTCGAGGAGGCGAAGCTGGTTCTCGTGACCCGCAAGCTCTACGCGAAGCCCTTCGATCCCGTAGCTTTCCTCGATCCGGATTCCCGGAACATGTACGGCGACGACGACTTCCATACCGTCTACGTGTGCGCCGTGGAGAAGATCCTCGAAAAGGTCTGATTTATTGCTCCGCCGACTGACAAAAGGCTTGCCGGAATTGGTATCCGATTCCTGAAATCCGGGAAGGGCAGGAGTTCCGGCAGCCGCACGTCTGAAAACCGGCTTCGGTTTGCTGTCTCATTGATAAAAAGATCTCCGCGCTCCCTTCCGTGCAGGTTGCACAAAGGAGGGGGCGCGATTTTTTCCGTTTCGGACAGTACTATTTGAGAAATTCTCTTGCATTCGGGACCGGGATCGTGTATAATAAAGAAGTGGGACTGCGTCCATTTCCGCGAGTCCCCCTTTTGAAGCGCGATAATAACTTATATAAAGGAGAACAACATGGCGGACATCACTACCAACAGCATTCGCAATATCGTCCTGATGGGTCACGGCGGATCCGGCAAGACCTCCCTGGCGGAGACGGCTCTCTTCCTGTCCAAGGGCACCGACCGTCTGGGCAAGATCACCGACGGCAATACGGTCTGCGACTACGACCCCGAAGAGAAGAAGCGCGGCTTCTCCCTCAACCTCTCCATCGCCCCCGTGATGTGGAAGGACTGCAAGATCAACTTCATCGACACCCCCGGCTTCTTGGACTTCCAGGGCGACGTGTACTCCGGCATCCGTGTGGCGGACTCCGCCGTTATCACGCTGGACGGCAAGGCGGGCGTTGAAGTCGGCACCGAGCTGGCCTGGGACAGAGCTTCCGAAGCCGGTATTCCGAGAGTGTTCTTCATCAACAAGTGCGATGATCCCGAAGCCAATTTCGACAGAGTGTTCGGACAGCTGCACGACCAGTTCGGCGCGGAGGTCTGCCCGATCCTCGTTCCCCATAAA
>CACWLT010000194.1 GCA_902761695.1 uncultured Ruminococcus sp.
AGCCTGTCGGCGAGCCTCGGGACAGTGGTGGTGTCGGTCCTCGCGGCATATGTGTTCGCAAAGGTGAAGTTCAAGGGGCGGTCGGTGATCTTCTATCTCTATATCATCGTCATGATGATGCCGTTTCAGGTGACGCTCTTGCCGCAGTATATCGTCTCGCGGCGGTTTGCGCTGTACGACACGCCGTGGGCTATGATCCTGCCGGGGATCTTCGCCCCCTTCGCCGCGTTTCTGCTGACGCAGGTGATGAAGTCCGTCCCGGACGAGCTGATCGAGGCGGCGCGGCTGGACACGGGCTCGACGCTGAAAATCATCTGGCACATCATCGTCCCGACGATCCGTCCGGGGATTATCTGTGCGTGGGTTCTGAGCTTCACCGAGCAATGGAACGCCGTCGCCGAGCCGATCATCCTGATGGAAACGCGCGAAAAATACCCTCTGGCAATTCTGCTCAACGAGATCCGGCCGGGGGATGTGCTGGGATTTGCGGCGACGCTCATGTTTTTCCTCGCGCCGCTGTTGCTGTTCAGTTTCTTTGAAGACGAAGTCATGGAAGGATTGGGGGATTACGGGCTGAAATGAAAGTCAAACGAATCGTAACAATATCGATCTTCCTTCTTTTCCTCTCATCCGTCGCCGTCTTCATGGTGTTCGGCCCGCAGATCCGCGCCGCCTTGTCTCCTGAAATCCGGTACGAATACCCGGTCATGGCGGAGGCGGACGGACAGCTCATGAACGCAATCCCCGCGTCCGCCGTCTGGACGGGCGAGGATGGGGAGAGGTATGCATGGCGCGTCAGCCGTTCGGACGAGTTCCCGGAATCCACCTTCGTGGTGAACGCCGTCCCCGTCGCAGTCGATCATGAAGCGGACGGCATGGTTTACTTCGGCTACGGCTTCGGCGGGCTCTCCCAGTCGGATGCCGTGGCAGTCGCATGGCCGGGTACCCTGAAAGAGGGAATGTGCGTCAGGCCGGGGAGGTAAACGCGCACATCCCGCAAACCCGGAGGCTTCGGCATCCTTTTTTTCTGCCCGTAGGAAAACGGCAAAAGAATTTCAAAAATGTTTTTCCGTTCCTGTAACCCCGGCGGGCGGGAAACCGTCTATACTATATGAAGCACTGTGAGCATCTTTTCGGAAAGGAGGGATCGGCTTGAAGGACAGCGACATCCTCGCGCTGTTTCTGGCGCGAGACGAGGAGGCCATCGCAGCATGCGAACGAAAGTACGGCGCAGCCTGCCACAGGATCGCCCTAAATATCCTCTCCTCCCCCGAGGACGCGGAGGAGTGCGTCAGCGACACGTGGCTGAGGGCCTGGCAGTCCGTTCCCGCCGATCCTCCGAAAAAGCTCGGCGCGTATCTGACCGCCGTGACCCGCAACATCGCCCTCGACCGGCTCCGCATGAGAGAAGCGGACAAGCGCGGGGGCGGGGAGGCGGACCGGTGCCTCGACGAGCTGGCGGACATCCTCCCGTCCGGGGACGCTCCCCCCGATGCCGAAGTGCTCCTCCGTGACCTCATGACCCGGTTCGTGCTCTCGCTGAAGCCGGAAGAGCGGGAAATCTTCCTCTTCCGCTACCGGAACGTGGAGACGGTTTCCGAAATCGCCCGGATCACGGGCAAATCGCCGGAGGCCGTCAAGATCGCGCTTTATCGCTGCCGGAACAAGCTCCGGGATTATCTGAAAAAGGAGGGAATCGACGTATGAAATGGAACGAAGCCGTCTTCCGCGCGCTGGGAGAGATCGACCCAGACGCCGTCCCAGATAAGGTCGCCGGGGAAGCCGAAGGGGAGGACGACGCCGAAGTCCCCCGCCGGAGAAGACGAGACGGACGCCGCCTGATCCCCGTCCTCGCCGCGGCAGTCCTGCTCTGCGCGGGGATCGGGCTTTTCGCGGCCCTGCACACGGAGAAGCCTGCGGAAGAGGCTCCGGACATGCAGTTTCCCGCAGTCAGTGAGCCGATCCCGGATTCCCCGGAGACGGAAGGAAAAACCGCCGTCCCGACGCAGAAGCCCGGAACCGTTGCGGAGGACATCTTCCGCTACCTCACCCCCGGGACTTTCAACGATTTTATCCCCCTTGAGCGCATACTTGACCTTCCTATGCCACAGGAGCCATCCCCGGAGCCGCAGATCTTTCCGGAGGAGGAGCCCGACCGGATTGAGCTTCCGGATTCATGCGTGATCGGAACGCGGGACGGAGCTGCGGTCCTGGTTGTTTATAATGAGGAGTACTGGGACGGCGAGACCCTGCCTTTGATGAGAAATCTCGAACGCGACCTGAGCTTTGCGAACTTCACCCGCTCCTACGGCTGCGTGCTTTGGGAGGCGGACTGGGGCCGGGGAGAGGCGCGGTATCTCGGCGTGATTCCGCTGCTCAGACCGGAGGAGGTCGACGCGCGGCTTCTGGCGGGGGAGTATCTCACCTCGGTACCGGAAGAGCTCACGCCTGCCCTCACGGCGGAGACGCTTCCGGAGCTGGTCGGACGGTGGACGCTGGTCTATCTGCTGACCCCGGCGTCTGACCGGATCATGATGTATGAATGTTACTTCATCCGGCTGTCCAGCGGACTGGACGGTGCAAGCTGGGGCCTGTATTACGTCCCGGCGGCGGATCTCTCCGGCGTCGGCAGTCCGTAAAACCGAAAGGAGACTGCAATGAAAAAGTCCATCAAACGCTCCCTCGCCCTCCTTCTCGCGGCGCTGCTGACCGCGACCGCCCTCTCCTGCGCGAAGAAAGAAACGCCCTCCGCCGATACCGGAAACAGCGCTACCGCGAAGACGGACGCCACGGCCGATCCCGACGCCACGGCCGATCCTAACGGCCAGGCGGACACACCCGCCGAAACAGAATGGCCCCTGCCGGATTATTCGGATTTTGTGATGCCGGAGGACACGGGGAAGCTGTACCTGTATGTGGACGGCGCGATGGGCAGAGCCGTCATGAATCCCGCCGTCGAGCGGTTCAGGGAGCTGTATCCCGACGTCGAGGTGACGTATGAGGTTCTGAGCGACGATGAGTTCGGCACGAGAAGCGAGACGGAGCTTCCGGCGGGCGCTGGTCCCGATCTGTTCTTCTTCAAAAGCGTGCCGGATATTTACAAAACCATGGGGACGGGGCTTTTCACCGATCTCAATCCGTACTTTGACGCCGATCCCGAAATCGACCCCGGCGAGTTTGTCGCGGGCGTGATGAGGGGAGGGATGTATCAGGGCAGGCGGTATATCGTTCCGATCTGCTTCAAGTCGCCGATCCTTGTGGCGCGCCGGTCCGTGCTGGACGAGCTCGGCATCGATGACCCTTCGGATTTCGGCAATCTGGCGGAGGCCGCCCGCCGGTATCACGAGGCCTATCCCGACAGCAGCCTGTTTCTGGACTACTCCGCCATGAACACGTGGATGGTGAATCTGCCCGATCTGATTCAGTATGCCGGGCTCCGCTTCATTGACTACGAGCGCGGGGTGCTTGACTGCGATGAGGAGCGGGTCCGGGAAATTATGGATCTTGTAAAGCTCTATTATGATCCGGATTACGTCGAATACGACGAGAGCAGGGCAGACCGGCTGATCTCCACCTATATGGATTACGGGTGCCTTGTGGAAAACGAGTGTCTGTTCAACTACTTTGACGACGGGTATCAGTCGTTTTCCATGGTAAAAAAGACACTGGCTGAAATGGGAGACGAGGCGGTCGCGTTCGTCCCACGCGGCTGGAACGGGGAAACGACGGCCGATATCGTGCAGATGGCGGCCATTCCGCAGGGGGCGAAAAACAAGCTGAACGCATGGCGGCTGATGAAGGTCCTGCTCTCCGACGAGATCCAGGCGGGGCGGGACGATTCGCGGTTCGGAAACTCGTATTTCTGGGCGGGGATGCCCGTGCGGCTGTCCTCTCTCCGGACGACCTTTGAATACGACGTCGAATACTGGGGATTTGATTTGAAAAGCCCGGCGGAACAGAAGATCCTCGATGAATTTATGACACTCTGGTCTTCTTCCACCACCGCCCGAAAACTGCCCTCTATCGTCAATCGCTACATCATCCTGGAGCTGATGCCCTACGTCCGCGGCGAAAAAACGTGGGACGACTGCTGGAAGCGGTTTGTGAGCACACTGGAGCTGTACGCCAGTGAATGACAGGAGGCAGTATGAAAAGGAAATGCAAATCCCGCGCCCTTGCCCTGCTGATCTGCACTATAATGGTTCCCGCCGCTTTTTCATGCTCGCAGAAAGAAGAGCCGCAATCCGGCGCGGAAGAAAGTAAAACGGAGATCAGCACGCCGGATGTCGGAAGCGGGACGGAGACAACCGAATGGCCCGTGCCGGATTACTCCGACTTTGTGATGCCCGAGGAGACGGGAGAGCTGGTGGTGTATGTGATGGATGACACGTGGGATGAAAGCAAAGCGCCTCGCCGCCTTCCGGACGCCGCCCTTTCCCTTTTCCGGGAGAGCTATCCCGACGTGTCGGTGGACGTGCAGGTCATGGGACAGGACGAATTCGAAGCCAGGATTCGCGCGGAGCTCCCGGCCGGGAAGGGTCCGGATCTTCTCTACGACTATGGCGGAACCCTGATCCCGGACATTTACAAGGCCATGGCCGCAGGCTCCTTTCTCGATCTCGGGGGATACATGGAGGCTGATCCGGAATTCGACCGCGCGGACTGCGTGGAGGGCGTTCTCGACGGCGGGCTGTTTCAGGGAAGGCAGTATGTCGTTCCTGTGGCCTATGAAATGCCGATCCTCATCACCACGCAGGAGATCCTGGACGAAGAGGGGATCCGTGAGGAGGAGCTGGACACCTGGGACGGTTTTTATTCCGCGCTGACCCGGTACTGCGATAAGCACCCGGAGAGCTTCGGCATGGTGGAGACGAAAACGCTGGATCCGAACGACATGAATCTCCGGTATTTCTGGAAGCACGGCGGCATCCGGCTGATGGATTACGAGAATTACAGGGCGGATCCCGATGAGGAGAGCCTCCGGACCATGCTGGACTTCTGCCGGGGGATCCTGCGTGAGGACTGGGAGCGCTGGGAACGGGGAGAGTCCGATTATACCTCCGAGCGGGCGCTTCTCGAACGGGACTGCCTCTTCAACAACTTCATCCCCAATATCGGCCTTTTGTTCTACAATACCCTGATCCAGCTGGAAGCCGCGGGTGAGACGCCGGTGGTCCGCATGATGCCCGACACGGACGGAGGCGTTTCGGCACATATCGTCAGCTGGTGCGCGGTTCCGTCCGGCGCGAAGAATCCCCGCAACGCATGGCGGCTTCTGAAGCTGATGCTGTCCGACATCGAGGGGGACGTGACGTATATCGATAGCTGGGGCATGCAGATACCGCTGTCCAACACGCCCCTGGGAGAACCCGTCAACAAAGCCGCGCTGAGGCAGAAGATCCGGTTTGAATACGAGCACATCTTCGGGCCCATGGAGGACGAAGTGGCGGACCGGTACTTTGACGAAATGATTTCCGCCACCCGCGCGGATATGCTTCCCGAAATCCTGACGCGGTATTTCTCGCTGGAAATGTCCCCCTATATCCGCGGTGAAAGAACCTGGGACGACTGCTTTGCGCGCTTTGTGAACACCCTCGAGCTGTACGCCAGCGAATGACGAAAGGAGATCAGAATCATGAAGAAGCGAATCAATCCATTCCTCTCTTTCCTGCTTGCCGCTCTTCTGACGGTCGGCTCCGTTTCCTGTTCCGGAGGAAGCGAGCCGGAGACCGGGGGATCGACCGGCCATGCCCCCGACAACCGAATTTGCAAATAGGGTCATGACCCCGGCAATCCGCTTGTTTGAAGAAATGTATCCCGGGGTAGAGGTGGATTTGCAAGTCACGAAAGATTCGGAATGCCGCCAGAAGATCCGTACGGAAGTCGCCGCCGGAAAAGGCCCGGATATGTTTCTTGCCGCGGGGGAAGATTTCCCCGACATTTACAAAACAATGTCCACCGGCATACTCGAAGACTTGAATCCTTATATTCAAAAAGACAACTCCTTCAATATGTCCGAATACAACGAGGGCGTGATGCAGGGCGGCGTTTTCCGTGGAAGCAGATATATCCTTCCCGCCGCTTATCAGTTCCCCGTCTTGTTGACATCGACGGAAATACTGGAAGAGGCCGGCATCGATCCGGATTCGCTGAATACTTATCAGGGATTCATTGACGCCTGTACCGCATACCATACTGCAAAACCAAACAACAAACTGTTTCAGGACGGGATGAAAAACGGATATTTGAAATACCTGTTTGAATATACGGGAATCCGCATGATCGACTATGAATCGAACTCTGTATCTTTCAATGAAGAACGGTTCAAGCAGTTCATTGATGTGTGCAGACTGTATTACACAAGTAATCCCGGACAAGCGACAGGGGAACTGGCCTGCGATCCGCTCAGCCGCAGGGAGTGTCTGTTCGGAACGATGGGTGACAATGATATTATGCTGTTCCTGACCAGTTATGTGTACATGAAAGCGTATGAACTTACGCCCCTTTTATCTCTTGTTCCGGATGAAAACGACGGAGCAACCGCACAGATCACATACTTTACGGCAATACCGACCGGAGCAGCAAACAAATTAAACGGCTGGAGACTGATCAAGATTCTTCTCTCCGATGAAATTCAATATGGGATCGACGACTCCAAAGAGAATCAAAGACAGCTCTTTCCGGTCGGGAATCCGGTCCGTAATGAATCCATGCGAAAACTGATCTCGTATCATACGGCGACTTATGGGGACTTCGTGACGGAAGAGGATATACAAATGATTGCCGATAAAACGATGTCCATTACAAACGCTGTCATGTTCCCCACCGTCATTTATAATGACGTGGAAGAGAATATGGTGCCTTATCTTTCGGGAAATGATTCCTATGATAAATGTATCGGCAGGCTGAAGAACGAACTGGAGCTGTATGCCAGCGAATAAGAAAGGTTTTTTATCATGAAAAAGCGAGTTTTCCGAAGGATATCTCTACTGCTTGCCGCTCTTCTGACGGTCGGCTCCGTTTCCTGTTCCGGAGGAAGCGAGCCGGAGACCGGGGGATCGACCGGCCATGCCCCCGACAACGGAGCGGAAGCTCCGACGAATCAGGCTGCCCCCGCAGAACCCCCTGCCCCATCCGATCCTGCTGAAACGGAATGGCCCATGCCGGACTACTCCGATTTCGTCATGCCGGAGGAGACCGGGGAGCTGGTGGTCTACGCGGATGCCGCGATGGGAAGAAGCGTCATGAATCCGGCGGTGCGGATTTTCGAGGAGCTTTACCCCGGCGTCCGGGTGGATTACAAAACCATGAGCGAAGACGACTTCGAGGCTTTGATCCGCACGGAAATCCCGGCGGGACGGGGCCCGGATCTTCTGCTCTTCACGGTCACGGATATTCCCGATGTGTATAAAACCGCCTCCACGGGCCTTTTTGCCGATCTGAACCCGTATTTTTTGCGGGACGAGGAAATCGACCTCGACGAGTTCGTCGTTCCCGTCATGGACGGGGGCGTGCAGAGAAGACAGCGCTTTTTCGCTCCCGTCGGGATGGCCGTATTCATGACCATTGTGGCGGTAATGCCGTCCCGCTGATTCGTCTGTGCCAGCAGGACCATCTCGTCTCCGGCT
>CACWLT010000195.1 GCA_902761695.1 uncultured Ruminococcus sp.
CCGGGACGGAAGAACCTCGTCGTCATCACCGTCAAACTATGCCAAGGCCGAATCTGCAGCCTACGACGCCGACATGGCCTACACCGGCGGATGGGGAGCGGCGGAAGAGGCCTATGCGGAGGCTCCCGCTGCGTACGATCCGTCCTCGGAAAAGGTGGAGGCTTCCAACGATCTGGCCAGCCGCAAGATCATCAAGAACGCCGACCTTTCCTTCGAGACCACGGCCTACGATGAATTTCTCGCCTCCCTGACCGCCTGCGTGGGGCAGTTCGGGGGCTACACGGAGGCCTCGGAGACCTACGGCGGAGGCGTTTACTCCTCCTACCGTTCCTCACGGAGCGCATACATGACCCTCCGGATTCCCGCCGACCGGTACGACGGATTCATGGAGACCGTCTGCGGGCTGGGGGCGGTGACCCATCGATCCGAAAGCACGGAGGACGTCACCATGAGCTACACGGACACCGAAAGCCGCGTCCGTGCGCTGGAGACGGAATACCAGACCCTGCTCGACATTCTGGCCAAGGCGGAAAGCCTGGAGGACGTGATCCTTCTGCAGAGCCGTATCTCCGAGCTCAACTACCAGATGGATTCCTACAAATCTCAGCTGCGGAAGTACGACGACCTCATCAGCTACTGCACCGTCCGGGTCAGCGTCAATGAGGTCTGGCGGGAGACCGTGCCGGACGGACGCGCCATGACCTTCGGGGAGCGGATCGGCACCGGCCTGAAGGAAAACCTTCTGGACATCGGGGAGGGCTTCTCCGACTTTGCCGTCTGGTTCGTTACCTCGCTGCCGTACCTGCTCATCTGGGCCGCCGTCATCACCGCCGCCGTCTTCATCATCCGGGCCATTGTCCGCCGTCACCGCAAGAAGAAAGAAAAGAAGCTCGTCGAAGCCTACATCCGGAGTCAGGAGCATGAAACCGAAAACAAGAAAACTGACGAAAATCCTTAAGCTGACCGGGATATTCCTGCTCCTGGCCGTGGCCGCCGCAGCCGGGATCAACTGTGCCGTGATCCTGAAAACGCGGGATCGCATTGCGGACGCGAATCAGGTAAAGCTCAGAGACGCGGACTGCATACTGGTGCTCGGGGCGGGCGTGCGGGCCGACGGATCCCCCAGCCATATGCTGCAGGACCGGCTGATCGTGGGCGTCGGTCTGTATCGCGAAAACGCCGCGCCCAAGCTGCTCATGAGCGGGGACCACGGGCAGGAGGACTACGACGAGGTGAACACTATGAAGGCCTATGCCGTGGCGGAGGGGATTCCGGCGGAGGACGTCTTCATGGATCACGCGGGGTTCTCCACCTACGAATCCCTGATCCGGGCGCGGGATGTGTTCGGCGTGAAGCGGGTAATCATCGTGACCCAGGAATACCATCTATACCGGGCGCTCTGGCTGGCGGAGGCTCTGGGTATGGAGGCCGTGGGCGTTTCGGCGGACCTGAGGACCTACATTGGTCAGAGCGTCCGGGAGACACGGGAGGTGCTGGCCCGGTGCAAGGATTTTGTAACCGGTTTCATCCAGCCCTCACCCGCATACGGCGGCGATTTCATCGATATTCACGGAAACGGTAACGTCACGGACGACAAGGTCTTCTACGGCATTGTGCTGGATTGATTTCCATGGAAAACGGATTCTTCGGAGTCCGTTTTTTCTTTGGGGCAAATCCGGTTGCAAATCCGGAACGATTATGCTATACTGAAAAAAAGACCGCGCCGGGAGGGATGCGTATGAAATTCACGGCAATGAAGAGACTGGCGGACGGGCGGGAGTTTCCCGTTCGGCTGCTGACGGAGGACATAGACGGGGCGACGGCGGTCCGGCCGTATTTCGAGGTGGAAGGAGCACGGGACCTGACGCCCCTGGATCCGGAATGCGGCGTGCGGATCCGCGTCGATCCGGAGAAGGATGTCCGGTACATGGCCGACTGGCGGTACTCGGAGTTCTGGTGCGCGCCGTTTTTCGGGAGCGATATAAAACAGGTTCCGCGGGACACGCAGTTTCTGCTCTACCGGGACGAGAACGGGCTCTGGGGCGTGATCGTGCCCGTTGTGGGAAAGGATTACAAATGCGTTCTCGAGGGCGGCGCGGAGGGACTGGAAGCCAGGCAGTTCAGCTGGGCCCATCCCAACTGCGGACGCGCCGGGCTCTGGAACTGCGAAGATACCGCGTTCGTCTGGGCGGAGGGAGAGGATCCCTTTGCGCTGACGAAGCAGGCGGTCCGGGCGGCGGCCTCCGTTCTGGGGACCGTTCTGCGGGAGGACCGGCGGTATCCGGAGGTCTTCGAGTATCTCGGCTGGTGCTCCTGGGACGCGCTGCAGATCCGGGTGTCCGAGGAGGGACTTTTGGAGAAGTGCGAAGAGTTCCGGGAAAAGGGGATCCCGGTGAAATGGGCGATCATCGACGATATGTGGGCGGAGATCGGCAATTTCGTCGGAGCGAAGTACGAGACCCGTCAGGAGATGTTCCGGCTCATGCACGCCTCCTCCATGACGGACTTCGAGGCGGCGCACGACCGTTTTCCCGACGGCCTGGCCCACGCCATCGGGAAGATACACGAATACGGGATTAAAGTGGGCATGTGGCATCCCTCCACAGGATACTGGTACGGTCTGGATCCGGCGGGGGAGGCCTATCGGAAGCTGCGGGAATACACCACGGTCACGTCCGACGGACGGATCATCGCCGACTGGCACCGGGAGAAGGCATTCGGGTACTTTGACACCATGCACCGGTTCTTCCGGGAATGCGGTGCGGACTTTCTCAAGGTGGACAACCAGAGCATGACCCGGCGGTTCTACAAGGGAATGGACACGGTGGGGCGCATCACCCGCGAATGGCACCGGGGGCTCGAGGCGTCCGTGGGGCTGAACTTCGACAACGCCATGATCAACTGCATGGGCATGGCGTCGGAGGACATGTGGAACCGGGGATTCTCCGCCGTTTCCCGCTGCAGCGACGACTTTCAGCCGGAGGACAGGCCCTGGTTCACCAAGCACATCCTCCAATGCGCCTATAATTCGATTCTGCAGGGGCAGTTCTACTGGAACGACTACGACATGTGGTGGACGGACGACACCCAGGCGGTGAAGAACAGCGTGCTGCGGGCGGTGTCCGGCGGTCCCATCTACGTGAGCGACGAGATCGGACGGTCCAGACCGGAAATCCTGAAACCCCTCTGCTTCGACGACGGGCGGATTCTGCGCTGCGACCGGAGCGGCATGCCCACGGCGGACTGTCTGATCGACGATCCCCGGACCTCCGGCAGGCCCTTCAAGGTTCAGAACATGACCGGGAAGGCGGGCGTTGTGGCTGCGTTCCACATCGGGGAAGATCCGGGGCCCCTCGAAGGAACCGTATCCCCCGCCGACGTTCCGGGCCTTGAGGGGGAGGAATTCGTCGTCTACGAGTACTTCACGGAGAACCGGCACCGGATCGGAAGGGACGGCGTGCTGCACTTCACCCTGCGGGATCAGGAGGATATCCGGCTATTCACCATCATCCCCTATGAAAACGGCTTCGCGCCCATCGGGAGGACCGACAAATACCTGCCCTACGCGGCCATCACAGCGCAGATCGGGGAGCAGGTGACGCTTTACGAGCCCGGTCCCTACGCTTACGACAAGGACGGAAGGTTTTTCACGGAGGACTGTCATGGCTGAGCGGATCCTGACGGAATTTGAGGGCCGGGACGACACGGAGCGATTCGCGCAGGCCATGGAATACTGCCGTACCAATCCCGGGACCACGCTGATCGTTCCTCCGGGCGAATACACGGTCACCGGGGAACTGGCCCGGGCGGCACAGGAGCACGTCATGCGGGGAGACTGGGGGCCGAATCCGCAGCGGATCATGTTCACCCCGTCCTATCGGTACGACCGGGGACTGGATTTTACCGGGCATCGGGGAACAAGGGTCCTGGCAAAGGGAGCGACGCTGATGATCGACGGGTTCATGGAGCCGGTCTCTCTCCGTGACTGCCGGGATGTGGAGATCGTCGGGCTGACCGTCGATCATATCCGCAAGCCCTTCAGCCGGGCCGTGGTGCGGACGGAGGGGGAGGACGCCGGGGAAGGGTTCATCCGCGCCAGGCTGGTCTTTGATCCGGACATGCCCATCGTTCCGCCTTCCGATGGAACTGCCGGGACCTGTCTGACCCTGCGCTGGCAGATCCGGGATCCGGAGACGGGAAGGGCAGTTTCGGCCGATCTGAGAATCGACGGGGTCACGGATGAGCACACCGCCCTCTGCCGGGTTTCGCCGAGCGTCCGGGACGGCATGATCTTCACCTGCGTCCACACCTTCCATGCAAGACCGGCCATTCTCATCGAAGAGGCGGAGAATATCCGGCTGACGGACGTGACGATCCACTCCCAGCCTGGCATGGGGATCGTGGGGAACCGGAGCCGGGATGTCATCCTGACAAGACTGCGAGTGGTGCCCGCCGCTGGTCAGTTCTGGTCCACCAACACGGACGCTACCCATTTTACAGCCATGCGGGGGCTGCTTCGCTTCGAGAACTGCGAATTCGAGGGGCAGGGGGACGATTTCACCAACGTGCACGGGTATTACCAGGCGATCGTCAGGCGGGAAAGCGCTTCGGTTGTGTTCATGCAGGAGAAGACCCCCGACGGCACCCACGCCCAGAGCCTGGATTATCCCGAGCCGGGGGACCTTCTGGAGCTGACCTCCCACGACACGCTGGAGGTACGGGACACATACCGGGTCATTGCCTGCGATCCGATGGAGGAGGAATGGATGTGCAGGACCACGCTGGATCATCCGCTGCCGGAGGACACGGAGGGCTGGATGCTGGCGGACGTGACGGCGCTGCCCCGGCTGGAAGTCGTCGGCTGCACGGCGTCCTCCCATTTTGCCCGGAGTGTGCTCATCAAGACCCGGTCCGCCCTCATCGAGGGGAACACCTTCCGGAACGTGCAGGGTCCTGCCATCGTCGCCGCAGCGGAATCCTGGTGGTACGAGGGCGTCTGCCCGGCGAACGTGGAGATACGGAACAACCGGATCCTGAACTGCGGATGGGCCTGGGGCGAGGCGGCCGGGATCGTCGTCAAGGCGGATTCGGACCATCCCACCGGGCAGAGCATCCGGAACATCGTCATCGAGGACAACATCATCGACGCTCCGGAGAAGGAGCACGCGATTTACTGCCGGAATGTGCGGGGGCTGATAGTGCGGCGGAATCACACGAACGTGAGCGGCGAGCCCATTTTCATCGAGGACTGCGCGGAGGTGAGGACGGCGGAATGATCTATCTGAAATCCTACACCCTGCCGGATCAGGGAGAGGAGGAGGACTGGGCGGAGCGGTACTGGTCCCGGAAGGCGGGAGGCAATCCCCATCCCCACGAATACCCCTACGGCATTTTCCCATACAAGGAGCTGCGGCGGATCGAATTCTCCGAGGTGACGATCTTCTGCGGCGGGAACGGGAGCGGAAAGTCCACGCTGCTCAACCTCATCGCCGAATCCCTGAACCTGCCCCGGATCACGCCCTTCAACACCAGCCCTTTTTTCCATGAGTACATCGAGCGGATGTGCAAATGGGAAACGGCGGGGAACCGGGGTATCGCTCCCGGAAGCGCGATCTACACCAGCGACGACGTGTTCTACGGCCTCATCGACCGGCGGGTGGAGAACTTCGAGACGAAGGAACGGAGACAGGAAGCGCAGGAG
>CACWLT010000196.1 GCA_902761695.1 uncultured Ruminococcus sp.
CGTTTCCTCCCAGGCGGTGAGCAAATGGGAGAACAATGAGAGCTATCCGGACGCCGAGCTGCTGCTTCCTCTGGCCAACGAACTTGATGTGTCCCTCGATCTGCTCTTCGGCAACGCCAGGTTGACGGAGCGGGATGTGCTCGTTGCGGTGGCGGATCTGGTCATGCGGGAGCAGAGTGGGGACGCCGGACGGCCCTTCGAGCTTCTCCGGCGGATCTTCTGGACCGTGGAAGCCGCCATGTTCGGCAAATTTGATCCGGTTCCGGTCGGGGAGGGCATGTCCGTCATCATGGACAACCGCGGTTTCACGGAGATTTCGTGCGAACCCGAGGCTCCCTTCTGTGCCGTCTTCCCCGAGCCGGAGAAAGGTTGGGGAGAGGCCGTCGGGGACGGGGAAGCGATATGGGCGGTGTTTGTAGCGTTGGGACATCCCGCCACAACGAGAGCGGTTCTGTTCCTTCTGCGGCAGAGAAGAGGGTATCTTTTTGAACCGACAAGGCTGGCGAGGGAACTTTCGATCCCTTCGGAGGAGCTGGAAGGCGTCACCCGGGATCTTGAGACGCTTGGAATGGTGAACGGGGCGGACGTCACCATAAACGGAGAGGATAAGATCCTGTATTACTATTATCCCAACGAGCGGATCCTCCCCCTCTTTCTCTTTGCAAAATACGTGCAGTACAACGCCTGCTTCCACTATCAGGCCGACAATCGGGACCAACCCCTGATCCGTCCGTAACTCTGGGACAAAGACGCCGATTATTTCCAGTCGGCGTTTTTGCTTGCTCCGCATGGGAGAATTATCCCGTCATTCCCCTTGCAAACCCGGGGAGGGCATGCTATAATGAAGTTGTGTATAATAATACCGTGAGGGGGGATCCCCATGAAAATCCTGCCAAAGATCGACATACACGTGCACGCCGTGCCGGAGGTGATGGTGCGGCGGCGGAACGGGGAGGGCTTCTGTACCCCGGCTGAGATCCGGGCGATTTACGACGCCTACGGTATCGAGCGGGGCGTTCTGCTGCCGGACGGGTGCTACGCGGAGGGCTCCTCGGACATCTGCTCGCCCCGGGAGGCCGTCCATATGGTGCGGGATTTCCCGGAGACCTTCGGATGGTGGTTCGCCCCGCTGTCCTGCGCCGCCGGGGAAAACGCGCCGGACGCCGATCTCTCCTGGTATCTGAACCAGTACAAGGCCGCCGGGGCGAAGGGCGTCGGGGAGGTCAGCGAGAACCGGTATTTCGACGATCCCATGATGCTCAACCTCTTCCGCCACTGCGAGGCCTGCTCCATGCCGGTGCTGTTCCATATCGGAAACCTGGGACGGGATTACGGCATCGTGGATGATCTGGGCCTGCCCCGGCTGGAAAAGGTTCTCGGGATGTTCCCGAAGCTGCTGTTCTTCGGTCATTCCCAGAAATTCTGGGCGGAGATAGGGCAGGTCGACGAGGAATCGAGGAACGGCTATCCCACGGGCAAGGTAGTCCCCGGAAGGATCCCGGAGCTCTTGCGGAAATACCCGAACCTCAGAGGGGATCTGTCCGCTGGGTCCGGGTACAACGCCGTCACACGGGACCCGGAGTTCGGCTGGGCGTTTCTCGAGGAATTTCAGGATCAGCTTTATTTCGGCACGGACATCTGCGCGCCGGGAAACATGCACAGCCCCATGATGAAGCTGTCCGCCTTCCTGGACGAGGCGATGCTGAAGGGGAAGATTTCCTATACCGCCTATGAGAAAATCAGCCGGGGGAACGCGCTGGATCTGCTGGAGGGGTGATACGCGATGAAGACATTTACCGGCTTCGAGCGCGGCATGGGCATCGGCGGCTGGCTGACCAACTACAAGCGGTTCAATGTTCTGCCGGACAAGTGGAGGCTGCCCATCACCGTGGGGGACATGGAGCATTTCGCCTCTTACATCACGGAGCAGGACGCGGCCTGCATCGCCTCTTTGGGGATGGACCACATCCGGCTGGGATTCGATCAGATCGTGCTGGAGGAGGCGCCGTACCGGTACCGGGAGGAGATCTTCAATCTGCTGGAGGATTTCGCCGGATGGTGCGAAAAATACGGTCTCCATACGGTGTTCAACCTTCACAAGGCGGTGGGGAACTACTGCGACATTGAAGAAGAGGTGCAGCTTCTGGACGATCCGGAGCTGCAGAAACGGTTCATTGCCCTGTGGACGGAGATGGAGCGGCGGTTCTCGGACAGGCCGGATGTGGCCTTTGAATTGCTGAACGAGGTACGGGACGTGGATCCGGAGAAATGGAACCGACTTGCCGGGGACACCATCGAGGCGATCCGGTCCCTCAACCCGGCGCGGACGATCATCATCGGGCCGACCTGCTGGAACAACCCGCCCATGCTGAAGCACCTGCGGATCTTCGACGATCCCCACGTGGTCTACACCTTCCACATGTACGCGCCGCACGAGTTCACTCATCAGCGGGGCGTGCTCCAGGCTCCCCAGCTCTACTACAACCGGGACATGCCCTATCCCGGGGATATCGAACGGTACCGGGACTTTCACCGGACGGTGTGGGGGAACGAAAACGCCTACCCGGGATACGAGCGCATGGATATCCGGTTCATGCGGGACGCCCTGCAGCCGGCTCTCGATTTTGCGGCGGAGCATCCGGACAAGATCCTGTGGTGCGGGGAGTTCGGCACCATCCGGCACGCGAAGCTCGCATGGCGGGAAAACTGGATGCGGGACGTGATTGCCATTCTCCGGGAGCACGGGATCCCGTACTGCGTCTGGAACTATCTCAGCACGCCCAACGACGGCAACCGGTTCAGTCTGGTGGACGACGACAGCCGCCGGATTCTCAGCGAGGAGCTGGGACGGATCATTGCCGGAAAAGCATAAACCAGGAGGAAGATAAAATGCCCACGAAATGCCTGATACTGACCGACGGCCCGTCCGATCTGAGTGATGTGCTGAAAAGCTGCGCCGAGGTGACGATGATGACGCTCGAGGACGCGGTGGAGGCCGATCTCACCGGTTACGACGCCTTCTGCGTGCTGGCGGACGGGAAGATTCCCGATCCCCGGCTCAGAGTGCGGCTGGAGGAGGAAAACGGAAAAGGGAAGCGGCTCTTCACCGAGGCCCTGAACAGCTGGGACGGCATCTATTCGGCGGACGGGGCGGACACCACCCGGCGGCGGCTTGTGGCGGTGTACGATCCGGAGGACGGCGGGATCCCCGGTCTTGCCATGGGGGATCTGCTGGATGACATGGCCAACCGGATGATGCAGCCCTGGTATCCCATCCCCGGCATGAGGCCCCTTCTGGTCTACCGGGATCACGTTATCGCCCACCGGCACCTTGATGCTGATCATGATGAGATTCTGAAGGACAGCGGCGCGGGCCTCTGGACCGTCGGGGACACGGTGATGATGTGCTCCTTCGAGATCCGCAATTTCAACCGCGCAAGGTTCGCTCCCCGGGAGGCATGGCGGAAGCTGATTGTCTACATTGCCCGCTGGATCACGGGAGCGGAGCCCGCCTTCATGCCGGAGCCGGTCGTGCGGTTCGGGACGGACGCGGATCTGACGGACGACGAGGTCTTTGCCTCCGCCCGGGATGAGTCCGTGGAGCGGGGCATGCGCTGGCTCACGGGATTTCTGATTGACGAGGGGCGCGGCGGCATCCGGGAAGGGCTGCGCCACAACATCGGCCCCGACGGCGTGCAGGCTCCGGCGGATGCGGTGAGGACGGACTGCTGCGGCGAGGCGGCGGGGGCCTTCCGGTTTTACGCGGCCCTGACGGGGGATCCCGTTTCCGAAGCGGCTGCGGACAATCTCGCGGACTTCGTCTTCGGTCCCATGCAGGTGAAGGGCGGCTTGTTCGACGGGATGATGCGCTGGACCCACACGGCCTGGCAGGTTTGCTATCAGGACGACGCGGCAAGGGCGATCCTTCCGGCGCTCTACGAATGCCTATTTCTCGGGAAGGAGGAGCGGTTCCCGGACGTCTGCCGCGCGCTCGACTTCCTTGTAAAGACCACGGCCCGGGACGGATGCCGGGTATCCCGCACGGACGCGCCTAATCTGAACAAGGAAGGGATCCGGAAGCTGGCTGAGGCGGAGCACGGGACACCCTCCGCGCACTACAACGCTTATTATCACGCCGCGCTTCTTCTGGCATATCGCCACGGGGGCAATCCCGTCTATCTCGACACGGCCCGGCGGGGACTGGAAACCATCATGGGCCTCTATCCGGACACCCGGCGGGAGCAGAGCGAGACGGAGGAACTGTGCCGCCTGATCCTGCCTCTTGCCGCCCTGTACGGCGCGACGGGGGAAGAGAAGCACCGGGATATGCTCTACAAGGTGACGGCGGATCTGGAAACACACCGCCATCCCACCGGCGGCTGGTGCGAATGGGACACGGGATACAAGGCCAACTGTTCCAGAGAATCCCGGGGCGAATGCTCCCTGCTGACGGAAAACGGAGATCCCGTATCCGACCTGCTGTATTCCGTCAACTGGCTGCCCATAGGCTTCGCGTACGCGTGGCACGTCACCGGGGACCGGATGTTTTACGATCTCTGGCGCGACGCGGCGGCGTTCTTCCTGCGGTCCCAGCTTCGCTCGGCGGATCCCCGGACCGACGGCTCCTGGTGCCGGGCCTTTGATCTGGAGCTGAACGAGGCGTACGGCTGTCCCCATGACGTGGGCTGGGCGGCCTGCTGCAGCGAATCCGGCTGGACGGACGCGGAGATCCTGATGGGCCTGATGCTTCCGGCGGTGTTGGAAAAATGCGCCGCGGAACAATAAAGAACCGGACACAGAGCGGAGAGGAGGATTTACCCGATGAAAGAGAAAACGCGCAGGCTGATCTGTCTGATGCTGGCGGCACTCATGACCGGGGCGGCCGTATCCTGCGGTCAGACCGCTTCCGAGGAAACGGCGGCGGGAACCGAGGTGCAGCCAATCGCCGAAACGGAGGCCGCGGCGGAGACGGAGGAGGAAGAGATCCGTGCGACACTCCCGGACAAGACCTTTGACGGGGCCGAGGTCATGTTCCTCGACAACAAGCACCTGGGCTTTGACTGGTACACCAGCTACGAAATCTACGCCGAGGAGCTGAACGGCACCCTCATCAACGACGCGGTCTTTACCCGGAACACGCAGCTCGAGCAGCTTCTGGACGTGCGGATCGCGGAGACCAAGGAGCCCGACTGCAACAACATCGCCCGCAACTCCATAAAGGCCGACGAGGATATCTACGACGTGGTGATGCCCTACATCAACTCCACAATTCCCCTGGCGACGGAGGGGCTTTTGCTGGACCTGCACGACGTGCCGTGGCTGGATCTGGAGAAGACCTGGTGGGATCAGCGGGCCAACGAGAATCTGCTCATCGCGAACAAGCTCTTCATCACCACGGGGGATATCGCCATTCTGGACAACGAATGCACCATGGTCATGTTCTTCAACAAGGCCATGATCGCGGATCACGGGCTCGAGAATCCCTACGAGCTGGTGAGGGAACACCGCTGGACGCTCGACAAGGTGAAGGAGCTGGCCCTCGCGGTCTCCCGGGATTCGGACGGCGACGGAAGGATGACGCTGGACGACACCTGGGGACTGTCCATCGCCGGCAACGCCCCCATCTCCATGTACTTCGGCGCGGGCGAGCGGATCGCGGACAGGAACGAGGAGGG
>CACWLT010000197.1 GCA_902761695.1 uncultured Ruminococcus sp.
GCGGCCTCAACCGTCGGAAGAGCGGCGGCCAGTCCGTCCGGAATGTAGTACACATACACCCAGTAGGTGTCGCAGGACTTCAGCGTGCTGTCGTCCATGCCGGTGGGGGCGTAGACGTAGAAGCTGTGCTTGCCCTTGGTGGTCTCGAAGGTGGACAGCACAAAGGTGTGGTCCATGGATTCCATCAGGTCGATGTAGTGGCGGTTCTTTCCCTCGGGATCGTCCAGCGCCCAGTCGGTGCCGCGCTCGGCTCCCTCACGGGCCACATATTCGATCATGAAGAGGTAGGTGCCGTCGGCGGGAGCCTCAAAGTCGTACCACACGCTGGTGTCCATCTTGCAGCAGTAGCCGGAGCCGCCGGACGCCAGGTTGTGGAGGTTCACGCCGATCTCGCCGTTGTAGCCGGAGATCTCGTCCATGTCGGAGTTGACGTCCACCAGCAGTTCGCCCTTGATCTCGGGCTGCTCGGTGTAGAAGCGGTATTCGCCTCTTACCTCCACCGCGCCGTCGTTGATCTCGGCGGCATCGGCGGGTGCGGCGGGAGCGCTTGAGGAGCAGAGAACCAGCTCGGAGACCTGGAAGGTGCCGGAGTCGGTGCCGGTCGCCTGGAACTGGAAGAACTGATACTCCGCCGTGGGATCGATGGAGGCGGCGTAGTAGGTGAAGTTGGTTTCGTCGAAGAAGGAGTCGTCGCCCTGCGCCACGACGGTCCAGTTTTCACCGTCAGCGGAACCGAAGATGGCCCATTCGTTGGGGTTTCTGCCGTTGTAGGAGGCGTTGTCGTTGGCCGTCGCCATGATGATGCCGTTGACGGATACGGGAGCGTCGGTCTTGGCGATGGAGATGGCCGGGAAGTTGGCGGTGCAGAACTTGGTGGCGGTGTCGTTGTCCCAGAGGTTCATCGCGCCCTCGCCGCCGTTGCCGGAGGTACCGCTCACGTAGGAGTAGCTCATGATGGGCTGGGTGCCCAGAGCAGCCGCGGCGGATTCGGCGTCGTCATAGGACTTGCCGTCGTTCTTCAGAGCCGCTCCTTCGGGGATCTCACGCGCTTCGGCGCTCACTTCCGGCGGCGGAGGAGCCTCGGTGGAGCCGGGCTTGACCGCGTCGGCCTTCAGGGCGTTCTCGGCGGTGATCAGCTTGGAGGCGTCGTACGCGCCGATCTGTTCATAGTCCGCCATGGTGCCCAGGAAGACGTGGGTGGTCTTGCCGATGTCCAGTCCGGAGACGCCCTCGATCTGGAGGTTCAGAACGGCGTCGTAAGCATCCGCCAGGGAGATGCCGTACATCTGGGCGAGGATGCGGATGGAGACGTCGGTGGAGACGGAGCAGTTCGGCATGATCTCGTAGTCTTCGTACATGCCGATGGCCCCATTGTTGCCTTCCATGAAGTAGGTGGTGTCGTCGATGGTTTCGCCGTTGCCGTTGTTCATGATGATGGCGGCGAAGGCGCCGGCGGCCTTGGCGTTTTCATTCTTCACGGTGAAGGTGGAGGAACCGCGGGAGATCAGCGCGATCTTGCCCTCGGCCCCGGTGCAGTCCTCGCCGATGTCGAAGAACGCGGCCTCGTACCAGCCGGGATTCAGGTTGGTGATGAGAGAGGATTCGATGGGCTGTTCGGCGAGCCCGGTGGGGGTGGAGGCGGAATCGGGGTTCCAGGAGGGGCCGCCCTGATTGCCGCTGACCGTGCCGTCCTCCAGAACGACGATGTACTCGTCCGTGGTGCCGGGATCGATGTTATAGTCGAATTCCGGGGACCACCACGTCTGGTCGTTCTCATCCCATGTCATAACCACAGCGCCGGCAGTGGCTGCCAGAGCCGCGAGCATGAAGACGGACAGCAGAATGGAGAGGATCTTCTTCATAAGTGTACCTCCATGATGATGGACTGCGGCAGATTGATCCCGCCGCCGGATGAATGGACGGGCCGCCGATCGCTCTCCGTTTCCGGGAAACACTCGCCCTTCGGTTGGCCTGTCTGCGCTCATTATACCATCGGCGGAAAGTAAAGTCAATGAAAAAAAGAGTCCGTGTACAGAAAATTTGCACACGGAAATGAATAAATAGTTGAAAACAGCTGCCGATATGCAGACAAAATCCGCAGTCTGCGTTAATTTTCACCACATATATACAAGTGTGGTGCGCCTTATTGACCTTCCGCCTCCGCCGCCCGCGCCGCCGACTCCCTGGCCAGCGCCATGAGATTCCGCGGGAACAGGGGTGCGCAGGCCAGCTCCGCCATGGGACGGGGCAGGGGAGAGGAACCCTCCAGCCGGATCAGCCGCCGGTTGAGTTCCATGCGCTCCCGACAGTCCCGGAGGGCCTCCCGGATTCTGGGACGGGGCACCTCCTCCAGCCGCTCCATCAGGCTGTCCAGAGAGCCGAACTGCGCGAGGAGGGCTGCGGCGGTTTTCGGCCCTACACCCGGCGCTCCAGCGATGTTGTCCGAGGCGTCCCCCACCAGGCATTTCCAGTCGGCGAACTGATCGGGTCGCACGCCGAACTTCTCCATGACCGTGTCCGGTGTCGCCGTGTCGCAGAAGCCGTTCTGATACCGGACCACGGAGACCCGCTCCCCGATCAGCTGCCAGTAATCCCGGTCGGTGGAGAGGATCATGACCCGGCAGCCGTCCCCGACGGAGAGGGCGTAGGAGGCAATCAGATCGTCGGCCTCGCATCCCCGGGCGTCCGCGTGGGGAATGCCGCATTCGTCCAGGGCCAGGCGGATGGCGGGCAGCTGGGTGAAGGGCAGCTCGTCCGGGGGGACCTCCGACCAGTCGGGGCGGTTGGCCTTGTAGTCTGCGGAGAGGGAGCGGCGTTCCCCGCAGTCCTCCGTGTCGAAGAGCACCAGAGCGTGGGTGGGCTCCAGCTCATCCATGACGGCGGCCATAGCGTTCAGAAAGCCGTAAACCGCGTTGTACCGGACGCCCTCCCGGGTGCGGAAATGATCCGGCATGCCGTAGAACATGCGGAAAAGGAGATTGTGGCCGTCCGCCAGCAGAAGCGTATCCATTGAAAACCCTCGCCTTCCGTGCTTTTCCGCCATTGTACCATATCCCGGGCTGAATTGCAAGGAGGAGGACGGCCCGGCTTGGCCCGGTTTTTTCCGGGATTTTTTTCAAAAACCTCTTTACAAAACCGGGAGGCTGTGCTATAATACAATCTGCTGACCGCCCTTAGCTCAGCCCGGATAGAGTACCGGATTCCGATTCCGATGGTCGTGGGTTCAAATCCCTCAGGGCGGGTGCGAAAGAGCTTCCCGTATGCGGGGAGTTCTTTTTTTGCCCTTCGTCGACTACACCCGTCGCCATGTGGTGAATTTTGAAAAAAACGGTCGGAAATTCCTTCGGAGCTCTTGACGCGGGAGATAAATGCGCCTATAATATAGATGAAATCGAACCGCTGCCGAGGGACTTATGAGAAGGATTGCGCTGCTATTGTCCGTGTTTCTTCTGCTGATGTCCCTTTTTGTCTGTCCGGGGACGGCAGCCGAATGGAACGAGAAGATGACGGCGGGCGAGATCCTCTGGCATCAGTCCTTCGCGGATCTTTCCGATTATAATAAGAGCGGCTTCACCACCGGCACCTCCACGGCTGAGAGCGCAACGGTCGCGGTGAAGGACGGCGCGCTGCAGATCCGGTGCATGGACGGCGGCCGGGCCTATGTGATCATGCCTTCCGTGAAGCACGGTCCCTCCTATACGGCGGAGTTCACCTTCCGCTTTACGGAGAGCGGCATGGAGAACGGCTCCCTTTCCTTCCTGGTGAACTGCCGCGGGGAAGAGCCCTCCAACATCACCTCCGTGGTCATCCGCTCCACCGGCACCGTGGACGGCTTCCCGGATCCCGACCCGGCTGTGATGGACGCCATCCGGAAGGGCAGATCCGTCACCGTCGAGATCCCCGTGGAGGCAGGCGCGTTCTACCGGGTGAAGCTCACGGCGGGGGACGTGTCCTGTACCCTGGAGTCCTCCGACCTTTTGAAGATCGCCCAGGAGTCCATGGGCTTTGCGGTGCGGAACGACGGCGCTGCCATCACCGACGTGTGGCTAGTCAACGGCTGCGGATATGCCGAAAAGACCGGCGATACAGCCTCGGCGGTGAGGGACGCTGACAAACCCGTCCCGGGCACGGCACAGAAGCCCGGCAGTGGATCGGGATCCGGCGATACCTCCCCGAAAACGGGAGACCGGATCAGAACGAAGAGCTTCCAGCAGGCCGCAGCAATCACGGGAGGCGCCGCCGTCATCCTGGGCTGCGGTCTTTTTCACCGGAAGCGGACCCCGCGGTGAACCCGGAGCGGGCGTGCAGAGCAGAATGAACAAACCTGACAGCGGAATGCTAACGAAATTCCGCTGTTTTTTCATTTAACTGTCCAATTCACTATTTATTAACAAATTTTTAACAGTATGTTCTTGAATGCACGGCCCGAAAATGGTACATTATAGGCACAGGTTAGCACTCAAATGATTCAAGTGCTAATTCAGCGAAGGCTGCATCACCGCAGACGGAGGGAGGCGTGGCAATGAGCGGCGACGGAAAGCTGAACGAACGGAAGAAGCTGATTCTGAAGGCTATCGTGGACGCGCACATTGCCCACGGTGAGCCCGTCGGCAGCAAGTTTCTGACGACGAATAAGCAGATCGCCTGCTCCTCTGCTACCATCCGCAACGAGATGGCGGAGCTGGAGGAGATGGGGTATCTGGAACAGCCCCACACCTCGGCGGGACGCATCCCCTCGGAGGCCGGGTACCGCTTTTATGTGGACCAGCTCATCGACCGGTACAATCTGACACAGAACCAGATTGACGAGCTGCGCGCGGCCCTGCGGCAGAAGCAGCGGGAGCTGGACGCCATCATGCAGACGGCGGCAGCTCTGGCGGCCAAGCTGACCAACTACACTGCCCTGTCCGTGAAGCCCCGTCAGGCCCGGATCACCGTGAACCGGTTCGAGATCATGCGGCTGGACGAGACCACGGCGGTGCTCATCATGCTCATCGGCGGCGTGGTGAAAACCAAGTATATCCGCTCGAACCGCACCATCCCGGCGGAGGCGGCCATGCTTCTGGCGGGCGTGCTCAACGCAAGGCTGACGGGCCTCACGGCGGACGAAATGACCATGCCGATCCTGATGGAGATGGAACGGGCCATGGGCGAGTACGATTTTCTCGTGAGCCCCGTGGTCAAGGCCATCTGCGAGACCATTTCCGTGTTCGACGGCGGCGAGCTCCGCTTCGAGGGCATCAACAAGCTGCTGGCTTTCCCGGACTACTACGACATGGACCGGCTCCGCGAGCTGCTGGCCCTGTTCGAGAAAAAGGAGACCCTCCTGGAGGTGCTCTCCGACGAGGCCCGGAAGGACGACCACGTGCAGGTCTTCATCGGCCGGGAGAACGTGGTGAAGGTCATGGACAATTCCACCCTGGTCTTCAAGACGGTCACCCAGAACGGCCGTCCCGTGGGCGCCATCGGCATCATCGGCCCCACGCGGATGGATTACCGCCGGGTCATCGCCACCATCGACAGCCTGACCGCCGGCGTGACGGACGCCCTGGGCAGCCCCGGAGAAGGCGATTAGCGCGTGCCGCCCGGTTCTCCGGACCGGCTTCGCAACCCGGATGAGCGATCAATACAATATGGAGACAATCTGATATGGAAGAAA
>CACWLT010000198.1 GCA_902761695.1 uncultured Ruminococcus sp.
GTCAGGATCGGACAGGAAGGCAAAGAGAGACGCGATGCCCGCCAGCTTGTCCTCCTCCTTCAGCCAGCCGAAGTCCTCCTCGCTGCGGAACAGCGTCAGGGCGAAGTTGACAGCCTTCGAGTTCACAGTCAGCTCATAGACGCCCCGGCTGGATACCACCCGGCGGGGAAACTCCCCGTATTTCTCCGTCGGAACCGGCCTGGCCATCTGCCGGGAATCATTGTAAAGAAACTGCATCGACGCGTGAACCATAGCCTGCTGCATCCGGAGAAGAGCGTCCGCCGGATTGTCCGGTTCGGCTTCAAATTTCTTCCGTACCGCATCCTCAAATTGCATTTCCCTGTCCGCTCCGATCCCCAGCAGACTGTCCACCGTCACGCCGAAGAATTCCGCCAGTCTGACCACAGTCTCCACATCCGGCATGGCGGCGTTTGTCTCCCATTTGGAAAAGGTCTTATTGGAAACCCCCAGCGCGTCCGCCGCGGCCTCCTGCGTCAACCCTTTCTCCGTCCTGAGGGCAAGTATCCGCCCGCCCGGTTTTATTTCCTTCATTTAGGTTATCCTCGTTTCCAATCGATTCAAGTCCGGCCTTGTGAGAACAGTATACATGAAACCTGCGGTGGAGTCAATGGAGGGAAAATGGAAGAATTCTCTTCCGGAGAGACAGCACGGCGGCAAATCCCCCGTTTGGTTGCGGTCAAAAAAGGACCCTCCCGGGAGTCCGGAAGAGTCCTTATGAAATCCGAGCGGGATATCAGTCGTTCGTGTTGTCCACGTTGACGTTGATGACCTGGTAGGGGATCTGGATGCCGAACTTGTCGAAGGCAACCTTCACGTCTTCCCACATGTCGAAGTAAACCGTCCAATAGTCGGCGGGCTTTACCCACACGCGGAGCTTCACACCCAGCGCGTACTGACCGTGCTGATGGACAAAGACCTCGGAGGCGGGATCCTTCAGGACCAGATTGTTGCTCTGAGCCACGGCCAGCAGAACCTTGCGGACCAGCTCGATGTCGGTGTTGTAGCCGACGTTCAGGTCGAAGTCCACACGGCGGGTCTCCTCGGAGGAGAGGTTGGTGACGGTGGCGCCGGAGAGGGTGGTGTTGGGCACGGTGACGCCCAGATTGTCGGGGCTGGTGATCTTGGTGTAGAACAGGCCGATCTCCTGCACCACGCCGGAAATGTCGCCGGCGATGATGAAGTCGCCCACCTGGAAGGGCTTGCAGATCATGATGACGATGCCCGCCGCGATGTTGGACAGGCCGCCCTGCAGCGCCAGACCAATGGCCAGACCGCAGGAGCCCAGCACGGCGATGACCGCGGACTGGGGAACGCCGAGGATCATGACGACGGTGAGGATCACCACCACGCGGACGGCGGTCTTGACGATGTTGCCGATGAGGTTCTGGGTGTTGGGGTCAGCCTTCGCGAGCATCTTGCTCTTCGAGAGCTTATTGCCCAGCCACTTCGCGATGGCGAAGCCGATGATGAGCACGAGGATCGCCAGGATGATTTTGAGCACGTAGCTGACCAGGTACTCGTTGATGAAGGTCGTAATGAATTCGGGCATGGTTACCTCCTTAAAAAGTAGTGATGGATTAATAATGACGGGGCCGGGCCGCCGGGGTCCGTATCACAGCTCGTCGGGGTGACGGGCGATGAGTCTTTCTGCTTCCTCCGCACGGTCGGTTCGACGGAGATAGTCCACATATCCGGCCAGCTCCCCGCGGGTGTGGAAGGGGCCGCCCTCCCGGAGCACCGTCTGCATGGGATCGTGACCGCTCCTCGAGGACATCATGTTTTCGTCGAACCAGTCCAGCAGATAATGGGCCGCCCGGTCGCAGATCTCGGGATGCTCCTCTGCCACGTTGTGCTCCTCGTGAAAATCCTCCCGGATGTTGAAGAGCATTTCGCGGGGGAAGTTGTGGTAGCCGTCGTGGTAGGTTCTCATCCAGAGCCAGTCGCCGAAGAGGACGCTTCTCTGGCAGACATGGGCCATCTGGGAGAGAACCAGGTATTCCCGGGGAACGCTCTTCCCTTCCCGGATGGTGTCGGCGTAGCTTTCCCCGTCCCAGATCTTCGCGGGCTCAAGCCCAAAGAGATCGGCGATCGTGGGCGCCAGGTCGACGTTATAGCGGAGGCTGGAGTCGGAGATGCCCTTCATGCCGCCCTGCCACTTGACGATCATGGGGATGCGGCAGGTGATATTGTCCGCAGTGGAGTGCTCGGAATAGCTGTTCAGCTCCCCGATGTTCTCCCCGTGGTCCGCCGTGATGATGAAGGACACGTCGTCGTACACCCCGGCCCGCCGCAGCGCGTCCAGAATATACCCTATGTGCATGTCCATGAAGGCGATGCCGCAGTCGTAGCCGTCCACCAGCTTCCGGTATTCGTCCATGTCCCGCACCTCCATGGGCTGGCGGGGATAGTCGGGCAGGGGCGTGTTGTTGTACATGCCGATCTCATGGACGCCGTGGGGGGAGGCTTCCTTCCGCTGCTCGTCGATGAGCTCCTGGGTCATCCAGGTGTGGTCGAAGAAGTCGTCGCCCTCGAAGGGATTGCCGAACTCGGCGGGGGTGCGGTAGGTGGTGTGAGCGTCCCACATGTTGATGTGGAGAAACCAGTTGTCCTCCTTCCCGTGCCGCTCGATCCAGTCGACGGCGATGGGGGAAATCTGATCCGCCCGCTCTCCGCCGCCGGTGCCGTAGTTGTACATTTCGTGGAAGCCGCCGTAGAACCAGTAGGAGGTGTGCCGCTCGGCGAAGGTGGAGATGGAAACCGTGTGAAGACCCGCCCGTCGGAACTGATGGAAGAGATTGGTGCGGGCGAACTCCGTGCGGAAGCCGCGGCTCTCTCCCTCGAGGGACTGATCCCCGGCCGTTCCACCGTGTCCCACCGCGCCGTTGTGGATGCCGAACAGACCGGACTGCAGGGCGCTCCGTGAAGGAAGACAGGGGGCGTCGGAGCAGTAATACCGGTCAAAGCGCACGCCCTCGGCCGCGATGGAGTCGATATTGGGGGAGGTGTTGCGGAAATACCCGTAGCAGCCCAGATGGTCCGGCCGCAGGGTGTCCAGATCGAAAAAGACGATTCTCAAGGCCCGGCTCCTTTATCAATGATGAGTATAGGAATATTATACACGATTTCAGTCGTGATTTCAACGGAAAAATGGGAGAAATCGCAAAAATTTCTCCCGCTGTACGTGTCGGCGGCTTATCCGGCGTCTTCTCTGTTCCCGTGAAAAAAGCAGAAGAAACCTTACCGTTCCCTCTGCTTCCTTTTGGTTTATTCCAGCTTCTTCAGCCCGTCATAGAGCTCGTCGAAGGACTTCATACTCCGGCACCGCCCGAAGGACAGCTCCCGGTCATCGCCGAATTCCAGCAGCCAGCACTTCGCCAGCTCCTCCACGGTCTGCTCCAGCGAGGTCATGAACTGCGTCATGGCGAATTCACGGGCGGGACTTCCCTCCTCAAAGCTCGCCGCGACCAGGGATTCCGTCACCTGATCCAGCGGATACAGCTTCAGATGGAAGAGCTCGTGCACCAGCACCTCCTCCAGATTCGCATTACGGGGATTCAGAAAGTTCAGCATGACAACGGCCTTGCGGTCGTCGCAGTCGATTTTGATGTCCCCGGTTTTCCGCCAGTCCGGATCCTCCACAAGCTCCAGCGCCGCATCCCAGCCAGGGGTGATCCGCAGCTTCCGGATCCATTTTTCAAAGAGCGCGTCAAGCTCTTCCCTGTTCATGTCGTACTCCTTTCCTTCCTCAGCGCGGGACGGATCATGCCTTCGTTTCCGCTCTCTTCCGCAGCTCCACCCGGCGGATCTTGCCGCTGATGGTCTTCGGCAGCTCGTCCATGAACTCCACGACCCGGGGGTACTTATAAGGCGCGGTGTGCTCCTTCACGTAGGTCTGGATCTCCTTCACCAGCTCGGGGGAGCCCTCCTTGCCCTTCACCAGCACCACCGTGGCCTTGACGATCTGACCGCGGATCTCGTCGGGAACGGCGGTGACGGCGCATTCCAGCACGTAGGGCAGCTCCATGATGACGGACTCGATCTCGAAGGGCCCGATCCGGTAGCCGGAGGACTTGATCACGTCGTCGATCCGGCCCACATACCAGAAGTACCCGTCCTCATCCCGCCAGGCCGTGTCGCCGGTGTGGTACATGCCGTCGTGCCAGGCTTCCTTCGTGGCCTCCTCATTGCGGAAGTAGCCCTTGAACAGGCCGCAGGGCGCTTTATTCGATGTCCGGACCACGATCTCGCCGGTCTCGCCCACGTCGCAGGATTTGCCGTTGGGATCCACGATATCCACGTCAAAGAGCGGGGACGGATGGCCCATGGAGCCCGGCTTCGGGGTGTCGCCCACGAAATTGCCGATGACCAGGGTGGTCTCGGTTTGGCCGAAGCCCTCCATCAGGGACAGCCCGGTGTATTCCTTGAACTTGTAGAATACCTCCGGATTCAGCGCTTCCCCCGCGATGGTGGTGTGCTTCAGGCTGGAGAGGTCGTATTTCTCGATCCCGGCCTTGATGAAGAAGCGGAACATGGTGGGAGGCGCGCAGAAGGTGGTGATGTTGTACCGCTTGAAGAGAGGCAGGATATCATCCGCGTCGAACTTGTCGAAGTCGTAGGCAAAGACGCAGCTTTCGCAGAGCCACTGGCCGTAGAGCTTGCCCCAGAGCGCCTTGCCCCAGCCCGTGTCGGAGATGGTGAAGTGGATGCCGTTCGGGTCCGCGTTGTGCCAGTACCGGGCGGTGATGTAGTGACCCAGGGCGTATTTGTAGCTGTGGGCCGCGATCTTGGGATAGCCCGTGGTGCCGGAGGTGAAGAGCATGTACATGGTCTCGTTCCCGCAGGCGCTCATTCTCCGCTCGAAGGTGTCCGGGTAATCCATGAACTCCCGGTCGAAGGAATGCCAGCCCTCCCGCTCGCCGTGGCACATGATCTTGATGATGTCCTGCTCCACCAGCTTTTCGGCGTTTTCCGCGTGCATGGCGGTCGCTCCGTCCCCGGTGCAGACGACGGCCTTCACGGAGGCGGCCTTGTAGCGGTACTCAAAGTCGTGCTCAACCAGCATGTGGGTGGCGGGGATGGCGACGGCCCCCAGCTTGTGCAGGGCGATGGAGGCGATCCAGAACTGCCAGTGGCGCTTCAGCACCAGCATGACGGTGTCCCCCTGCCGGATGCCCAGGGACTCGAAATAGTTGGCCGCCCGGTTGGACAGGAGGGAGATATCCCGGAAGGTGAAGCGGGTTTCCTTCTTGTCGTGGTCCAGATGGAGCAGGGCCACCTTGTCCGGGGTCTTCTCCGCGATGGCGTCCACCGTGTCGTAAGCAAAGTTGTACTTGTCCTCGTTGTGGAAGCGGATCTCCTTCAGCTTCCCGTTTTCCTCGATGCATTCGATGAACCGCAGGGCCACCGGGTCGGGCGGCAGGGGGGAGAGGTGGTTTTCCGCCGTTTCTTTTTCCGTCATGTCTTGTGTCGCTTCCGTGTTGTCAGGATAATCGTAGGCCGGCGCGCCGTTGGAGATGGTGGTGGCCAGGAAGGTGCAGTCCTCCTCCCAGGCGATCATGCCGTGGGGCTTGGAGCTGTCGTAGTAGATGGCGTTGCCGGGGCCGAGGATCTCCGTATGGCCGTCCACGGAAACCTTCTCGTATTCCTGCCCGTCGTGGCTGGAGAGCTTGATGGGCTGCTCCGCTTCGGCCGGAACAAACTTCGCCTTCACCAGGAAGGGCTCTGCGATTTTATTCTTGAAGAGCGGCGCCAGATTGCGGTAGGAGAATCCCTTCCGTCTGGCGATGGGCAGCCCGCCCCCGGCTCTGGTGACGCTGTATTCCTCGAGGGTCGGGGAGGAGCCTGCCAGAAGATCGGTGGTGTCCACGCCCAGCCGCGCCGCGCACTTGTAGATGAAGGTGAAGGAAAAATCCGCCTCTCCGGCCTCCAGCTCCCGGTAGTGCTCCAGGGTCACGCCGGTGCAGGCCGCCATTTCCTCCTCGCTGATCTCGCAGATCAGACGGGTCTCCCGGATCCGGTTGGCTACTTCTCTGATGATGGATTCCATGTGTTTTTCTCCTTTTCTTGGTGCATTACCGATTCCGGTTCCGAAGGGAGAGGGCGCCGCCCGGGAAGGACCGCGTACAAACCCTGTGAATCGAAAAAACGGTAAAAGGTGGAGGAGGTTCGGAGAAACGTGTTAGCCCGGTACAAAAACAAAAAATCCGCCTCAAAAAACTTGAGACGAATGAAAATCATCCGCGGTACCACTCAAATTGCATATCGCTATGCCGCTCTCCGGACTCCGACAAGTCCTGCGCCTGTTACGCTGCGCCTGCGGGGAATCATTACTCGGCCAGGAGGCCTTTCCTTTCCCGACTCGGAAGTGATACGCGCCGTTCGGTCCCGCCCGCATTCCACCGCTGCGGACTCTCTGTAAGGAACACTGTGACCGGCACGCGTCTTCGTCACAGTCTTTGGATATTCGCTTGAGCCGCATTATAGCACGAATGTTCTGTTTTGTCAAGAGGGCCGGTTGACGTTTTTTCACTCTCAGGATCCTTTGGCTTTTGTGCAGAATTCATGGTTTTTGTCCTGAAATCCCCCGTATCTTTCCCATTTTCCTTGCATTCTTCCGGCGGATATGCTATACTGTGACGGAACCAAATCCATGAAAAGGAAGTGCATCATGAACAATCCCTCCTACATCGGACGCACCTACCGGAAGTTTGAGAATGTGCTGGAGCTGTATGCCCGGCATATCCTCAAGCCGGTCGGACAGGCAGATGCCGTCCTCGGGTACGAGTGTGACGAGCATCTCCGTCTCCCTCCGGACAAATCCCTTATGAAGCCCGTGGAGCCCGGATATGCCTGGGGCCACGAATGGGGAAATCTCTGGCTGACGACCACCCTCACCGTGCCGGAATGCGCCGCCGGGCAGGTCCTCTGCGCCATTCCCGACGCGAACGCCGTGGAGATCCTCTGCTTCAAGAACGGCAAGCCCGCCGGCATCATCAACTCCAAGAACAACTTCATCGGCGGCCAGCATCCGGCGTTCTTCGTCTCCTTTGACGCAAAAGCCGGGGAGACGATCGAGCTCTCCTTCGAGTGCTACGCCGGCCACACCTGCTTCGGCACCCAGCCCTATGAGCAGTACGGCCGGGACGAGACCGTTCCCGACAAGTTCGACCATGTCTATAACGGCATCCGCTTCTGTGTCATGGACCAGCTGGTGAAGGACTGCGTCTTCGACCTCTCCACCGTGCTCCAGATCGCGAAGCTGCCCGGCGAGAACTTCACCGCCATGCGCGCACACGAGTGCATCATGAACGCCTTCCCCTACCTCATCGGCGACATCGGCAGCGCGGACGAGGAGGAGATCCGGGAATCCTGCGCGAAGATGCGGGAATGCCTGGCCCCCGCGCTGGAGAAAAAGCAGGGCGAGGCATCCCGGGGAAAGATCGGCGTGCTGGGCCACTCCCATATGGACACCGCCTGGCTCTGGCCCGTGTCGGAGACCGTCCGGAAATGCGCCCGCACCTACGCCGAGGCCCTGACCCTCATGGATTATTATCCGGAATACACCTTCATCCAGTCCTCCGCCCTGCATCTTGACTGGATGCGGCAGTACTACCCGGACATCTTCGAGGGCATCAAGGCCCGCGTTGCCGAGGGACGCTACGAGCCCAACGGCGGCGTCTGGGTGGAGTGCGACTGCAACATCACCGGCGGCGAGGCCATGGTCCGGCAGTTCCTCTACGGCCAGCGGTTCACCGAGAAATACCTGGGATACCGCTCCGACGCTTTCTGGCTTCCGGATACCTTCGGCTACAACGGAGCCATCCCGCAGATTATGCAGGAGAGCGGCGTCAAGTACTTCTACACCACCAAGATGAGCTGGAACGACTGCAACCAGTTCCCCGCCGACACCTTCATCTGGCGCGGCATCGACGGCACGGACGTCATCACCCATCTGAACCGCATGCACCTGATCCCCGACATCCAGACCCTGACCGGCTGCGTGAACGAGATCCGGGACAAGAAGTCGAACGACCAGCGGCTCGTGGCCTACGGCTTCGGCGACGGCGGCGGCGGTCCCACCTACGGCATGCTGGAATATCTGAAGCGGGCCAAGGACCTGCCGGGCATGCCCGAGATCCGCTCCACCACGGCTTCGGAGTTCATGCACACCCTGGAAGAACGCCGGGACAAGCTGCCCCTGTACGACGGCGAGCTCTATCTGGAATTCCATCGCGGTACCCTGACCCAGATGCATATCGTCAAGAAGACCAACCGCAAGACGGAAATCGCCCTCTACGGCATGGAGCTGGCGAACGTCCTGGCCGCCCGTCCCACCGACGAGGACCACGACGAGCTCTATAAGACCCTTCTGAAGAATCAGTTCCACGACATTCTCCCCGGCACCTCCATCCCGCGGGTCTATGAGGTCTACAAGG
>CACWLT010000199.1 GCA_902761695.1 uncultured Ruminococcus sp.
GGAAGCCACCGCCGCCGCCTTCCGGGAGAGGGGAAACGTCTATGCGGCTCCGTCCGGATACGCGGAGGGCAGCGCGGCGCTGATGTTCGCTGTGCGGTTTTTGTATGAATATCTCGCGAAGGGCGCGGATCCCCGGTGCGCCGTGCTCTGTGCCGCCTCCCAGGACGGGGAAACGGCCATGTTCGCCGACGGGGAGGGATGGACGTGAAGCTGACAAGGGAAGACATCCGCGAAATCGCCCTTCGGCAGTCCGCCGTCGATCACGGCTGCTCCCCGGAGGATTTCTCAGCACCCGATCACCGGTTTTTCCCCGCCGCCGTCCGGAAGGGCGCCCGGGTCTATCTCCCCCAGCCGGCGGTGCTGGACGTGACCACCTACGGACCGAACGCCGTGGTGACCTGCGATCCCGCGCTGACGGAGAGCGTGCGGGCCCTGTTTGCGCGGGAGGAGGAATTCTGGCAGCTCTTCGCCCCGGAGGGTGTGCGCGCCCTGGACGCCCTGCTGGCTCCGCTGGACGCCGCCGTGTCCTATGCCGTATCCTCTTTCCTCCCCGATCCGGAGGCGATCGAGGGCTTCGACGGCCGCTGTCCCTTCCGGATGCGTCTTCTGGGACCGGCGGATTTCGCCCACCTGTACCGCCCGGAGTGGTCCGACGCCCTCAGCGCGAAGCGTCCGCAGCTGGACAGGATCGCGGTGGGAGCTTATGACGGGGACGTGCTTGTGGGCCTGGCCGGAGCCTCGCAGGACTGCCCGTCCATGATGCAGATCGGGGTGAACGTCCTGCCCGCGTACCGGGGACGGGGGATCGGCGCGGCGCTGACCAACCGGCTGGCCCGGGAGATCCTCGCGGAGGGACAGGTGCCCTTTTACAGCGCCGTCTGGGCCAATGTTCGCTCCATGGGAAACGCGGTGCGTGCCGGTTTCCGCGCGGCCTGGGCCGGCATTTCGGCAGTGAGAATAAATTCCCATGGGGAGACCGAACGGAAGGAGGAGAACTGATATGCAGCGATGTCCCGTATGCGGCGTGCGCACGGACGGGGAGCGGAAGCGCTGTCCCCTGTGCGGCCATGTGCTCCCGGATGCCCCGGAGGTTGAGGAATCCGCCGGGATCTTTCCGGTGATTCCCGCCCGGCGAAATTACGACCTGATCTTCCGCATCTCCACCTTCGCCGCCATCGTGATCCTGCTGGTGGCCGCGGCGATCCACCTGCTCTACCTGCCCCATATGCCCATCTTCACCATGATCGTGCTTGGGACGGTCTGCGCCTGGATCACCGTCAACGTGGGAGCCAGAAAGCGGAAGAACATCGCCAAGATCATCCTCTGGGAGAGCATCATCGCCGTGCTGCTCTGCCTGCCCTGGGACTGGATGACCGGCTGGCACGGATGGAGCTGGGGCTACGTGCTCCCCTCCGTCAGCGCGGGGCTGGCCGTCTTCTACTTCGTCATGGGCATCGCGGACAACCGGCGGCTGGGGACCTACGCGGGCTATTTCCTCATCTCCCTCTGCGGGACCGCCGCCGTGGCCGTCCTGTATTTCACCGGGAAAATGACCGGCCTTTATGCGCACTTCGCCATGATCTCCATGCTGATCTCCGTCCTTCTGCTCCTGGCTCAGGTGGTGTTCCGGGGAAAGCATTTCTTCTCGGAGCTGGGCCGCTGGGCGCATCTGTGATCCCGCTGCCCTGACCGGTGAGCCCCGCCCGGTATGCGGCAAATTCCCGTTTTTGATGAAAAAATAGCCGTTTCGTCTTGCAATTGCCGGATGTGAATGCTATAATTTACCCGATGACAACTCTGCGCGCCATATCGGTAAACGAAGCGCGGCGAAAGGACGACGACATGAGCAGAATCCGTGTTTTTTCCTTCAATATCCTGACCGACAACTGCAGAGGCGAGGGCCCCAGACGGTTCTCCGAGCGCTCGAAGCTGATTCTCGACGAGTTCCTCTCCTATGAGCCGGACCTCATCGGCTTCCAGGAGACCCAGCCCCCCCAGAGACAGTGGCTGATGGACAACTTCACCGACTTCGAGGTCTGCGGCGTGGGCCGGGATCACGACCTCCAGGGCGAGAGCAACGTGGTGCTGTACCGGAAGAGCCGGTTCGATCTCTGCTTCCTCGAGACCTTCTGGCTGTCCGATACCCCCCGTGTCCCAGGCTCCCGCTTCTCCACCGACCAGAGCGACTGCCCCCGCATCTGCACCTGCACCACCCTCCTCGACCGGGAGAGCGGGAAGTGCCTGCGCCATTACAATACCCATCTCGACCACGTGGGCGCCTTTGCCCAGGCCCAGGGCGTGTCCCTGATCCTGAACCGCATCGCCGCCGATTACGCCGAGAATCCCCTGCCCATCATCCTGACCGGCGACTTCAACGTGACGCCCGACAGCCTGGTGTATAAGTCCGTCGTGACCTTCCGGGGCTGCGGCGCGGAGCAGCTGAGGGACGTGACCGCCGACGTGGGTCCCACCTTCCACGGCTTCAAAAAGGACTGGCCCGGCTCCAAGATCGACTACGTCTTCACGACCCTGCCCTGCGACGCCTCGAAGTCCTTCGCGGCCCGGAACGAGCGGGAGGGGCTGACCTTCTCCGACCATTATCCCGTCTGCGCGGACGTGGAACTCTGATCTCTCTTCAAGCCCGGAGGTACGCCCATGAAATGCCCTTCCTGCGGCTGCGAGGATTCAAGGGTCATCGACAGCCGGCCCGTCGAGGAAAACAACAGCATCAAGCGCCGCCGCGAATGCGTAAACTGCAGGACGCGGTTCACCACCTATGAGATCATCGACCAGCAGAACCCCTTCGTCATCAAGAAGGACGGCTCGCGGGAGATCTTCGACCGGAACAAGCTGCTGGCCGGGCTGTACAAGGCCTGCGAAAAGCGCCCCGTGAACCCGAAGGAGGTGGCGGACTGGATCGAATCCCAGATCCAGAGCTGCATGAAGTCCGAGATCACCTCCAACCGCATCGGCGAGCTGGCCATGGAGCGGCTGAAGGAGCTGGATCCCGTGGCTTATGTGCGTTTCGCCTCCGTGCACCGGGAGTTCAAGGACATCGATACGTTCATGCGGGAGATCTCCGAGCTGAAGCAGGAAGGAAAATAAATCATGCGTCTGTATATCGTCCGCCACGGCCACCCCGTCTACGGCCCGAAGGAGCAGCTCACCGACGTGGGGCGGAAGCAGGCCCGGGCGCTGGTCCCCCGGATGGTGCGGGCCGGCATCACCCGGATCTACGCCTCCCCCCTCCGCCGCGCCATCGAGACCGCCGAGCCCACCGCCCACGCCCTGGGCCTGCCCATTTTCATCGAGCCCTGGTGCTCCGAGAACCTGGCCTGGTCCCGGTTTACGAGGGATCTGGGCGAGGGGCGGCGCACCTGGGTCTGGAACGTGGACGACATCGGCTCCTTCGTCCGAGGCTCCAACCGGGACGCCGGGGACCGCTGGTATGAGATCGACGCCATGTCCACCATCGTCAACGGAAAGGACGGCTACGCGGCCCTCCAGAGCGAGTCCGACGAGTTCATGGCGCGGCAGGGCTACGTCCGGGAGGGCAACGAGTACCGGATCGAGCGCCCGAACGACGACCGGGTGGCGGTGTTCTGCCATCAGGGTTTCGGCCTCTCCTGGCTGTCCCACTTGCTGCGGATCCCGCCCAACATCTTCTGGGCGGAGTTCGACATCACCCACACCGGCGTCACCGTGCTGGACTTCTCCAACCGCAAGTGCGGGTATACCGTCCCGAAATGCCTCTGCCTCTCCGATATGTCCCACCTGACGGAGGACGGCTGGGCGGATAAGCGCTACCACACCCATTTCACCGTCTGACTAAAAATCGAGGCTGTACCGTTTCCCGGCGCAGCTTCTTTTTTCACAAAAGGAGGGATTCCCCTTGAAGCCGGAGGACCGCAAGCGTATTCTGCGCTGGACGGGGATCTTCTCCCTGCCGTGGGTGATCCTCGGGGCGCTTTTGTGGCTGGCGGCCCGGCCGGAGAAGCCCATCCCGGGAACCGAGGCCGTCGTGGAGGGCGTCGTCGCGGACATGGCGATGGCTCCCTGGCCCGACGAAGCGGCACATTACGATCCCTTTGCAAAAAGCGCGAGAGCATACCTGATCCTGCGGTACGACGACGGCACGGAAGAGTTTTTCTGGGAAGCGGACGTCGGCGCGGAAAAGGAGCCGCTGAACCGGCGGGAAAACCCGAATCCCCGCGTCCGCGTGACCGTCGCCGAGGAGCGCGGATGCGAATACCGGGTTTTCACAGGGATCGAACTTCTCCCGGACTCTTGACATGATTTGAATTTTATGCTATACTTGTTCCGCCCCGCACGAAGCGGGCAGGTGAGCCGCGAAGGCATGCGTCCCCGAAGGGGGAAGTGTGCCCTTTTTTCATAGAATCGAAGGACAGAGAAAGGATATGGGAATGAAAACACTCTATATCGGATGCAATATGGGCGCGGCGGGGGATATGCTGACGGCGGCTCTCTGCGAGCTGATGCCCGACCCGGACGCGTTCACCGCGAAGCTCAACGCCCTTGGGATCCCCGGCGTCACCTTTGCGCGGGAGCCCTCCGTGAAATGCGGCATCACCGGCACCCATATGAAGGTCACCGTGAACGGCGAGGAGGAGGAATCCGAGGACGTCCGCGGCCACCACCACGACCATGAGCACGACCACGATCATGAGCATGACCATGACCACGATCATGAGCACGGCCACCGCCATCACCACAGCCACACCTCCCTCCACGGCATCGCCCACATCGTCCGGGATCACCTGGACCTGCCGGAGAAGGTGAAGGACGACATCATGGCGGTCTACGGCCTCATCGCCGAAGCGGAAAGCGCGGCCCACGGCGTCCCCGTCGAGGAGATCCACTTTCACGAGGTGGGAACCATGGACGCGGTGGCGGATGTCACGGCGGTCTGCCTGGCCATGGCGGAGCTGAACCCGGACGATGTGGTGGTCTCCCCCGTCCATGTGGGAGCCGGACAGGTCCGCTGCGCCCATGGGATCCTCCCCGTCCCCGCTCCGGCCACAGCGTATATCCTGCAGGGCGTTCCCACCTACGGCGGCGCGGTTATGGGCGAGCTCTGCACCCCCACCGGCGCGGCCCTCCTGAAGCATTTCGCCTCCCGCTTCGGAGACCAGCCCGTCATGACCGTGGAGAAGATCGGCTACGGCATGGGAAAGAAGGACTTTGAAGCCGCCAACTGCGTCCGGGTCATGCTGGGGGAGACGGAGGACAAAAGCGGCGACGCCGTGCTCCTTTGCTGCAACCTCGACGATATGACCCCGGAGGACATGGGCTTCGCCATGGAGACCCTGTTTGAAGGCGGGGCCCTGGATGTCTGGACCACGGCCGCCGGCATGAAGAAGAACCGCCCGGGATGGGTGCTCTCCGTCCTCTGCCGTCCCGAAGACCGGGAAGCCATGGTCCGCCTCCTCTTCCGCCATACCTCCACCATCGGCGTTCGGGAGGAAACGGTCCGCCGCTATACCCTGGAGCGCAGAACGGAAACCGTCAATACCCCCTGCGGCGATGTTCGGAAAAAGATCTCCACCGGCTGGGGCGTCACCCGGGAGAAATACGAATACGACGACCTCTCCGCCGCCGCAAAGGCCTACGGAAAGAGCATCGCGGAGGTGCGGG
>CACWLT010000200.1 GCA_902761695.1 uncultured Ruminococcus sp.
CGCTGGGCGGGACCAGCCTTTTTTCTCTATATATTCCTTCATCCGGGGAAGGGCGTCCCGGGACACAACGCACTCCTCCGTCAGAAGGCCGTGCCGCCGTCCGCAGGGACAGGACTGCATGATTTTTACGACATGTTCAAACATTGTTCTGCTCCGCATAATCCCGGATACCCGGGTTCTATTCCGCCCGGGCGGCGCATAGGCTCGGTTGAGAATGCTCCCACCCGGAGGCAATTATGTTCATCTGCACCGTTCGGGCGAATACGCTCAAATTCTTCGGCATCATCGCGGTGTCGCTGGCCGTGCTCTGCGCCGCGGTCCTGGCCGTGCCGGAGTACGTTCCCGCATCCACAAAGGCAGCGGCGGCCGCCACGGAAAACGTGAAGTACACCAAAATCAAGACAAAGGACGACGTCATCCGCTTCCTCGCCCAGTTCGGCTGGGAGGTGGAGCCCGAGCCCCTGGAGGAGATGAAGATCCGCATCCCGGAGGAGTTCGACAAGGTGATGAAGTCCTACAACGAGCTCCAGAAGGGACAGGGACTGGATCTGGCGAAGTACCGGGGCAAGGAGGTCACCCGCTACACCTTCGCCGTCACCAACTATCCGAACTACAAGGGCACGGTCATGGCCAACGTGATCCTGTGGCGGAACCGGGTCATCGGCGGGGATCTCTGCTCCTCCGACGTGACGGGGTTCATCCACGGATTCGACAAGCCGTGACTCACCCGTTCACAAAGGTGAATCTCTCCCAGGGGATGTCCACGGGAGCCTTTTCCGTCAGGATGGCGTCCACGTGCATGAGCAGGGGAAATTCGGCGGGATCCACCCTTCCCCGCTCCGCCAGGATCCGCACGGCGCGGGCCACACGGACGGCCACCACCAGGGATTCCAGGGTGACGCCGTTCAGCTCCGCCTTCGCCTCGTCCACGTTCAGGCCGCGTCCGAGAAGGATCCCCACCAGCCGCGTCCTGCCGCCGTAGACCGTCACGTAGAGATCCCCGGCGCCCACGGCCAGATTGTCCAGCGTCCCCGCGCCCTGCAGCTCGAGCAGCTTCGCCATCTCCCGCACGGCCTGGCCGAAGACCGCCGCCTGGGAGTTGTAGTGAAGCTCGGAGTCGGGGCCGAATACCCGCTGATTCACGCCGACGGTCAGGGCGATCCCCAGGGCGTACCCGTTTTTCAGGGCCACCGCGCTCTCGATGCCGACCACGTCCGTCGACAGGCTGATGTGGTAGTAGTCCGTTTTCATCAGGTCACGGATGAAGCGCAGAGTCTCCATGTCCTGCCCGCAGAAGGCCACCTCGGTCTGATCGTGGGCCACCAGCTCATAGGAGGTGCAGGGCCCGCCCACGGCGTTGAGGTTCCGCTTCAGCCCCATCTCCGCCAGCCGTTCTGCCCAGACCAAGGGATAGGGCAGGAGCCGCCCGTCAGGGGTGTCCAGAAGTCCCTTTGTGACGGTGAGAATGGGGGTGTTCTCCGGGACGGCCGGGAGCACGTGCTCGCCGAACCAGTCCACGCCGAAGGAGGACACGCCGCCGATGACCAGATCCGCTCCCTCAAGCGCTTTCTTCATGTCCTCGATCTGCCAGAAGGTCACGCCGGCGGGAAAGTCCTTCTTGAATTTCGGGTGGCGGTTTGTTCTCCGGCAGGCATCGATGATGTCCCGGTCCAGATGGGTGCCCGTCAGCCGGACCTCGTGTCCGTTCTCCCGGGCCGGAAACGCCAGGGCGGACCCCATCATGCCCGCGCCGACGATGGTGATGACAGCCATAACGCCCCTCCCTCAGTCGTGCAGGCCCTTTGAGCGGAGGTATTCCAGCGCCCAGGCGGGATCGTTCGAGGTGAAGAGCTTCGCGCCGTTCTCAATGGCGGCGTCGTAGACCTCGGGGGTGTCCGGGGAGTAGAAGACCCAGGGCTCCACCCCGTAGGACAGAGCGAAGTCAAACATCTGCTTCGGCACCACGGAGAGGCCCTTCCAGGTGCTGAACAGGCAGACGCAGTAGGCGTAGTCGTAGACGAACCGCTTCTGATCCGCCCCCATGAGCTCCTGCGGGTGGTAGGCATGGATGCGGACGCGCTCCCCGTACTTTTCGGCGATCCATTCGTTGAGGACGCCGCTCCAGGAGTTGACCACGCTCCGGTCCGTCAGGCCGTACTCGTCCATCATGGCGATGGTGCGCTCGGCGGACTCGTAGGCGAAGGCCCCGGACATGGCGGGATAGTCCTTCAGCTCCACGTTCAGCATGATATCCGGGTGCTCCGCCATGAGGGCGAAAAACTCCTCGAGGGACGGCACCTTTTCCCCGGCGAACTCCTCCCCCTTCCAGCTTCCGGCGTCAAGGGCGCGGATCTCGTCGAAGGTCATGTCCCGGATGAGGCCCTCGCCGTTTGTGGTGCGCTTGACGTTGTGGTCGTGCATCACCACCAGGCGGCGGTCCTTCGTCATGTGGACGTCCATTTCGATCATATCGGGCTTCAGGGAGACGGCGGAGCGGAAACCGGCCATGGTGTTCTCCGGGAAGAACTTCGCGTTTCCCCGGTGTCCGGCCACGGCGACGGTATTGCGGTACGGCAGTCTGGTCATATGGAAAAATCTCCTTCCGGAAAGATGAACAAATCGGTTGGAACCGGGTTCATTCTATCACAGAAAGGAGATTTTTTCAATCATCCGGGGGGATTTTTTGTGTTATTTTACCGTCTCTTCCCACTCCGCCTCCCGGAAACCCACCAGTACGGCGTTCTCCGTTACCAGGATGGGCCGCTTCACCAGCATGCCGTCGGAGGCCAGCAGGTCCAGCATCTCCCCCTCCGTCATGGCCGGGAGCCTGTCCTTCAGGTTCAGGGAGCGGTAGAGCTGGCCGCTTGTGTTGAAAAACTTTTTAAGGGGCAGGCCGCTCTTCCCCGCCCAGAGACTGAGCTCCTCCGCCGCGGGCTTCTGCTCGGCGATATGGCGGTATTCGTAAAGTATGCCCCGCTCGTCCAGGAACTTTTTTGCCTTTTGGCAGGTGGAGCATTTGGGATATCCGATAAACAGCATGGCTCAGGCCTCCTTTTCTCCGGTTTCATCCGAGTTGGTTAAAAGGAACAGAACAGCCCGGGCGATCCGTTCGGGCACGTCCCGGAAATGGCCGCCGGTATTCAGCGCGAAGGGCACGGGCAGACCGGTTCTCTCCCGCAGCAGCCGCGCCGCCTCCCCGGTTGCCTCCTCCACCTTCGCCATCCGGGGGTTCTTCGCGTTCTTCTCCCGGTCGCCCAGGGACAGATAAATCCCCTTCACCGCCGGAGACAAAGCGTTCTCCCGCATGAAATCCAGAAATCCGTCGTACCACAGGGAGCCGGACACGGAAGCGATGCGGTCGAAGCGGTCGGTCCGGTACGCCGCCCAAAGGGAGAACAGGCCCGCCAGCGAATACCCGGCGAGGATTCTATTCTCCGGGATCCGGGGCAGCTTTTTCTCAAGCGCGGGGATCAGCTCCCCGGTGAAGCGGGTGAGATAATCCTCCGCGCCGCCGGTGAAGCTCTGTCCCCGGAAGACGCCCTCCGCCGGCCAGGGAGAGAGGTCCCGGTCCCAGTCCACGCCCTCGACGGACACGAGGACCGGCATCCGCTCCGGGGGCAGGCTCTCCGTAAGGATCCGGCGCAGGCTGACAGCGGTCTCAAAGTCCTCGTGGAGGTAAACCGCGGTGTCGGCGGGATGCTCCGGCAGCATGGCGGCGGCACGGACTCCCCCGGCTTCGCAGAGAATCAGATTCCCGGCGTCCCGCTTCAGTTTCGCGAGGATCTCCACGTCCGCCGGGCAGAAGGGGTAGTTCTCCGTCTCGTCCGCCGTGATCCAGGCCATGGCGGCGTGCTCCAGCAGCTTCGGCTCCCCCTCCCGGATCCGGGCGGAGAACAGGGTCAGCTCCACGGTCATATCCGGGTATTCGTGCAGGACAGTCATGAAGGGGGCGCCTACGGACAGGCCGATGTCCAGCTCTTCCCGGCATTCCCGCTCGAGGGCCTTTTCCTTTGTCTCTCCGGGTTCAACCTTCCCGCCCACGAACTCCCAGAGCAGGCCCCGCTTCTTCCCCTCCGGACGCTGGCAGGCCAGAAAGCGCGGCCCGTCCCAGATCAGGGCGGCCACCACCTGCGTCACGGCGCGTCCGTCATGTGTATTCTCGTTCATCTCTTAACGGCCCTCCTCACAGCGCCTGGATCTGTTTGTAGATCTCCTGCATCTGCCTATCGATGGCTGCGATCTCGTTGGCGCAGGACAGCATCTGGCTCCCCAGGCCCGCCGGGATCTCCTTGTCGGACTTGTAGCGCAGATCGTGCTCCAGGCTGGCCCAGAAGTCCATGGCCACGGTGCGCAGCTGGACCTCGGCCTTCACCATCTCCGTCTTTTCGGACAGGTAGATGGGGAGCTCGATGTCCAGATGGAGGCTCCGGTAGCCGTTGTAGTTGGGCTCGCGGATATAGTCCTGCTCCCGCAGCAGCCGGATGTCGGACTGGCGCAGCAGCATATCCGCCACGGAATACACGTCGTCGATATAGCAGCAGACCACCCGGACCCCGGCGATGTCGTTGATGTTCTCTCTTGCCGACGCGGGGGTCACCTCGGCGCCGCGGGAGAGCAGCTTGTTGACGATGGAGGCGGCTGTCTTGACGCGGGACTCGATGTGATGGATGGGGCTGCGCTCGTATTTGACCTTGAACTCATCGTTCAGGATCTCGAATTTGATGGTGAGCTGGCGGATGGCGGCGTTGTAAAGGTGCTCCATCTCGGCGTATTCCCGGTAGTTCTCGAAAAGCCGCTGTGCCTCCGCCGCTCCGGAGCCCGCCTTGTCTTCGATCAGGACTTCAATATTCTTGTTCACGTTTTAATCCTCCGCGCAAAAATGCCGCCGGTTCGGATCGCGGCGGTATTTCTGCGTCCTGTCATCTCCGGCCGTAATCCGGCGCGGCGCATTATTTCTTCACAAAATTCCCGAGGAGATAGTCGGCGGACTTTTTGACGGAATCGAAGGGATCGCCCGGCCAGGTATCCTGCTCCACCACGTAGTACTTCACGCCGGCCTTTTCCGCCGCATCGAGAATGCCCGCCCACCAGAGGTTGCCGTTGCCTACCTCGGTGATGTAGGGTCCGTTCTCGTCCCGGCCCATATCCTTCAGATGGAGGATGTCGATGCGGCCGGAGAGCTTCTCGATCCAGTGGCGCACGTCGCCGCCCCCGTGCTGCACCCAGTAGGTGTCGAGAACGAAGGAGGTGGTTTTGGGGTCAAGGCCTTCCACCAGCATGTCCATGACGGTGCGGCCGTTCTTCATGCGGATGAATTCGTTGGAATGGTTGTGATAGGTGAATTTGAAGCCGTGGGGGGCGATGTTGGCGCCGACGGTGTTGGCCTGCTCGATGAAGCGCTCCACCTCGTCGGGGTCCGTGGCGTGGAAGCCGCCGATGCCCATGAGGTGCGTGCCCAGGGCCTCGTGATTCTTCATGGCCTCGTCGGGATGGCGGAGCATGAGGCCGAAGTCGTCGTGGGTGCCGCAGATCTCGATGCCCTCCTCCCGGGCGATTTTTCCGAATTCCTCATAGGGAACGGCGCACCCGGCGGTCTGTCCGTGGGTATAGCCCATTTCCCGGATGCGGCGGAAGATCTCGCGG
>CACWLT010000201.1 GCA_902761695.1 uncultured Ruminococcus sp.
ATGTCCTCCGCCGTGGTCAGCTCCATCCCGGCCACCGGGACGATGCCGTACTGCTTCGCCTGGCTGAAGAAAGCGGGACAGTTCTTTGAGGTATTATGATCGGTGAGGGCAACAAGCATCAGGCCGTTCAGGGAGGCCATGCCGGCGATGTTGCCCGGGGTCATGTCCTCGTCGCCGCAGGGAGACAGGCAGGAATGGATATGCAGGTCGCAGACGTAATCCGTCATGAACCTCTGCGGGAGGCTTCAAAGATTGCCGCGCACAGCTCGAACACCGTATGCTTCGAGGAGAGGACGGTGATCCCGTTTTCCTCGGCGGCGTCCAGCGCGTCGGGAAGAAGCTCCACGCCCTCCGCGAGGATGACGGCGGCTGCTTCGGTGAGGCTGGCCACGGCCACGACGTTGGTGTTCGACATGATGGTGATCCACAGGTTGTCGGCCTTGACGTGGCTCATGGCCCGGCTGAGAAGGTCTCCGGCATAGACGCCGTGCCATTCCCTGCCTTCGGTGGAGCCCGAGACGGTTTCAAGGCCGAGGCGGGCGCACAGGTCGTTCAGATTCATTCCGCTTCTCCTTCCGGATTGGGACCGGATGCGTTCCCGGGGGCCTCTTCTCCGGCGCGGGCGCTCTTTTTGAAGGCGGCGTCGGAGGCCAGCTTGTCGAGCACGGATTTCTCCTTATGCTCCTCCAGATACCGGTGGAAGAGCATCTTCATGATGACGGTGCACTCGTCCACATTGGCTTCTCCCCGGACGATGTCCTCGGCGAAGGCCATGCAGGTGGGGGCGCCGCAGGATCCGCAGTCGATCCCGGGCAGGCTTTCCTTGATGGATTCGATCTCGCTCATCATCTGCCGCGCGATCCGCCTGTCCTCGGAGAGGAGGTGGGCCGGGGTATACTCGATGGAATTCTCGTTGAAGAACTCCGTCGGGATCCACTCGGAGGCGGGCCGGTTGGGGGAGACAGGCAGGTAGCGCTTCAGGGCCTGGAGCCTGGCCTGGGCGATATAGGGGTTCGCCACGGTCATGGCCCCGCCCACGCACCCGCCGTCGCAGGCGTTGAGCTCGACGAAATCCAGACTTGTGATGTCCTCGTTGTCGATCTGGTCGAGGACACGGATGCAGTTTTCGATGCCGTCCGCGGCCAGGTAGCGTTCGTTGAAGATGGCGGTGGCTTCTCCGCCGGTGGTGGCCCAACCGATGCCGATGAGCCCGGATTCGGTGGTCTCCAGGGGTTCGTCCTCCCTCTTCTTCATGACGTCGAGCAGGGAGAAGTAGACGTCGCGGATGGACACCACGTCGGTGATGTAGTTCCGCTCGCCGGAGAAGTCGTTCTTCACGTAGCTGACCTTGGCGGGACAAGGGGAGATGAACACGATGCCGATCTCCTCCTCCGAAAGCTCGGGGTGGACCGTCTTCGCGTGCTCATGGGCAAGGTAGGCGGCGATATCCACGGGCGGGAGGATGGGCATGACGTTCTCGATGAGGAAGGGATAATTCATCGAGATCATGCGGGAGATGGTGGGGCAGGCGGAGGAGATGACGGGCTTCTTCACGTCGCTGCGCTTGATGTACAGCCGGGTATAGGCGGAAACGAGCTCTGCCGCGCAGGCCACCTCAAACACGTCGTCGAAGCCCAGGTCCTTTAGGCCCCGGATGATATAACCGATGTTGTCCATATGGTCAAACTGGCCATACAGGGACGGAGCGGGGAGGGCAACCTTATATTTGTATTTCTCCAGGCAGGAAAGCGAATCGTGGACCGCCTTCTTGGCCTTATGCTGACAAACCTTGATGCACTCGCCGCAGTCGATACACTTGACGGGGCTGATGACGGCGTGTCCGTCGCGGATGCGGATGGCTTCCGTGGGGCAGCGTCTGAGACAGGTGGTACAGCCCGTGCATTTGCTGACGTCCAGCGAGACCGAATGTTTATATTCTGCCATAATCACCTCGCTGAGCCGGCGTTCTTCCCGGACAGGGCCCGGGCAGAGACCGCAGAATCAGGGACCGGCCGCGGATCGCGGATCACCCTGCAGTCAGAGGTTGACCGTCATGGTGATGGTGGTGCCGACGCCCACCTCCGTATCGATCTTCATATCGTCGGTATACTTCTTCATATTGGGAAGGCCCATGCCCGCTCCGAACCCCAGGGCGCGGATATTGTCCCGGGCGGTGGAATAGCCCTCCTGCATGGCGAGCTCCACGTTGGGGATGCCGGGGCCGTGGTCGGCGAGGATGATGACGATCTTGTCGTCGTGCACCTCCACGTCCGCCGCTCCGCCGTTCGCGTGGATCACCATATTGATTTCCCCTTCGTACATGGCGATGGAGACCTTGCGGATCACATCGGGGGGATAGCCGAGTTGTCTGAGCTTCTTCTTTACCGCCACGGACGCCTCGCCCGCAGAAGTGAAGTTTTCGCCGTCGACGTCATAGTGGAAGCGGATGGGCTCAGACATCGGCGCCCTCCCTGCCGAGACCGGCGTAATAGAGCACGCCGCTTGCCTCATAGGCCCTCAGAGGGGACCGCATCAGCACGAGGCCGTGTTCCTTCGCCAGCTCGATCATTTCTTCGGTAGGTACTTTATTCCGCACGATGACGATGCAGACCATGTCCATCATGTTGGCCGTGCGGATAACCTGGGAATTGAGCAGACCGGTGAGCAGGACGCCCTGATCCTTCACGAAGGCCAGCACGTCGCTCATCATATCGCTGCAGCACGCCGCGAAGACGTCGTCCTCAAGACATTCCTCGCCGGTGAGCACTTCTGCCTTCAGCAGCTCCTGAATTTTAGCTATTTTCATGTTTGATCCGTTTCCGGGGACTTCCGGTCACGGCGTACCGGAGGCCTCCCTTTTCTGCCTTTCACAGATTTCTGCCCGCAGGCGCGGGGCCGGGTCAAAGCGTTCCGATCAGTTGTACTTGGCCAGGATGCCCTTCAGCATGTTGGGCTCGAGTCTGCCGTAGACGTCCTCGCCGACCGTCATGACGGGGGCCAGGCCGCAGGCGCCGATGCAGCGGGTGGCGTCCAGGGAGAACTTCAGGTCCTGGGTGATGCCGCCGGCCTGGATGCCGAGCATTTCCTGGAGCTTTTCCATGATCTTGCCGGAGCCCTTCACGTAGCAGGCGGTGCCGAGACATACGGAGACGGGATGCTCACCCTTCGGATTCAGCTGGAACTGGGCGTAGAAAGTGGCGATGCCGTAGACCTCGGAGAAGGGAATGCCGAGAGACAGGGCGATATGGCGCTGGACTTCCTCGGGCAGGTAGCCGTAGATGTCCTGGGCCTGCTGCAGGATGGCGAGGGTGGCGCCGGGCTCGTTCTTGTTCTCTTCAATAACGCGGTCGAGGGCGGCCAGCTGTTCGGGCGTGCCCTTGAAGGGAACGGAAGTCATGACTTTTTTCATGGGGAAATAACCTCCTGAGGAGTGAATAATATAAGATAAGATGTACGGAACCGGAAGCCGGCTCCGGGGGCGCGCTTACTTTTCGCAGAAGGCCTCCAGCTGATCGGCGGCGCCTTCCAGGTAGTCGTTTTCCATCAGCTCGATGACGCCGCGGTCCACGAGAGCGGAGAGCTTCGGGTCCACGGGCATTCTGCCCAGCAGCGGGATGCCGAACTTCGCGGCGGTTTCCTCGGCCTTGGACTTGCCGAAGACCTCGATCTCCTCGCCGCAGCAGGGACATTTCACGTAGGACATGTTCTCCACCAGGCCGATGACCGGGATATTCATGAGTCCCGCCATATTGACGGCCTTTTCCACGATCATGGACACCAGATCCTGGGGGGTGGAGACGATGATGATGCCGTCGAGAGGCAGGGACTGGAAGACGGTCAGCGGCACGTCGCCGGTTCCGGGCGGGCAGTCGACGATCATATAGTCCACGTCGCCCCAGAGCACGTCGGTCCAGAACTGCTTGACGGTGCCGGCGATGACGGGTCCGCGCCAGACCACGGGACGGGTTTCGTCCTCCAGCAGCAGGTTCACGGAGATGGTCTTGATGCCGGTCTTGGTTTCCAGGGGAATAAGTCCGTCCCCTTCGCCGATGAGGATGTCGCCCTTCACGCCGAAGGCCTTCGGGATGGAGGGGCCGGTGATATCCGCGTCCAGAAGGGCTACGGACAGATCGCGGCGCTTCAGCGTGACAGCCAGCATGGAGGAGACGAGGGATTTGCCCACGCCGCCCTTGCCGGAAACGACGCCGATCACATGGCGGATATGGGTCCCTTCGCGGGGGGCTTCATGCTGCGGCGCGCGGGAGGAACAGTTGGCCCCGCACGTGGAGCAGTCATGGGTGCAGTTGGCAGGTTCAGCCATAGTACAGGATTCCTTTCACGCGGAGCTCCCTGCCCGCCCGGTGGGGCATGGACGCGGGGTCCGCTGGTTTTCGCACAATACGCTCACAATATTATAATACATTCCGGTCCGAATTACAAGAGATTCAGGCGGAAAGACGGCAAAAAAATCACGAAAAAATCGTGAAAAACGGCCACAGTTTTCACTTTCAGCCGATTTTCAACATAGTAAATCAGTGGGTTTTGGGAATTTTGCGCGGAAATTCCGTAAAAAGCGGGAGGAAGGATCAGGCGCGGATATCTTCCCGTCGAGGGCGGAAAAGCCCGCGTCCTTCGTTTTTCCACAGGTTCCGGGAACGGGATCCGGCAAAGAAGGGATCGGTTCCGGGGAGAGGAGGAAAACGGGAAGGACGCGGGCGGGGGAAAATGGATTTACGATTTCCTGCGGCGGCGCAGCTTTAAAAGCTCCGCGGCGGCAAAAACGGCCAGAGGAGGGATCAGGGCGAAAAGACCGGCGGGTCCGCAGGGGGTTCCCTCCGTCAGGGCGGCTCCGCTTACGGAAAAGAGGATCCAGAGGGAGAGGACGGCGGAGAGGACGGTAAAGAGGACCTCGGCGGTATGGATGCTGCGGGGGGCGAGGATGCTGCCCTGCCGTCCGCACTCCGCGGAGATGACCAGGCCGCTCAGCAGGGCCGTGCCGGACAGGAAGGAGCGCAGGGTCCCGCTCTCGCCGCTGAAGGAGGAGAAGAGGGGGATTTTTGGCAGGAAGGTTCCGGCCAGCCACAATCCCAGGGCAAGCAGGCCGCCCCACATGAGGCCGGTCAGAAGGGCGGCGATCATGGCGGGGCGCTCTTCCCTTTCATCCGGGTCGGTCTCCCCGGCCTCCTCATCCCGTCCGAAGGCGCGGACCAGCACGGCGCCGAAGTCGAACAGCAGTCCCCAGAGCAGGATGAACACGGGGGACGGCAGGGGGATCAGCCCGAGGACCGCAGTCAGCATGAGAACCAGGCGGGCGGTCTGGGCGGCCAGCAGGTAGAAGCGGGTGAAGGCGGTATTGGCCAGAGCGCACCGTGCGGAACGGACCGCCTCCGCCACGCCTCTCAGTCCGCCGCATCCGGGCTCCGTCCGGCCGCTGTCGGGATGGATCACCACGGCGGCTCCCCGGGCGATGGACTCGGGGACGGCCCTCAGACGGGAACCCGCCACAGCGAAGCCCACGTCGGCACGGCCCAGAACGCCCGCGTCCCAGGCTTCCATGCCCATGGCGGCCACCACGGAGGCGTCCCCGTCGTC
>CACWLT010000202.1 GCA_902761695.1 uncultured Ruminococcus sp.
TACCTCCTGTTGCTTCACGATGCGGTTGGCTGATTGAAATGATATCAAACTGATATCGTGCTGACATTATACACCCGGCGCCCCCCTTTGTCAAGATCCCTCCCGATTTTTCAGCATTTTTTAATCTAAAACTATTGACAAAATTTTAGAAATACGGTATAATAAACATGTTTGTAAGGTACCTGATGAAATGCCGCCCCATGAGAGAGGCCCCACGGCCCGGGACGGACAGAGAAAGGAGAACAGATTGACCGAACAGAATCAGACCATGACCGAACAGGACGCCCTGAACGAGGATATCATCCGCACCCTCCGCAAGCTCAACGCCATCAGCCGACGCGGACCCGGCCACCGTCCCGAGCCATCCGAGCCTCCGCGCCCCGCCGGACCGGGCAGCGAACCGCCGGAGGGCCCCGGACCTGACGTCCAGCGGGAGCACGGGCGGGGCAGACTGATGGGCGCTCTCTGCGACCACGGGCCCATGAGCCAGAGCAGGCTGGCGGAGCTTCTCGATATCCGCCCCCAGTCCCTGTCGGAGCTGCTGGTGAAGATGGAGGGGGACGGGCTCATCGCCCGGGCGCAGTCCTCGGAGGACAGACGGCAGATCATCGTGTCCCTCACCGAGGAGGGGAGCAGAAGAGTCTCCGCCTTCCGGGAGATGCACCGCCGTCACGCCGAAGCCTTCCTCGCGCCCCTGACCGCGGACGAAAAGATCACTCTTGCCGCATTGCTGAAAAAACTGACGGACGCGCCTCATGACGAACCCACGGCCGACGGGGACAGGCACCCCGGATCCCGGCCCGATGACAACGGAGACGCCGCCCATGACTGAAGGAGGAATCACCTATGGGACCTGGAGGACCGGGCGGCGGTTACAGAGGACGCCGCGAGCAGATGATGGACAAGCTTAAGGAACCGAAGCCGCAGAACATCCGCGAGGTGCCGGGCTTTCTGAAGCGCATCGTCTCGAAATTTTTCTACCGTTTATTCTATATCTTCCGCCTGGTGTGGGATACCAAGCCGTGGATCCTTCTGTTCATGGTGTTCATGGCGGTCTGGAACGGCGTCACCCCCGTCATCAGCGCGTATATCGGCGCGGCCCTGCTGAACGGACTGGCACAGGCCTATATGTCCGTCACCTCCGGCGGGGAGATCATGTTCGATACCATCATATGGCTCCTGGTGCTGCGCTTCGGCTTCAACTTCCTGACGGGCACCGTGAGCCGTATATCCAATATCTTGAACAACATAGCGGGCGAGCTGGTGGTCAACCACACGAACCTCAAGATCATGAACAAGGCCCGCGAGGTGGACCTGGCCTCCTTCGACGATCCCGAGTTCTACGAGCGCTTCGAAAACGCCAAGCGGGAAGCCGGCAACCGCCCCATCAACATCCTCAACAGCAACTTCACCATCATCTCCACGGTCATCAGCATGGTGTCCTTCGTGGTAATCCTGGCGGGCATCGCGTGGTGGGCTCCCCTGGTCATCGTGGCCATGAGCGCGCCGACCGCCGTCATCAGCTTCGCCTACCGGAAGAAGAACTTCTGGTATGTCCGCTGGCATTCCAAGGACCGCCGCCAGATGAACTACTACTCCGAGCTCATGACCAATAAGGACATGGTGAAGGAGATCCGCCTGTTCCATCTGTCCGACACCTTCATCGGCCGGTATCAGGAGACCTTTCTCCGGTACTTCGGCGGCCTGAAGAAGCTCTTCGTGGGCGAGGGCCTCTGGAATATCGGCATCAACCTGCTGACCACCGCCATTAACTGCGCCCTGTTCCTCTTCATCGCCAAGGGCGTCGCGGAGGGCCGGTACGCGGTGGGCGACTACTCCCTCTACACCGGGGCGCTCGGTTCCATCGCGGGGGGCATCAGCACCATCATCGGCACCACCGCCTCCATCTACGAGGGCACCCTCTTCATCGACAACCTGATCCTCTTCATGAACGAGAAGCGCACCGTGGTTCCCGCCCTGCCCGCGCCCCGGAAGGTGGAGCACGGCGCCGGCCATACCATCGAGTTCAAAAACGTGTCCTTCGCCTACCCCGGCACGGACCGCAAGGTCATCAACAACGTGAGCCTGAAGCTGGATCCCGGCGATACCTGCGTGCTGGTGGGCCTCAACGGCGCTGGCAAGACCACCCTTATCAAGCTGCTGACCCGCCTCTACGACCCCACCGAGGGCGAGATCCTGCTGGACGGCCACAACATCAAGGAATACGATGTGGACGACCTCTACGCCATGTTCGGCATCATCTTCCAGGACTTCGGCAAGTACGCCGTCAACGTGAGGGAGAATATCCGCTTCGGCCAGATCGACCGGGACGCGGAGGAGGCCGACATCGTCTCCGCCGCCGAGCAGTCCACCGCCAGCCAGTTCATCGAGAAGCTGCCGGATCAGTACGATACCCCCCTGATGCGCTATTTCGAGGAGAACGGCGTCGAGCTCTCCATCGGCCAGTGGCAGAAGCTGTCCATCGCCCGGGCTTTCTACTCCGACTCCGACGTCATCATCCTGGACGAGCCCACCGCCTCCCTGGACGCCATAGCCGAGCAGGATATCTACAACCAGTTCGACCGGCTGCGGAAGGATAAGACCTGCATCTTCGTCTCCCACCGCCTGTCCTCCGCCACCGTGGCCAACAAGATCTTCGTGCTGGAGAACGGCGCCCTGATCGAGACCGGCTCCCACGCGGAGCTTATGAAGAAGCGCGGCGTTTATTACGAGCTGTTCACCACCCAGGCCAAGCGCTACATCACTCCCATCGACGGTGTCTCCGCCGAGGAGTTCATGGCCGCCGACGAAGAGATCAGCCGCTTCCTGGACGACAAACGGAAGGGCGGGGAAGGCAGACCCGGGGCAGACAGCGAACCCGCCCCCGCGGAACGTCCCCCTCTGCCCCCCGGATCGGACCAGTCCTCAAAGGACGGCGATCCCGCCAGACGCAGACGGAGAAACTGATTTTTCAATATCCATAGAAAAAACTCCCGATTTTGTCCGTCGGGAGTTTTTCTATGGTTTGAAATCTGTCCGTCAGTCTTTCTTCTTCGCCATCACCACGCAGGTCACGGCGACAGCCAGCGCGCAGATGCCGATGCACACCGCGGGCAGAACCCGGAATCCGCTCTCCTCCGCCGCAGCCTCCGCCGAAGAAGCCTCCGCAGCGGACGCGTCCGCCTGACCGGGATCGGTCGGCACGGGATCGGCCGGAGCGGGATTTTCGGAAACCGGAGCCTCCGCGCTCACCTGTTCCAAAGCGGCTTCCTCGCCCTCATAACGGGCATAGAGCGTGTGGGACGTGAGCCTCGTGACCGTGTCCCCTTCCTTCACCTGATCGCCCCCCTCGGGCAGCGTGAACCACCCGATGAAGCTGCTGACCGGAGAACCGGGCAGGGCGGGGTAGACGTCCCCGGGCTGTACCGACAGGGGCGCGGCGTCAGCGGTGATGGTGTCCCGCCGGATGTCGAAGGATACCGTCACAGCCTCGGCGGGCACGGCCAGGGTCGCCGGTGTGGGCGGCGTGTAATTGCCGTCCAGGGGATAGCCGTAGAGCTGAACCTCCGCCACGTCCCCGTGCTCCTCGCCGTTCCAGTACCGGTAGTAGCGGTAACCGGTGTTCTCGTCGAATTCCTCGGCGGTCTGCCAGTCCCAGGAGGAAGCTGCATGGGTGCTGACCCACAGGGTTTCCCAGTCCTTCAGATCGTTGGAGCCCTGAATGGATCCCCCGCGGAACCGGTCCAGCCAGTTTTCCCGGGGCAGGATCCGGATCTTCGTCAGAATGAACTGCTGACCCAGATCCAGCCCGGCGTAGGCGTTCTCGTTGGAGCGGATGGTGGGATCGTAGTAGGTGTACCGGTCCCCGTCGAAGGCGGCCGCCGCGCCCTTTTCGGGGGAGCCGTCCCAGCCGTGATCCTCGCCGATCACCTCGCCGGAGAGCAGCACCGGACCCACGTAGGCGGCGTCGGAGAAGCGGCCGTAGAACTCGATCTCGCCCACGTCCCCGTGATTTTTGCCGTTCCAGTACCGGTAGAAGCGGAAGGCCTCCCCGGTGTCAAAGTCCGTGATCTCCTGCCAGTCCCAGTTCCGGGCGGCGGAGTCGCTGGTGTAGAGCGTCACCCAGTCCTCCATGTCGTTGGAGCCCTGGATGGAGCCGCCGTCGAAGCGGTCCGTCCACCCTTCCCGGGGCAGGATCATGACCTTCGTCAGCACCGCCGGGGATCCGAAATCCATGCCGCAGTAGGTGTATTCCTGTCCCTGGGCCGTGGGATCGTAGTAGGAGTAGGCGTTCCCGTCAAAGGCCGAGGCCGCGCCGGTTCCCGGGGAGCCGTCCCAGCCGTTCACCTCGCCGATGACGTCTCCCGTCAGAAGCTGGGAGCCTGCGGGGATGTCCGTGCCGGAGGAGGGATAGGCGGCATAAGCGCTCACCGTCAGAATCGCGGTCAGCAGGCAGACGGTGCCGATCCCCGCCGCCGGACGCAGCAGATTCCTAAACCGCATGATTCTCCCCTCCCTTCTTCTTCGCCAGCGTGACCACGGACATGACCGCGCAGAGAAGCACAACGGCCGCGGTGATCGTCACCCATTCCGCGTCGGAGACGGGTCGTCCGGAGGATTCCGCTTTCTCCTCTTCCTGGACGCCGTTCGTGCTGTCCGCCTTCGCGGGCGTATTTTTCCCGGTGTTCATCTCAGGCGCGGTCACCGTCAGATCCACCAGCCCGTTCTCCACGTCCAGCATCCGCTGATACTTTGCCGAACCCGTGATGACGGGATCCAGCAGGGTGACCTCCGGGGAGGATACCACGTTGCTGTAAATCGTGATGTTCTTCGACGCGAAGGTCTTGCCGCTGGCCCAGTCGCAGAAGGCGTTGTTCCGTCCCGTGATGGCGGCGTAGTATTTGCCTCCCGCCGGAACCGTGACGCTCTCTCCCGTGTCGAACTGCTCGCCCTTGGTCATGTCGTCCGTGATCCGGTACCACACCGGGTAGTCGGATTCCAGCTTGCCGTAGGAGGTCGCCGTCAGGGTCCAGGTGCCGTCGCCGTTGTCCGCGCAGTCCACCGTCAGCCCCAGCAGATACTTGTTCGGATTCCACAGGGTGTTGAACCAGTGGTCGTACCGGTATTCCAGCGCGTCCCGCATGTACTGGTACCGGATGTCGTAGGTGTCGGGCTGCTCCCAGCGGATCCAGTTCATGTTCTGGGAATCCCGCAGGGTGTCCCCGGTCTCGTCCAGATCCCAGATGACCCGCCGTCCGTCCGCGGGCGAGGCGTGGCCCAGCATCTGATCGAGAATGGTTCTCAGCTCCTCGTTCATCTCGGCGATCATATGGAGATATTCGCCCTTCTTCCAGGCCTCCTGGAACCAGATGTACTGCTGCTTCTCGGAGTAGCCGAACCGCACGCCGAAGATGGTCTCGTCGTAGAGCACCACCGGACCGCTCTCAAAGTCCCAGACTGGCCCGAACTTCAGCACGCCGCCCGCGTCCTTGGTCATGTAGGTGGAGGTCCGGTAGATTTCCCAGTTCAGATAGAAGGTGTAGATCAGGGTCTGGGCGGCGTAGCTCTTCACGT
>CACWLT010000203.1 GCA_902761695.1 uncultured Ruminococcus sp.
AGCCCTTGCCCATGAGGGTCGGCGCGTCCACGCAGAAGACGTTGGCCACCTGAACCACGTCGTCCCCGGCGGTGATGAGGGGCATGAGGGCGTTGGCGGCGGGATAACCGGAGGTCATGACGTATTCGCCGATTGTCACGTTCAGGGCTTCGTTCGCTTCCTGAATGGCGGTGAACTGGGCGTCGTTCAGCACCTCGCCGGTCAGCTCCTCCATGACGATGGCATTTTTCGCGTTGGGGTTCTCCACCACGCCGAAGGTGAATTCCGCGCCTCCGAAATCGGTATCCTCGGGCAGATCCGGACCGGGCAGTTCGGTCTCCTCAGGGGCGGCTTCCGTTTCGACAGCCTCGGCGGAGGGAGCGGCTGTGGTTTCGTCCCCGCCCTCTGCAGCGTTTTCGCTTTCGGAGCAGGAGACGGCCAGCAGAAGAAGGGAGAGCAGCAGGCATAACGTGCGTTTCATTTTGGATTCTCCTTTCGGATTGAACCGGATATGAAAACTATTGGTATTATTATACATCCCGAAAAAGCTCCTGTCAAGTTTTTCCGGCGATTTTCACCTCTCCGCGCCGCAATCCCCGGAAAAACTTGCATCCCGCGCCGATCTGTGGTATAATGCAGAAAAACTGCGGATCACGAAAAGGAGACGGCATATGAATCTCAGGCATATCAAAAAAATCCTCCGGGACACCGATTACGTCCACACCGGCGGGTCGGCGGAGGAACTCAGAGCGGCGGAATATCTGAAGGCGGAGGCGGAGGCCATGGGACTGAATGCCTGGCTCGAGCCCTTCCCGGTGCAGATGGCGGACCTCAATTCGTATTCCCTCGAGGCCGACGGGGTATCCGTTCCCTGCATCGGCTATAAAAACTGCGGCAGCGGGGAGATCGAAGCCCCCTTCCTCTATCTGGCCTCCCAGGATCCCGTGTCCCTGAAGGCCGCTGCCGGAAAGATCGTCCTCATCGACGGCGGCCTGCGTCACTTCGGTTACCACGATCTGCTGGACGCCGGCGCGCTGGGCTTCATCACCTACAACGGCAACGTGGACTTCCGGGACAACGACATCGACGCAAAGGAGCTGCGCGGCTTTGTGGCGGAGGGGCGGAAAGCTCTGGCGGTCAACATCAACGCCAAGGACGCCCGTCGGCTCGTGCGGAATAAAACGAAAACCGTGAAAATCGCCGTGGATGAGACGGAATACGAGGGCGAGAGCCGGAACGTGGTGGCGGAGATCCCCGGGCAGACCGACGAATGGATCATCCTTTCCGCCCATTACGACACCGTTCCCCTGTCCCACGGCGCCTATGACAACATGTCCGGCTGCATCGGCCTGCTCCAGATCATGGACCGGCTCCGTCAGGGCGCGCCCCATCGGTACGGACTGCGGTTCGTGTTCTGCGGCAGCGAGGAGCGGGGACTGCTGGGCTCCAAGGCCTACACCGCCGCCCACGAGGAGGAGCTGAAAAAGGCCGTCCTCAACATCAATCTGGATATGATCGGCTGTCTCATGGGCCGGTTCATCGCCTGCGTCAGCGCCGAGGAGAATCTGGTGAGCTTCATCAAATACTTCGGCTGCGCGCGCGGATTTGCCGTGGATCCCCGCTCCGGCGTGTATTCCAGCGACTCCACCCCCTTCGCGGATCACGGCGTGCCCTCCCTTTCCTTCGCACGGGCCATGCCGGGGGGACAGAGCAATATCCACTCCCGCTACGACACCATGATCCTTCTGTCCGAGGAACAGCTCAGGGAGGACGGGGACTTCTGCGCCGACTTCACCGCCTTCATGGCCGACGCCGCGAACTGCCCCGTCAAGCGCGAGATCCCCGACAAGATCCGCGACGAGCTGGATAAGTATCTGAACAGGAAAAGGTAAGGACGGAGGCGGATCACAATGCACAGCTTTGATGAAACCCGCTGCCTGGACTGGTTCCGGCAGATGATCGCCATCGACTCCACCACCTCCCAGTTCCGCGCGATCCAGGACTGGCTCTGCGGGAGGCTGGACGAGATGGGTTTCTCCTATCACGTGACCCGGAAGGGCGGCGTCATCGCGGAGCTCGGCGGGGAGGGGCGGCCCCTCTGCGTCACGGCTCATCTGGACGATATCGGCCTCATGGTGCGGCGCGTCAACGCGGACGGGAGCCTGAACGTCACCCCGGTGGGCGGGCTCTATCCCTTTTACTGCGTGACGGAGAACGTCAGGGTCTATACGCGCGACGGAAAGGTGTACACCGGAACCATATGCCGGATCCCCAACTCCATCCACGTCACCGAGGAGGAACTGCGGGCCGCGCTGCCGGATTTCCGGACCAACGTGGCCGTGGTGCTGGACGAGGACGTGAAGTCCGCCGCAGACACCAGAGCCCTCGGGATCGAGATCGGGGACATGATCGCGCTGGAGCCCCGCTTTACGGTGTCGAACGGCTATATCAAGTCCCGGTTCATCGACGACAAGGCGGCGGCCGCGGTCCTGCTCTGCGCCATGGAGGACATCCGGGCGGGGCGGATTTCGCTGAAGCGGAAGGTTTACGCCTACTTCGCCATGTACGAGGAGATCGGACACGGCACCTCCTTCTGCCCCGATGATGTGGAGGACATGCTGGCCATCGACATCGCGCCGACGGGGCCGGACCAGACCTCGGACGAGCACAAGGTGTCCGTCTTCTGCAAGGACTCCCGCTTCCCCTATCACTGGGAGATGACGAACGAGGTGCGGCAGGCGGCCAAGGACGCGGGGGTGGATTTCGTCATGGACATCTTTACACCACACTATGGCACGGACGACGACACCACGCTGGTGGCCGGGTACGACATCCGTCACGCCGCCATCGGCCCCGGCACGGCCAACTCCCACGGCTACGAGCGCACCCATATCGACGGGCTGAAAAACACGTATCTCCTGCTGGCCGAAATTCTCGGGCGGTGAGGGGAGTAAAATAGAAAAACAGGAGCGGTTCCGATGAGGTTCCGCTCCCGTTTTTTTCAGAGAATGTGATATTCCAGAATCAGGGATCCGCCCGGGGATGGGATTTCGGCGGTGAAGCGCTTCAGGGCTGAGCCGTGGAGCATGGAGACGTGCTTGATGTAATCCTCGTCCCGGAGGGTGACTTGATACATGCGGCCCGTGTCGATCGCGGGGAGGGAGCATTCCATTCGGCTGTCCGGGGATTCCCCCCGGCGGAAGAAGGCGCAGAAGCCGTCCCCGTCCCGATCCAGCTGCCAGGCGGCCCAGACGTTCTTCTCCGTCGACGCCGGGGTCAGCGCATAAAAATCCCCGTCCCAGAGGTCCCGGAGAGCGATGATCTCCGCAAGGGCCAGCTTCGCGCGGTCCGGAGTCCACCCCGGGTTCAGCACGTCGAAATTGCAGGCCAGACCCATCGTGGCGGCGGAGCGGACGGAGGAGGCCTCCTCGCTCCAGACGGCGCAGGCGTGGTAGGGCAGATAGCGGGTCAGGCCCAGGATCTGGTTCTGGCTCCAGAGATAAGTGGGCTTTTCCTCCGAGGGCGGGAAGCACCCCGTGTCGCTGCGCCACATGGGAACGGAGCGGCGCATCATCTCGAAGTCCAGCCGTCGGCCGCCCGAGGAGCAGTTGTCGATGAGCAGACCGGGGAATTCAGCCAGAAGATCGTCCCAGAGACGGTAGAGACCCGTCACATACCGGTTCTCGAGGTATCCCGTCCGGCCGGGCGCGTCGTTGTGGAGCCAGTAGGGCAGGGGATTGATGTTGGCGTCCTGCCGGTAGACGTCCACGCCGTTTTCCCGGATCAGGCGGCGGAGAGTGGAGAAGAGCCATGCCCGGGCATCGTCGTCGGCCAGGTTGAAGAGAAAGTCGGGATTGGCCGGATTGCCGTCGGAGAGGAGAAATTCCGGATGCTCCCGGGCCGTATCCGACTTTGCGTTGACCCGCTCCGGCTCGAACCACAGCATGAACTTCATCCCCGCCCGGTGCGCCGCCTCCGAAACGGGGGAGAGGCCGTGGGGAAAGGTCGGTTCAAAATCGTAATTGCCCACGCCGGTGGGGAAGCCGTCCCGGAACCAGGCCGCGTCCAGCCAGTAGGTGTTGAAAAGGCCGATCTCCCCGGCGGCGCGGACACAGGTCAGCTGTCCCTCCTCCGAAGCCCAGAAGGGATTTCTCCGGAAATACCGGTCGAACACCTGCAGGGACAGGGGGATCTCCAGCCGCCCGTCCGTGGAGGCCGCGGGGCTGCGCTTATCCCGGCAGATCCGGCGGAAGGCCTGTCTCGTCTCCGTCAGGCGAGGGCCGCAGCAGAGAAGAACCCCGCAGGACCGGGCCTCCTCGCCGGGATCAAGATAAAAATCGCAGTGGGAAAAGCCCGCTTTGACATGGATCTCATTCCCGCGCCGCTCCGTTTCGGCATACCACTGGCCCGTCCAGCCGATGGCGAACACGGCGCTTCTTTTTCCGTCGGTCAGGTCGAAGTAAGGAAAGGCGGTTTCCTGGCTGGAGCGGCCGCCCGTGGGTTCGCTGCGGATCAGGGACCCGTCCGTCAGCGCTTCTCTGAGGGGAAGGAAGGACGCCGCGCCGCAGGAATCCCCCCTGAGGCTCTCCCAGACGACCTCGCCCTCCGCGGGAAAGGTCAGGTCCAGTCCGCAGAGATCCGTGATCTGTAGTGTTCTCTCCCCTCCGTCATTGCGCAGGAGCACCGTCCAGTGCCAGAAATCCTCCGCAGGGGAGGTCAGGTTCAATATGGCTGTCAGTCCGCCGGGGAGGGCGAGGGAGAAGGAATCTCCGCTTCTTTTCATCCGGGAGGGGATCAGGGCAATGCGCTGGCCTCCCAGCCGGAAGGACGCGAGCGGACGGTCAAAGATATTGCGGATCATGGCAGTCTCCTCTCTCATGGTTTCCGAAGGTCCCGTTCCGGGAAGCCGCGTTCAGACTCCGGGTCGCGGACGGGATCAGTCCACAAAGCCCTTTCCGTTCCAGCGCAGGATGGTCTCATAGCCCAGCTTGGCGTACCAGGGGCCGACACCGGTGTAGTGGATGAAGCTGTAGTCGAAGCCCCGCTCCTTCAGGATCACCGTGGCCAGCTGGACCATGCGGAGGCCGATTCCCCGGCGTCGGAAGGCGGGAACGGTTCCCACACAGCCGGGGCCACCGATCTTCACCTGCCTGCCCTCGAAGTCGCAGACGCCCATTTCGTCCACGTCGCAGAAGCTGACCACACGTCCGTCCAGAAAGGCGCAGAAGGCGTGGGCGGGATTGTTGTAGTACTGCACCCAGCCCTCGTCCACCTCAGCCACGGCCCGGCGGAGATCGTCCATATCGCCCTCGAAGAAGCCGAAGGTGGTCTCCGGGGGGAAGGACAGCTTCACGGCGTCGGGATCGAAGGTCTTCAGATCGAGGATCATTTCCTCGCAGATGTGGTCGTCCGGGATGGAGCGGATGTAGTCGTTCTCAAAAAAGCGGGGATGGAGCTGGTTGAAGAGATGGATATATGCGCTGCGGTCGGCCATGGGGCGGTCCTCCTTGAAGGTCTATTTATTCAACTGTATAATAGCACAAGACGGGGGCGGTGTCAAGGGGGCGCGGAACCGTC
>CACWLT010000204.1 GCA_902761695.1 uncultured Ruminococcus sp.
AACACACCGAACTGCAAAATCGCTCCCGCAATGCCCGAGGAGCAGTTTACCAGCACATTGACCCTCGCGCGCTTTTTCGAGGCGTCTGCCACACCCGCGTTGCTGTGATCGTGCAGCCCGGCGATGCTTTTCTCCGCCTTGAAGCTTTTGATCACGGAGAAGCCGGTGAGCGCGTCCTTCAGCATGGCGGTATAACGCTCTTTCTGATCGGAAACAGTCTTTTCCGCCTTTGCCGCGCTGCCGCCGAGGAACACGGAGACAAGAATGGGCAGCAGGGAGAAACTGACGGCGATCAGCGTCAGAAGCGGGCTGCACCAGAGCATGAGTCCCAGCGCACCGACAAACGCGATGCCGACCTGAACGGTATTCTGCACCCGCCCGACAAAGTCCGTTTCGATCGTGTTCACGTCGTTGGAGAGCGCGGAGATATAGAGGGAACTGTTCTCACCCGAAAAGGCCTGGATCCCCTTCTCCATGAGCCGGTCGAAAACGTATTCCCGGTACTGCTTCATGGCCTTTGCCCGGAACCCGGAGTGAAAGGCCCAGTCGAGCGCCCCTCCAAGCAGAAACAGCGCAAACGCGCCTCCCGTGACGATCAGGAGCGTGCCGAAACTGTAGGGACATTCGCCGGAGATCAGGTCGGCGACCTCCTTGATGAGCCAGGAGAACACAAGCTCCGACGCAGCGCCGAACAGGGCCGCGAGCACGCTCATGGCAAGGTTGAATTTGTTCCCCCGAAACAGCTCCTTGACAAACGGACGCCGAAGCGTTTTGATTTCCCGCTTATTCATGTTGATCACCTCGCTCGCTCAGAGATTTCCAAAGAGCGGTAAGCTCTTCCTTCTCAAATTTGCCGATCGTATGCCCGACAGCGTCCGTTGCCGTCGGCCCCATGTCGTCGTGGGCGCTGGCGCCTTCGATGCGCGTAATAAAGCGGATGTCGCTTTCGTCATAGCTGGGAGAAGCGTCAAAGAACGCGGCAAGCTCTCTGGCTTTGATGAGGGTATCACGAGCCTCGTCCCCCTGCCCGGAAAGGAACTGCGACCCGGCGAGAGCCGCCAGAAAGACTGCGCCGACTTTGTCGACGTAGTTCGGCCGGTCCGCTTCCCGCAGCCCGCGCAGAAGCCCGATCCCCCAGTTCAGGATCGCTTGGCAGGAAGCGTGATGCACTCGTAAGGTTCCCCCCATGTCTCTCCTCCGTCCTCGCTGCGCACACACATCGGCGTCAGCCACGGTTCGCAACAGACTTCCTCCAGCATGGTATTCCGAAGGCACAGGGCTACGATTGACCCGTCCGGTGCGGTAACTGCTTTCTCCACCGAGATCGTCCAGTTCCCTTCAAGAAAGCTCTCAACGGAGTACGGAAAGTCACGCGGTTCGGAATACGTCTTCCCCCCGTCCCTGGAAATGCGGTACTCCACCCATCCATAGACAGAATGGCCTCCGCAACGGGTGGGAGAACAGTTCGCGTTGAAATCTATAAAAGTTCCCGGAGCGAATTCAGTCATGGCATGGGTCATGTGTCCGCTGCGTTTTCTTTTCTCGTTGTCGACATAAACAGTGGGTTCATCGATCAGTACTCTGTAATGTCCGTGTTCGATGGTTATCATTTCCGCCCTCCTCACTGCAATCTTCCGGATGAGCAGAGGACTGCCGCCGCCCTCCGCATTGTTCTTTTTCCGTATATGACCCTAACGCGCTACGCGGTTCTGCTTCATATCAGGATCTGTTCAGGTCATCCCTCAGCGCGCGCATCTGGCGGCTGTTTTCAAGTGCGCCGCGGACCGCAAAATCGAAATCCGCGCCCGCGGAGATCATCCTGCATCCGAGCTCCATCCGCAGTCTGCCGGGTCATTTCGATTCACGCGTCATGTACACGGAGAGCGGAGGCACATGCGATGGCTCGTTCGTCGCCGGCAGCCCCTCCGAATAGAAATTGATCCTGTTCGGCGTTTCGTGCGGCTCGAAGTCCCTCGGGATGATCGTGAAGGTGCGATTTTCGCGGTCCGATTCCACACGAACGCTCACGTATTCCTGATAATAGCGCTTCTCGGGGAGCTTGCCCTTGAAGATCTCGCCGAAATAGTCGAATTCGACCTCCCCGTTTTCGGATATGACGAGCTCCGCTTTCTCCCCGGCGTGTTCGAGGGCATCCCAGGTGTCGTAGCCGTCCCGCATATCCTCCAGATCCTCGTTCGTGATAACGTAGCGGCCGACATAGCCTTCGACCTGCCACCAGAGGTCCTTCCCGAAATCGATCTGTTCTCCCGCGTGGTTAATCTTTGAGTAATCCGGGATCAGCGGGTATTCCTTCTTTCCGATCCGCACGGAGAACAGCTTCGCGGCCGGGACGGTCTCTGGCTCGGCTTCATACAGCGCCGCCGCGAGCGTGATCTGCTCTGAGAACCGGGTCAGATATCCTTTATCGGTGGATACAACCGAGTCCGTGGATGATTCGAAACGGATCCGCGTCCCGTCCTTCAAGCGGCATTCGTACTGAGAGGACCGGTACTCGCTTCTGTGCGGCGGGACGTCGTAGCGCGACGCTTCCCCGATCACGGCCTCAAAGAACAGGTTCTTCCCAGCTGACACGGTGATTTTTCCGATATCGTTCCCCTTTTCGTCGATCCGTACGGCGTCGAAATCTTCGAGCAGCCGGCAGGCGACGTTGTACGTGTCGGTCCGCAGGCTCCGGTCAGTCAGCACGAACTTTTTGTATCTGGCGTTCGGATCGCTCGGAAAGGTGTAGTGTCCGTTCGGAACAAAGGCGCAGCTGTCGTAGCTCTTCTCCCCGAAGGAGCGCCGGACCTCCGCCATGTGCGCACAATATGGATTGTATGGGAGCGCCAGCTCGATCTCGCGCAGAAAGCTGTCAAAATACTGCGAGGTGTTGTAGGCGAACCTTCCGAACCCCCCGTCCGGCTTGGCGAAATCATAGAAGAAGCCCTCCTGATAGCCGATCCGTTCCCGGAAGAGGTAAAAGCCGTCCGACGCGCGGATGATGTAATAATCCGACTGAGAGTCCCCGTATTCGATCCTCAGCTCGGAGGTTTCTCCGCTGTTCTCCGCGATGCCGATGTAGGTTTCGCCGTCCTTTACCGTCAACTGAATGGACTGCTTCCCGTGAGGCAGATCGTAAACCGTCTCCCGGTCGATCATGGCGATATACGAATCCGGAGCTTCGGACAGGCTTTTCGCCTTCGCGCCCGGAAGTGAATCATAGGGAAGTGCTGCCGTGACCGCGCGAGAGGAGTAGTCGCCGATCTCCCTCCGCTTCTCCTTCGATACGGCGTCGGAGTTGACGTAGAAGCGGATGCCGAGCACGTCCGCGGTCCAGGCGCAGTCCGCAAGGTCCGCCGAGGCCAGACCGTCCGTGCCGTACTTCGATTTCAGCGCGTCCTGGAGCATTTTCGAGCAGGTGGCTTCATCCGGAACGAGGTCGGAAAGAGGGATTTCCGCTCCGCTGGCCGTGTCGTACGCCTTCTCGAATTCTGTTTCGAGAATGCTGAACGCAACCCCGTCCGCGCGGGTCACACACGCGATATACCCGTATATCACATACGTGTATTCTTTCTTTGCGAGAGAGAACCCGCCCGCCTCCTCCGCGATCCGATCCACACGCGTCCGGACGGACTCTTCCGCTCTCCGGTTGCACTCTGCGACGGCCGAGCGGAACGTGTCCGGCGCGTTTCCTTCCACCTTCAGCTCCGTGAACCTGCCGTACGCGCCCTTGCCCGTCTTCTCGTTCAGGGCGGTATACTCCTTCAGCTCCGTTCGGACTGCGTATGGCTCCCTGTCATAGCTTTCGTAGTATGTATTGTTCAGAATCTGTGCGCTCACGTCCGTCCCCGGGGTGGAAGCGTGACGGCACGCGCCAAGGGCGGCCGAAACGGCCAGAAACAGCGCACACACCGCCGATCTCCTTTGGTTTTGGTTGGCTTTCAAATCTTTTGCCATATAATACTCCCACTGTCAGTCCGCTGTGTGTGGAACTTCTTTTTGTATGACATGGGTGAACACGCTCTGGTTTTATATCTAAAGTGCAAGTCATATTTTTACAGAAATGCGTTATAATAATCACACCGTTGTCCAGTAAGATAGAATCGTCACTCCAAAAGATATCCCATCCCATTTTCCTTTATAAAACTCATGATACTCTGTCCCTGTCTACCACGCCGATCTCTCTATGATAATTTATTATACCACAAGTCCATGTCCTTTTTCAAGTAGGCATGAAAAAAGCACCCGGTAAAATCCCCGAGTGCCTTTTCAGCTCTTCCCTTCACCCTTCCATGTCTACCTTAAGACCGGATTTGAACTCGACAGCAATCCTGTCATCGTGGATGGTGACCTTCTCGATCATGTTACGGACGAGCGCCTCGCTGTACTCCACATCGCCGCTCTGCTCTTCGACGAAACGGATCGCGGCTTTGATCCTGTCGAACCTGTCCTTCTGCAGTGCAGCCTGCGAGAGGACGTTCCGCCGCCGCTCTCTGAGGGAGACGATTTTTTCACCGATGGCCTGGATCTTGTCCTCGTCCCTTCCCGCGTTGAGAAGATCCATCTGGCTTTTGCGGATCATACCGTCGATGACTTCGATCTCATCATCAACGTCGCAGCCAATAACGGATTTGATGTTTTCCTTCAAAACCGGAATTATTTCGTCCCGGTTGGCATAGACCTTATTCACTGCGGAAGCAATTGCTGCATGGAGATCGTCCTCCGGAATGGTTCTTCCTTCGCATTCTTTGCCGGGCGTAAGCCTGGTGCTGCACCTCCAAACCACGAGTTTCTCCCCTTTGATGCACCATGTGACCCGACGGTAGGTATTGCCGCAGTGTTCGCAGATAACGTTGCCGGAAAGCGCGAACTTTGAGCTGAACATACACTTTGTTCTGCCCTGATTAAGTGTTGACCGCCTCGCCATCTCCTCCTGGACAAGGAGGAAGGTCTCTCTGGGGATGATCGGTTCGTGGCATCCATGCACATAGTATTTTGGCATCGCGCCGTCATTGACGCTGCGCTTTTTGTCGAGAACGCTGACCGTATAGGTTTTTTGAAGAAGCGCGTCGCCGATGTATTTTTCGTTGGTGAGGATCTGACGGATATTCGTCTCGTACCACCTGGCGTGTTTCACACCGTTGAGGATTCCGTCGGCTTCAAGGCCGCGCCGTATCATAATAAGGCTTGCGCCTTCCAGATATTCCCGGTAAATGCGTCTGACCACCTCCGCCTCCTCCGGCACGATAACGAGCTTGCCATCCTCGTCCTTCGTATACCCAAGGAACCAATTGTGATTGACCTTAACCTTTCCCTGCTGATTCCGGAACTGGATGCCCAGGCGAACGTTCGCTGACAGAGATTCGGATTCCTGCTGTGCGAGAGCAGCCATGATGGTCATCAGTACCTCGCCCTTTGTGTTGAGGGTGTTGATATTCTCCTTCTCAAAAAACACGGCGATGTTCATATCCTTGAGCTTGCGCGTAAACTTGAGGCAGTCGACCGTGTTGCGGGAGAAGCGGCTGATCGATTTGGTGATGATCATGTCTATTATCTGCGGATCAGATCACTGACCATCAGGAATTTCTCATACAATGCAGTCCTCAATCAGCACCCGTATTCCCGGTGCAGCAGCATGTAGACGCTGGCCGCCCAGGTATAGCCGGGAGCGCGTCTGCCAAGACCCGTCAGCGCGTCGAAGTTTTCATAGTTTCCCTTCGCCTTCCGGGCTGACATGACGCAGTAGCGTTCCGCGACGGTTTTGGCCAGTTCTTCCCGGCCGCCGCGGCGCAGGCCGTCCACGATGAGATAGGTCGTCGGAGCCCAGATAGGGCCGCACCAATAGCCGTCGGGATTGTATTTTTCGCTCACGGGCATCTCCGTCGCCGGGCCGTTTTCCGTCAGGAAATCGCTCTCCAGCCGATCCGCCAGCTTCCCGAATATCTCTTCCGGGAGCAGGTCTCCGAGCACGAGCGGCATCAGAGAGAGCAGACTCGTCGGGTGCGCATCATATTCGTGCGTTCCGCTCAGCTTTGCGACGAATCCTTCGCCGTCCCAGCTGTGTTCGAGAAAGCGGGCCGTCAGCGCGGAAGCCTGTTTCAGCCAGTACCGTTCCCGCTCCGCGTTCCCGAGCTGTCCGGAAATACGCGCCAGGGTCCTCATCTGTAAGATCAGAAAAGCCGGAAGGTCGGGCGTCTCGAGGAAAAAGCCGAGATCGAACAGTGTGGAGTTATCCCAGCCGCTGTCGCATCCCTGCGGATAATCCGGAATGCCGTCATGGTCGGTATCGCTGTACTCCATCCACCAGCCCGTCCATTTTTCTAGCCAGCCGTAGACCGTTTTCAGCTCCTCTTCGGTGAAATCAAAACGGTCCATGAGCTTTCCAAAGCACCAGCCGTGGATCGGCGGCTTTGTCGTTCCCCAGCGGGTCTCGACGTCGGGATTCCACATATCCGGAAGCACGCCCTGCTCTGTTTGGAGGTAAAACGGCGCGGAAAACTGGTGCAGGGCGATCTGCTTCGCCATCGTCCGGTCCCCGAGATCCGCCATGGCCAGAGCGTTGAAGCAGTGGTCCCAGCTCCACGTGGAGGTCATGAACTTCTTCGCCATCAGCATGGTGTCGTTCGGATAGCAGCCGTCCGCCCGGACAAAGCAGGACCAGAGGTTGTACCAGGTCAGCCGCGCGAACTCCGCCGTCTCCGGGTCGCTTCCGCTCTCGGACGGCATCAGGGCGAGAAACGCCTCCCATTCCCCGCGGGCCGCCGCGATCTCTTCCTCAGGGCGGATAGGAAGGGAAATCTCCTTCGGTCCTCGCGGACGGACGGTGACGGCCATGAGGATCCGCCCGTCCTCGCAGGTCACGGACAGATTCGTCTTCCGGTTGCGCCCCATATTGTCGGCGGGACCGTCGAGAACCGGATAACCGCAGGGAACCGCGATACTCGAAAACAGACTGCGGACTCCGGAAATGAACCGGAAGGTTCTCTCCCCCGTCTCCGCACCGTATCCCCAATGGATCTGATTCAGCCTGAAATCAAGCCCGCGGCTGTCGATCACCACCGTATCGTCATCCCGGATCCAGATCCGTGCGCTCCCTTTCTGATTATCCACGGTCAGTAGTTCGGGAACGGCGGAGCAGGTAAAGTCTTCCGGCGCTTCCCCGCCGAAGGTCAGCGAAAACAACGGGCTTTCTTCAAATCTGCGGCGCGCGCACTGGATCACGAGCTCCTTCGCGTCTCCGGCGCCGTTCTTACCCTCGTCGCGGGTCACGGCGAGATAGGCGCCGTACCGACTGAACGGGATATGGGTGATGCCGATCATCGTCTGACTAATTTGTTCTTCCCCCTACAATGTAGATGAACGGTTTACAGCCAGCCGTGAGTATTACCATCTCGTTGTTCAGGCTGTTTATTGAGAGCTGACGGACAAGCCGCTCGCCAACTGGTTTGGTCCTGAGCTTCCGATTCCTCTGCGCTCTGTTCGTGCAAACTGGTTCTGCTCTTTTCACCCTGTGGCTTTTTAAGCGTTCTGGATCTTCATGAACTCTTCCCCTGTGATAGTCTCGTGTTCATACAGATATGAAGCCAATTCATCCAGCTTGTCGCGATTGTCTTTCAGAATGTTCAGTGCTTTTTCATGCTGCCTTCGAACCAGCTCCACGACCTGTTCGTCAATTCTGCTTTGCGTTTCAGAGGAGCAGGCAAGTGAAGTGTCCCCGCCAAGATACTGATTCGTGACGGTTTCCATGGCGACCATGTCAAAGTCCTTGCTCATCCCGTAGCGGGTGATCATGGCACGGGCAAGCTTCGTAGCCTGCTCAATGTCGTTGGCAGCTCCAGTGGTAATGGAACCAAATACCAGTTCTTCCGCCGCCCGGCCGCCGGCGAAGGTTGCAATCTTGTTTTCCAGCTCCTGCTTGTTCATCAAATAGTGGTCGCTATTCTCCACCTGCAGCGTATAGCCCAAGGCACCAGAAGTGCGGGGGATGATAGTGATTTTCTGAACCGGAGCGGAGTTTGTCTGTTTTGCGGCAACCAGGGCGTGACCGATTTCATGGTAAGCGACAATCTTTTTCTCCTGGTCCGTGAGGATCGCATTCTTCTTCTGGTAGCCGGCAATGACCACTTCGATGCTCTCCTCAAGATCAGCCTGGGTGGCAAAGCTGCGGCCATCACGCACCGCACGCAAAGCGGCTTCGTTGACAATATTGGCAAGCTCTGCACCAGAGGCACCGGAGGCCATACGCGCCACCTGCAGGAAGTCCACATCGTCGGCGACCTTGATCGTTTTCGCGTGCACCTTCAAGATAGCTTCCCGCCCTTTTAGGTCGGGCAGTTCTACGGGAACACGCCGATCAAACCGGCCGGGACGCGTGAGGGCCGGATCCAGTGACTCGGGACGGTTGGTCGCGGCGAGGATGATCACGCCATTGCTTCCGTCAAAGCCGTCCATCTCGGTAAGCAGCTGATTGAGGGTCTGCTCGCGCTCATCATTACCTCCGTACTGACCGCCGCTTCGTTTCTGGCCGATAGCGTCGATTTCGTCAATGAAGACGATGCAGGGAGCTTTCTCTTTGGCCTGGCGAAACAGATCCCTCACCTTGGAAGCGCCCATGCCCACAAACATTTCCACAAATTCCGAGCCGGACATGGAGAAAAAAGGAACATTGGCCTCACCGGCCACGGCCTTTGCCAGCATGGTCTTGCCCGTGCCAGGAGGGCCGACAAGCAGGACCCCCTTCGGCATGGAGGCGCCGATCTCCCGATACTTTGCGGGGTTTTCCAGATAATCCACAATCTCCTGCAGGTTTTCTTTCGCCTCGTCAACACCTTCCACATCGCTGAAGCGAATGCCATCCGAAGATTTGACATAGACCTTGGCGTTCGATTTGCCAAGATTAAACATCATGGATCCGGCACCGCCACCGGCT
>CACWLT010000205.1:0-2666 GCA_902761695.1 uncultured Ruminococcus sp.
GGCCGTCACAAGAAGCAGTCCGGCGGTTCCGGCCAGTTCGGCGACGTCAAGATCCGCTTCTCCCACGGCGACGATGAGGGCCTGACCTTCGTCACCTCCGTTGTGGGCGGCACCGTTCCGAAGAACTTCTATCCCGCCGTTGAAAAGGGCCTGCAGGAAGCCATGCAGAAGGGCGTTCTGGCCGGCTATCCGGTGGTCAATCTGAAGGCTGACCTGTACGACGGTTCCTACCATCCGGTGGACTCCAACGAAATCTCCTTCAAGCTGGCTGCCCGTCTGGCGTACAAGGCCGGTCTGCCCCAGGCCAAGCCGATCCTCCTCGAGCCCGTGGGAACCCTGAAGGTCTGCGTGCCCGAGTCCCTGGTGGGCGACGTCATGGGCGACCTGAACAAGAGACGCGGCTCCGTGCTGGGCATGAATCCCCACGAGCGCAAGAGCGGCTACACCGTCATTGAAGCGTCCGTTCCGAAGGCCGAAATGATGGACTACGTCATCGCCCTCCGCGCCATGACCCAGGGCCGCGGCTCCTTCGAGTTTGAAGTGGACCGCTACGAAGAGGTTCCCGCCGTCGTCGCGCAGAAGGTCATCGCCGAAGCCAAGAACAACATGGACGAGGACGAATAATCCCCTGTACAGATTCGCAGCCGTCTTTCCCCCAAAAAGGGAGGGACGGCTTTCTCTTTAAACACCTCGCCGTGCAAACAGCCCGGGGATCCGGAAAAACCATAAAAATGCAGCCCTGCGGATTGAATCCGTAAGGCTGTTTTTGATGATTGATTTTCAGGGGTAAAGGAAATCCGGGCGTCGCTCTCACATTGCCAGCTTCATCAGCGCTTCGGCGAATTCCGTTTCCGTCATGCGGTGGACGCAGGATATGGGGCGGATCCGCATGTCCCGGGCTCTCTCCTCCATGTTGTTGGACGCGCCGGAGCCGCCGAAGCCCTTGCTCTGGCTGTCGAAGTAGGCCGTGGAGAGTAGCGCGCGCCGGGCAAAGTCCGCTCCGAACCGGTCCGCCACCGCGCCGATCTTGTAGAGCTCGTCCACGGAGATGTCGCCGTTCTTGCAGGAGATGAACACGGGCGTGACGCCGCGCATCAGCATGACGTCGATCTCGTTCCGGGTCCCGTTGGCCCTCCCGTCCCAGTCCAGCACCACGCCGGTCTCCACGGAATCAAAGACGGGGCGTCCGTTCTCCCGCATCTTCAGGGCGGTCTTGTAGGTGTAGTATTCCAGCACGGAGCCGGATTTCGTGAGACATTCCCGCACAATGCGGCTCTTGTAGTTGAAAACCAGGAGCCCGGATTCCGTCCGGCGCAGCTTGATGAGACCCCGCCCCACCAGCTGGTTGAAGAAGTCCCGGCTCAGCTTGTTCTTGCCGGTTCCGAAGGCCTCCTCCGGAATGGCGAAGAGATCGTTTCCGTCGGCGTACCGGCTCACCTCGGCGGAGAGCTTGCCCACGGAGGCGTTCCAAGCCACGCAGTCCTTCCGGGACACCTCCCAGAGGGCGTCGATGTCCTTGCAGACCGGATCGCTCAGGGTGAAGGTCTCGCTGCGGGAGGTGATCATGCCGCCGTGGAGTTTGACGTCCTCGTCCACGGTCAGGTAGAGGGGATGGGACCCGGCGGAGGAGAAGTCCTGCTGTTCCCGGGCCACGGCCAGTTCTCCGGTCTCGTCCCGGCGCACCAGGAAATAGGTGGCGATCCGGGTGAAGAGATTGAGCCGGAAGGCCAGAAGCCGCCTGCGCTCCGCCGCCCGGGTGCCCAGGATCAGACCCACGGAGAGAAGCAGGGTCTCGTCGCCGCCGGAGATATCCACCACGCAGATCTCGTCCGGCTCGTCGGAGCGCTCGTCCAGAATGGCGTCGATGACCTGCAGGGTGGCCTCCAGATCGTTCTTGGCGGCGGACCGGAACACCAGCTCCGTACGGATCCCGCGGCCCGCCAGGATTTCCCGGTAAACGGGCAGGGCTCGCTGCATGCGCTTCACGTCCGTGCCGATGTAGATGGTCTGCTCCGGTTCCAGGGCGATGGTGCTCACCAGATTTTCAATGGGCGAGCGGTCGAAGATTTCAATGAGGGTCATGACGCGCCCCCTCCGGCCTTATCGACGCTCACCGCCAGCGCCGTCTCCAGGGCGACCTCCATCATGGCGGTGAAGGTGGTCTGCCGCTCCTCGGCGGTGGTGGCCTCCCCGGTGATGAGGTGGTCGGATACGGTACAGATCGCGAGAGCGTTTTTCCCGGTCCGGGCGGCGTTCATGTAGAGAGCGGCGGCCTCCATTTCGATGGCCATGACGCCCATGCGCCGCCATGCCGCGTTGGCCTCCTCCGCGTCGTCGTTGTAGAAGGTGTCGGACGAGAGCAGATTGCCCACGTGGTACCGCGCCCCCAGCTTTTCCGCTGCGGCGACGGCGGCGGACAGCAGGGACCAGGACGCGGTGGGCGCGAAGGTTCCGTGGAGCCCGTACTGGGAGGCGTAGTTCGAGTTGGTGCAGGCGCCGATTCCGAGCACCAGATCCCGGATGCGGACGTCCTCGCGGATAGCGCCGGCGGATCCGATGCGGATGATGTTGTCCGCGTCGTAGAAGGAGAACAGCTCATAGGAATAGATCCCCATGGAGGGCATCCCCATCCCGCTGGCCATGACCGAGACGGGACATTGCTTGTA
>CACWLT010000205.1:2690-8208 GCA_902761695.1 uncultured Ruminococcus sp.
GCCGGGCGCCGGTGAGAAAGTTCTCCGCGACGAATTTCGCCCGGAGGGGATCGCCGGGCATAAGGATGGTTTTCGCAAATTCGCCCTTTTCGGCGGAATTGTGAGGTGTGGACATAATACCTCCGTGTAGTTGGAGTTTTATAATGAGACAGCGAACATAAAGCCGGTTTTCAGAGGTGCAGCCGCCGGAGCCCCTGACTTGCCGGGCTTTCAGATACAGCATACCATTTCCGGCAGGCTGTTGTTTGTCTGAGGAGCAATAAGGTGTGTTACGGGATGCGGCGTGCGCTCAGTTTTTGCCCTCCGCTTCCAGAGCCTTGACGATCTTCACGATCCGGCTGGTTCCGAGACGGTCGGCGCCGAGGGCCAGATACTGCTCTGCGTCCTCCAGGGAGGAGATGCCGCCGGCCGCCTTGATCTTCAGCTGCGGCACACGGGTCTGCTCCGCGATGCGGGAGGCCATGAGGGAAACGGCATGAGGGGTCGCGCCGGCCTTGGAAAATCCGGTGGACGTCTTGATGTAGTCCGCGCCGGAATCTGCCGCGACGTCGCACATCCGGACAATCTCCCCGTCCGTGAGCAGGCAGGTCTCGATGATCACCTTCAGGATCCGGCCGGGGGCGGCTGTGTCCATGGCTTCCCGGATGCCCTTCAGCTCCGAGAGGACCCGGTCGTATAAGCCATCCTTGACCCAGCCCACGTTGATGACCGTGTCCACCTCGTCCGCGCCGTTTCTGACTGCGTCCGCCGCCTCGAAGAACTTGGCCTCCGGGGTGGAATAGCCGTTCGGGAAGCCGATGACGGTGCAGATCCTTACCCGTCCCGCCGCGTATTCCGCCGCCTGTTTCACATAGGAGGCCGGGATGCAGACCGAGGCGGTGCGGTACCGAATACCGTCGTCAACAATGGTCCGGATGTCGTTCCAGCCCGCGTTGGGGGCCAGAAGGGTGTGGTCCACATGGGAGAGAATGTCCGTGATGTTCATGCCGTTCGCTCATCCTTTTCTGATTTCGGGTAAATGGTTTCGTCCGCTCAGCCCGGTTCTCCGGCTTCCCAGCGGCGGCGGACCTCGTCAAAGACGGAATCCGGAATGTCGATCTGCTCCTGTACGTTGTTGGATACGTACTGGTCCCCCGCGCTCTCGGGGAAGGTGGTGAAGGTGTCGTTCCGCCAGGCGTCGCGCTCTTCCTTGTTGCGCAGGTTCGGGAGCTTGATGGGCTGGTTCCCCATGACGATGGAGCGGTAGCCCAGGGTGCCGGGCATGCACATGTCCACGGCGTCGTAAACACCGATGGCGCGTTCATGGGCTTCCTCGTCCCCCAGGATGGAACGGATGAAGTAGTAGGTGGTGAAGAAGTCGCCGCCGCCGTGACCGCTGTTTTCCGTTCCGGCCACGATGGGGGCGGGGGTGTAGGTCTTGTATTCGCCTCGGCAGTTTTCACCGGGCTTCTCCGTGTAGACCGCGATCCGGCCGTCACCCAGATCCTGCACGCCGCCCAGGTCGCCGTTGAGCTGATAGTTGGAGTGGCGGGTGGACTTGATGTTGAAGTGCAGGGATTTCAGCATGGCGCCGTTGTTCAGGGTGACGATCTCCATGCCCAGGGTGCCGGACGCCGTGCCCAGGTTCCGCATGAAGGGCATGTTGGGGGTCTCGAAGGCGGACACCTGCACCGGTCTCAGTCCTGTCATGTAGAGGATCGGGCCGATGGAGTGGGTGCAGTAGAAGGTGGAGGACATGAGGTTGCGCCAGTGGTTCCGCTCGCCGTAGGTGATGGAGGGCCAGATGGAGGAGCAGTCGTGGAGGTATTCGCCCTCCGCGTACATCAGCTCGCCCAGGGCGCCGGAGCGGTAGATGTTCCGCATTTCCCAGCGCACGGGGGTGTAGCAGTAGTTTTCCGCGTAGGTGTAGATCTTTCCGGTCTTCTCCACGGTTTCGATGAGCTGGACCGCCTCCGCCATGTTGGCCATGGTCAGGCATTCGGTCATGATGTGCCGTCCGCTCTCAAGGAGCTTTATGCCGAACTTGGCGTGCTCGTGGGCGTAGTTGGCGCAGACCACCGCGTCCATGTCGTGGTTGAAGAAGTCGTCGAACCTCTCGTAGTAGGTGATGTTGTACAGCCCGCAGGCCTCCGCTTCCTTCCGGCAGGCGTCCAGAAGGGGCTTGTACTTGTCGCAGACCGCCACCAGCTCCGCTTCCTTCGAGTGCAGGATCTGCCGGATCATGGTCATGCCCCGTCCCGCGCCAAAAACGCCGATCTTGATTTTTCCCATGATGAAAACCTCCGTGAATCATTCCTGAAGGGTGAAATTCCCGCCGTCAAGACGGTAAAGCCTGACGTGGGTGTACTGCCCGTCCTCGTTCCGTCCGTGGTGGGACACGTAGTAATAGCCGTCTCCCAGGGCCGCGATGCCGGTGTCGCCCCGGGGGAAATCGATGCCGTCCCGTCCGTGCTCGTCCAGCGTCAGCACCTCCCCCTCCGTTTCGGGATAAACGCCCCGGAGGACCTCCTTCTTCGGGGAGATCCGGGCGTCGGCCGCGAACATGGGGGGATTGGGGAAGGCCGGCTTCTTCCCGCGGTAGACGCACATCCAGTATTTCTTCGTGAAGGGATCGTACTCCAGATTCTGCACGCCGTATTCCGTGTTGCCCGTGTAGACGAAATACTTCGACGCGGGGGCGGCGGGACCGGAGCCGTGCATGTCCTCCTGCAGGAGGGGACGCGCCGTCTCGTTCAGCTCCCCAAGGTCGTATTTCAGGATCACCTGATAGTCGTTGTCCGCCCGGGTCACGTCGCTGTACACGCCGTAGCTGACGAAGAGCCACTTCTTCGCCCCGGGATCATCCGCCGCGCCGAAGTCCGGACCGGTAGCGGTGCCGTCGATGCCGGAGCAGCCGTGGCGGTGCTTCAGAACGGTGCCGTCCTCAAGCGTTACCTCGGCCAGATAGTCGTCGGTGACCTCCTTCAGGAAGGCGCAGCGCATGACCTCCGCCGAGGGCATGTCCGCACGGTCGATTTTGTCCACATCGAAGATGGCCATGTAGAAGCGGTCCGGAATCTCGATGCCGCCGCCCAGCATGTTCACAATGCCCCGGCCGATGGCGTCGTTCTTGTACTCCAGGGAACCGTAAACCCGCCCGTCCTCCTTGTGGAAGGTGATGCAGCCGAGATGCCCGCAGAGCCCCGTCACGGATCCGATGAAGCGGCCCGCCAGGTCGGTTTTCACCAGCATGGTGGTGAAGGAGTAGTACATGAACCCCTTCTCCAGGTCCGCCGCGATGCCCTGACAGTGGCCCGCCCGGTACGCCCCGGAGTATACGTCTTTCGGTAAGCGGGAGAAGTCCATGCCGTCACCTCCAGATGGTCACGCCGGAGATCCGGCCGTTCAGCCGCTGATTGTCGTGCCGCGTGAAGCCGTGGGCGGTGAGATAATCCTCCGCCTCGTCGAACCAGCAGGTCAGCTTCGCACGGTAATGGCAGTCGGAGTTGATGATGAGGGATCCGCCCGCCGCCCTGATCTCGTCCAGAAGGAAGGGGGTGGGGTAGGGAACGGTCCGCAGGCCCCGCGCGATGGCTCCCGTGTTCAGCTCGAAGAGCGGGCAGTGCTTGACGATCTCCCGGACGGCCTCCCGCGCGGCGTCCCGGTAGCGGGGGTCCTCCTCGGGGCAGAGGGAGTATTTCGTGGGCAGATCCACGTGAGCCACGATGTCGGTTTTGTTCCGCATGACGTGCTCCGTCAGGTTCTCGAAGTAGACCTTCGTGAAGTCGATGAAGCTGCCGCCGAAGAGATCCTGCACCAGCTTCCGCTGCAGCTCCTCTCCGGAGTCGATGGGGCGGCTCTCCCCCCGGCGCACGATCTCGTGGACGGCGGCCAGGATGTAGTCGTAATCCAGCGTAGGGATCCCGCTCTCCCCGTCCAGCTCGATGCCGCACCAGACGTCGATGACGCCCCGGTATTCCTCCGCCAGGGCCCGGATCTCCCTAAAGCAGCGCTGCGTTCCCTCGGGGGACATGGAATAGTAGCTCTCGAACCAGGCGTAGGAGTGATCCGAGAAGCCCAGAGCGGTAAATCCGCGGGATACGGCCTCCTCGATCATCTGCCGGGGAGTGTCGTGGCCGTCGGAGTAGCGGGTGTGGGTGTGAAAATTGTGCTTTTGCATGAATAATGCCTCTGCTGTGTTCAGTTTTCGCCGTCCGCCGAAGGGGCTTCTTCCTTGCGCGTTTCCCCATTCAGCAGTCCCGGCAGCTCGTCGAAGCGGTCCACGGATAAGCTGTAATCGCTGACCCGTCCTCTCCCGAAGGATTCGCCGAAGCCGTAGCGGCAGTAGATGAAGGGAATCCCGGCCCCCCGCGCCCCCTCCTCGTCGCTGACCGTGTCTCCCACATAGACGGGAGCCCGCAGTCCGCGCCGCCGGATGACGTCCAGGATGTTCTCGGCCTTGCCGCGCCCCGTCCGTCCCGACGATTCGTGATCCTCGAACATGTCCCAGAGCCTGTGGGCGGTGAGGAAGGATTCCACGTAGCCGTCCTGGGCGTTGGAGACCACAAACAGCCGGTAGCCCTCCGCCCGCAGCTTTCCGAGCGTTTCCGGCACCCCCGGCCAGAGAACGCCTCCCCGGACGGGCAGCCATTCGTTTTCCAGGGCGCAGCTTTCCCCCATGAGGGCGAAGGCCTTTTCAAAGGGAAGGGCGGGGAAGAAGATCCCGGCCAGCTCCTCGTTGGTCAGGCCCATGTACCGGCAGACGGTGTCCCGGTCCAGGGGCACGGCGGGGCGGATGTCCGGATGACGGCGCAGCACCTCGACCCATGTTTCGGCCGTTACCCCGGTTGCGTCCCAGAGGGTGCCGTCCAGATCGAAAATCACGCTGTCAAACCGTCCCACAGTCCAAATCCTCCTGCCGGAATCTTCCATAACATTATACCGCACCCGGCGTGAGGGGTCAAGGCGGTTTACGAAAAAAGAGAAAAAGAAAAGTCCCCCCGGACCGGGACAGGTTCACACAGAACCAACGAAGCGGGTAAAGGGTAACAATCCCATTTCTCAGAGCCGCGCAGCTGCGATAACAACTCCAGCCATACTGCATCGCGCCCGTGTCATGCGCGTTTCGATCGCTGTTTGCGTCTGCCCCCACACTCAAATTCCATTTGAGTGAGCAGAGCAAACCGTGAAATTCCATCTCCGATGGGATTTCACGCATGTTACAGCTGACGCAACGTGGTCCGCCGGAGTTGCGGAGCAACTCCCGAAGAATGCAGAGCATTCTTCAGGCGAGGATGTGGGATGTCCGATCAAGTATGTATTCAGATGTGAGCTGTCAGGATTATGCTCCCCGGCCAAGGGGGACCCGCCCGCCCTGCGCAAGGCCATTCAATTTGAAACGCGCAGCGTTTCTTTCCTATATAGTGTGAACACACTATATAAAAAACCGCGGCCTCCCGTGAGAGAGACTGCGGTGTTCCGAATCTTCGATTAACCGATTCTGGAGGGGTTGATCTTGATGCCGGGGCCCATGGTGGAA
>CACWLT010000206.1 GCA_902761695.1 uncultured Ruminococcus sp.
CAGCGAGCCGACAAGGAATCCCGCCTCCCCGCCCAGCCAGATCGCCGTGATGATCGTGATGGCCGCCACGGGCTTGAACAGCGGAATGAACCGCCCGGCCCCGCTGAGCGCCACCATCACGGCCACGATCACCATGCGCCGGGTCCCGACCTTCTTCTGTTCAAAGCCCGTATAGAACAGGATCAGGGCGAGCACCGCCACGGCGAGGGAGACGAAGATGTGCTTTTTTTCATCAAACACCGTCTCGCCCAGAATCGCCAGCGCCGGGACCGCGACAAAGGGAATCGCGAAGCGCAGGACGGTCTTCAGCTTCTCCGAGCGGATCGTCAGCATGGCGCGCCTCCGTCCTCCAAGCGGTTCATCCGGCAGAGCGCGGCGAGATCCTCCACCGTGACGATCCGGTCGTATACGCCCTTGCTGATGCGTCCCGCTGCCGTGGTATAAAACCGGTTCTCGCTGAAAAAGACCCTCGGCTCCTCCGCGGAAATCACGCTTCCACGGAAAAACATGGCGCACCGGTCCGCCGTCGCCGCCGCGAATTCCACGTCGTGGGTGACGATCAGCACCGTGATCCCGGAGGCCTTCAGTTTGCCGAGAATCGCGGCGATGTCCCGCTTTTTTCCGGCGTCGAGGCCCTTTGTCGGCTCGTCCATGAGCAGAAGCCGCGGATGGGCCGCCAGCACCTTTGCCAGCGCCACGAGCTGCTGTTCCCCGCCCGAGCAGTCATAGGGATGCTTGTCGTACAGCGCGGACAGATCGAAGGGCAGCTCGGCCGGATCAGCCCCCGCGTCCTCCAGCTCCTCCCGGACCGTATTGCGCAGAAACACCGTCTGCACGTCCTGCGGCAGGAGCGCGAGGCAGTCCTTGTACAGGGACTGATTTTTGTACTCCTTCAGCCGCTTCCCGAATACCCGGATCTCCCCGGCGTAGGGCTTCAGAATCCCCGCCGCGCACCCGAGAGCGGTCGTCTTTCCGGATCCGTTCCCGCCGAGGACGCAGAGGATCTCGTTTTCGTATACCGTCAGGCTGAGTCCCCGCAGCACGTCCGGCAGATCCCGTTCGTACCGGAACCGGACGTTTTTGAAGGAGAGCGCAGGGACATCTTTCGTCCCGGAATTTTGATGTGGCTCGTCGGGCAGGGAGCGGATTTTTATGCCGTACCTCTCCGCCATCCACCGCCGTCCCTCGCGCACGGTCAGGGGACATTCTCCCCCCGCGCCGAGCATCCGGAACAACCGGGCCGAAGCGGGCATGGCCAGCATCAGCTCCTCCTGTCCGTCAAGCTCCCGGATCACCTTTCCCGGCTCCCCGTCCGCGATGAGGGCCCCGCCGTCCATCACGAGCAGGCGGTCGCAGATCGGGATCAGCTCCTCCAGCCGGTGCTCCGCGATGAGGACGGTCAGGGAAAAATCGTCGTTTAACTTCTTCAGCGTCGTAATGAATTCGGAGGCGGCGATGGGGTCCAGCTGGGAGGTGGGCTCGTCGAGGATCAGCAGCGAGGGATCCATCGCCATGACGGCCGCCAGATTCAGAAGCTGCTTCTGCCCGCCGGAGAGCTCCGCGACGCTCTTTTCGAACCAGCTCTCGATCTCGAAGTACTCGGCCATCTCCGCCACCCGCCTGGCGATGACCGGCTGCGGGACGCCCAGATTCTCCAGACCGAACGCCAGCTCATGCCAGACCTTGTCGGTCACGATCTGCTGCTCCGGGTTCTGCGCCACGAACCCCACCAGACGGGCGGAATCGGATGCGGGGAGCTCCTCCGTCTCCGTGCCCCGGAACAGGACGCGGCCGCTTTTCTCCCCTAGAGGGACAAGCTCCCGCTTCATGAGCCGCATCAGCGTCGATTTGCCGCTTCCCGTCGGACCGCAGAGCACGGTGAAGCCGCCCTCCTTCAGCGAAAAGGACACGTCCCGGACCGCGGGCGAGGCGCAGAGAGGATAGGTGAAGGTCAGATTTTCAACTTCAAGCAAGTCCACCGGATTTTTTCCTCCGCTTCAAGAATGGTCGGCACCAGGGCCAGCAGTCCGTAGGATACGCAGCCGGAGACCGCCAGGGGTGTGACGGCGGGCGGCTGGATCGAGGGATAATACGTAAACAACAGCGCGCCGCTCCCGACGCTGACGGCGGTCGAACCGAACAGAACGAGGGTCACGGCCAGAAGGAACGCATCCGCCCCGTCGAACCGGAAAATCGTGTAGCGGGAACGCCTGCCCGATCCGTACCCCCGCGCCGCCATGCTGTCCGCCGTCGTGATCCCGTTCTCCAGCGCCCATGTGACGAGGACGGAGAAGATGCGGACCCCGCTCCGGAACCGGTCGATCAGGTTGTCGTCCTTGTACAGCCCCAGCGCGGTCTGGGAATGCCTAATCTTCGCCGCCTGACGGGAAAAGAGCGGCACATACCGCAGCCCCATCGAGAGAACGAGCGCCGTCTTCGGGGAGAGCCCGCCGAAAATGTAAAGCAGCTTGTCGCTCGTCATAATCTGCGTGAAGGAGCGGAACCAGTACAGAACGGCCAGCACCATCACGGCGGCGGCGGCTCCGTATACGGCGGCCTCGAGGGTGACGGGGTTATTGTTGAGGATAAAGAGCACCGTCGCGCCGTTGTGGGAAAAGAGGGGGTTGACCAGAAACAGCACGAGGAACAGGCCGAGCATCCAGAGATGGGTAACCGCCCCCCGGCTTCTGTTCCGGACAAGGAAATAGAGCAGCGCGCCGCAGAGGGAAATGAACAGGAGGCAGGGATTCATGGAGAACATGGCGATCCCCGTCACCGCCAGGAAATACACCGCCGCCGCGATGGGATTGCAGTCCTCAAGAGAGCGCATGATCCCCCCTCCTTTCCGTAAAGTCAAATCAGTCCAGAAGATCGTTCCCGATGTCGCAGGAGTACAGCCATTCGATCCGGTCGCCGTCCGAGAGGACATACTCCCCGCAGCCCAGCGACGGCGAAAAACCGTTGACATGGTAGATCCAGCCGGACAGGTCTCCGAAATCCAGCTCGTACAGATAATTGATCCCGGCCACGTAGACCATGTTCCACCGGCCCGCCGTCTCCACCTGAATGTGATGCTGACGCGCCGCCTCGGTCAGAATGTCGTAGACCGTGTCGCCCGCCTCGATGGGATATTCCGTTTCCGCAAGGATGACGCCGTCCCTCGGGATATAGTCCGCGTCGGATTTGTCGACGATCGTGTCGCACCGGATCTCGATGGTCACCGTCCCGAAGGAGCTTTCCTTTTCGACGGCTTCCCCGCTGTAGTATTCCTCCGCGGACTTCACGTCCGTGAAGACGATCACCGCCATCACAAGAACGGTCATTCCGGCAATGGCGATAAAATTCTTCGGATGGCGCTTTCCGAGGACGAAATAGATCAGACAGACAACCGCGCCGACGCCGACCGCGATCAGACAGGCCACCGGCTTGTAGCCCGTGAAGAGCCCCTTCTTTTCGGAGGCCCCGTCTGCTCCAGCCGCTTCGGATTCCGTTTCGGCGGCCGGTATCGGGTTCTGATCCGTCGTCGGCTCTTCACCGGCATCGGACCGGTCCGGCTCAGGTTCATCCGGGATCGGTTCGGGCTCCGATTCCTTCGGTTCCTCCTCTATTGCGGCGGACGGTTCCGTCTCGGGAGGCTCGGCGGGCGTTTTGACCTCATCCGGCGTCTCCTGCGGTTCATCAGCCATCGGCGCTTCTTCCTCCGCCCCGCCTGTCACTTCCGCGGACGAGTCTTCAGGTTTCGTCCGTTCCTCCGCGACGGATGCATCGGCCGGATCTGGCTTCTCATCGGATGCGGGCATTCCGGCGGGATCGTCCTCGGCGGGCGGCGTCTGCTGACCGTCCTGCACCGGCTCTTCCTGCGCGGACGGGAGCGTATCCGGCGCAAAGATATACAGCCCGGACTTGCCCTCCCGCAGCCGGAGCCAGGAGAGAAGCGAATAATACACCTGCACCGTGGCGGTGTTGTTGGTGGAATCCCCTATCTTGTGGCAGAAGCTGCCGTCCGGTAACCGGTACCGCAGGATGCCGTCCAGCAGGGTATATCCGTTCTTCACGAACCGTTCGTCCTCCGTGCAGTCGATGCCGAGGGACGAGAGGGCAACCAGCACCTGCGCCGCGCTTTCCGGATTCTTCGTGCCGAAGCTGGCATATCCGCCGTCGTCCTGCTGCCTGGAGGCAAGAAACGCCAGAGAGCGCTCCACAGCCCCGCCCGCCTCCGTTTCCCCGGCATAGGGAGCGAGGGCCTGCAGGGTCATGGCGGTCACGTCGATGTCCCCGTTCGCCCCGGTCAGCGCCCAGCCGCCGTCGGCAAGCTGCAGCGCAACGAGCTTTGCAGCCGCGTCCTCCGCCGTGCAGACCCCGCATTCGACGCCGTTGTTCAAGAGGTGCAGGCCGTACACCCAGCTCATGATCCCCTGCTGCCCCACGGAGTTCTCAAGGGACTCCCGGATATACGGGTCGTCACTCCCCAGTGCCCGGAGCACGAGGGCAAATTTAAGGCGTGCGGTGGCAGAGCGGATCGTGTTCTCCGCCAGATATTTTTTCAGCGCGGCCTCGTACGCGGAGAAATCATATTCCCCACTCCGGCAGAGCGTGAGAACGAACAATTCGGACCCCATGCCGGCGTTGTCCGCCACAGGCCCCCCGATCCATTCCCGCACGTCGGCGCATCCGCTCTCTTTGAGGTTCCAGTCGACAATACCGTCAACGACACGCTGGATGTCATTGACGGTATCGGTCCTGTCGGCGGCGGCCGCCGGGAATGCCGTCAGCGCGATGAGCAGCACGGCGCAGACGGCGGACAGGAGCTTATTCATTTACTTTTCTGCGGGCGACCAGCGCGAATCCGCAGAGGGACAGGGCGGCCCCGGCGGCAAACACCAGGGAGAAATCGCCGGTCTGGGGAGCCGTCTCTGCGGTCTGGACCACGGCGGTCGGCGGGACGAGCGTCTGCGTGTCGGACATAGCGCTGAGGATCGTGCGGCCTTCCTTCTTTTCGAGGGTGATGACGGCCTGTCCGTTTTCATCGGTGAAGACGCCGCTTCTCTCGCCGTCCACGGTGATTTCGGCGCCCACGACGGGAACGGAGACGGGATTCCAGTTCTCGTCAAAGCCCGCGCCGGTCAGGGTAAGCGCAAGGGAGGTGCCCCCGAGCTCTCTCTTCTCGAAGCAGGTGTACATGTCGCTCCACGCCTCGAGGTCGGTGTAGACGAAAGCGTCCAGGTAATCGCCGTCGGAGAGCGGATCCGCCAGGGACCACGCGGAGGCGCCGTTCACGTAATAGCCGTAGCTGCCGCCGTTCTCGGAGCCCCACAGCTTCGACACGGAGAGACCGTACTCGGAGCTGAGGGACGCATACCCTTCGACCGCTCCGCCTTCATAGAATTCGTCATGGGCGATGATCAGCGCGTCGTTGACGGTGATCTGGCCGTCCCCGTCGGCGTCGTTCACAGTAATGGGC
>CACWLT010000207.1 GCA_902761695.1 uncultured Ruminococcus sp.
CTCCAGCCCGCCCATGCCGTCGTCCTGCAGCTCGTCGAGGGATTTCACCTCGTGGTAGGTCATGGTGTGGGACTTCCGGTCGCAGCGGGGGAAGAGCACCTTCTTGCCGCGCTCGAACGCCATTTCCGCGATGGCAGACACGTCGATCTCGTCGGAGGTGGCCGCGTAGAGGAGGACGTACTCGGCGTACCGGAAGGAGACCAGTCCGGCGGCCGCTTTGCAGATCGCCTCATCCCTGCGGAATTTCTCCTCCTCAGGCATGTTCCGCCTGCGTTCCTTGTATTCCTCGCGGATATCGTCTTTCTGTTTCTTGATCATTTCGCAAGCACCGCGGTCCGGAGTTTTTCCGCCGCGTCCTCTCCTTTCAGTTTTTTCACCAGCGCGAGAGCGAATTCCATCGCCGCGCCCATGCCGCATCCCGTCACGAACCGCCCGTCCGTCACCGCGCGCCCGTCCGGGTTATCCGCTCCGACGACCAGAGCGCCGTCCAGCTCTCCCTCGAATCCGGGGAAGCAGGTGGCCCGGATCCCCCGGAGCAGACCGCGCCCGCCGAGGACCATGGGCGCCGCGCAGATGGCCGCAATGACGCAGTCCGGATCCGCAGCCGCTTTTTTCAGAATGGCGTCCACCGTGCCGTCCGCGTCCAGGTTCTTTGCCCCCGGCATGCCGCCCGGCAGAATCACTGCCTCGGGGGACGCGCCGATGAAGTCCTCCGCCCGCGCGTCCGCCGTCACGGGAATGCCGTGGGAGCCCGTCACGGTGAGGGAGCCGCCGGAGTGCCCGACAGCCGCCGTCTTAACGTCCAGACCGGCCCGCCGCAGAAGATCCACGGGAGTCAGCGCTTCGATTTCCTCAAACCCTTCGGCCAAAAAAACGAGAACCATCTTTCATCCGCGGACCGTCGGGGATCCGCTCTCCTTATCAGTTTATGGTTATTCTATGATATTATACCATATCCGCCCGGAAATTGCGATTAACAAATCATAAACATTATTGCGATTATTTCTTGCTTTTTACAAATTCTGCCGCGAAGTACGGCGGGAAATAGCTCAGAGCGCGTCCCGGACAGCCCGGTAAACCCGCTCTCCGATGACCTCGGGGGGATCGGGCAGCTCCGCGTCCTCGCCGGCGCAGCGGATAACACGCCATCCCTCCCGGCGCGCGGCATAGGCGGCGGCTTCCCGGCTCCGGCGGAGGTATTCCCCGTCCCGCTCGTGGATGTCGGTGCTCCGTCCCGTTTCCTCCGCCCGATGCCGCACCAGCGCCGAAGACACCCGCTCCGGCATGTCCAGCAGCAGCACCAGATCCGGCCGGGGAAGGCCCAGCTTCACAAATTCAAAATCCCACAGCCAGTCCAGAAATCCGTCCCACTCCTCGCGGGGCAGCTTCGACAGCTGATGATAGGCGTTGGCGGTGGTGTAACGGTTGGCCAGGATCACGGTGTCCTCCCGCAGCGCGTCCTTTTTCCAGTCGGAGGCGTAGGAGGCGTACCGGTCCGCGGCGAAGAACATGGAAGCGGCGTAGGGCCCCGTGTCGTCCGGGCTTTCCCCGAAGCGGCCGGAGAGATACATCCGCACCAGCATGGATCCGTCGGAGGCGTAATCCGGGAACTCCAGCGTCCGCACTCGTTTTCCTTCCCCCGTCAGGCGGTCGGCGAGGATTTTTGTCTGGGTCCCCTTCCCCGCGCCGTCCAGGCCCTCCAGTACGATCAGTTTTGCCATGGTTATTCTCACTCACTTCCAAAGGTTGATTTGCCGCCGTCTGTTTTCCTGTATGCGGATCAAAGGTCGAAGGGGGGCGGATCGTCGTCGCGCATGCCGATCTCCTGCCACTGGGACCGGGTGATCAGCACCTCTCTGGGATGGGGGCCGTTGGGCGCCGAAACGTAACCCAGCTGCTCCATCCGGTCGATGAGCTTGGCGGCGCGTCCGTAGCCCAGCTTCAGCTTCCGCTGGATCAGGGAGGTGGAGATCTTGCCCGCGTCCAGCGCCACCTCGATGGCGGGCTTCAGCATGGGATCCTCGTCCCCCGTGTCCTCTTCGTCGTCCTGAGCCTGGGCCGCGCCCTTCTTGCCCGCGCCGCACCGCTGAGCCTCCCGCTCGATCTGGTTCACGATCTCGTCGCTGTAGCTCTCGTCCGTCTGGTTCATGCTGCGGATATAACGCACCGCCTCCATTACATCGTCCTCGGACACGAAGGCGCCCTGGACCCGGTTGGGCTTCAGCGCTCCCACCGGCGCGAAGAGCATGTCGCCCATGCCGATGAGGTTGGCGGCGGATCCGATGTCGATGATGGTCCGGCTGTCCACCTGATTGGAGGTCCGGAACGCAATGCGGGAGGGGATGTTCGCCTTGATGAGGCCGGTGATGACGTCCACGGAGGGCCGCTGGGTACCCACGATCAGGTACATGCCCGCGGCTCTGGCCTTCTGGGCGATCCGGCAGATGGAATCCTCCACGTCGTCGGGAGCCGTCATCATAAGGTCGGCCAGCTCGTCGATGATGATGACGATGGAGGGAAGGCGCTCGTAGGAGGGATCCGCCTCCGCCAGCTTGTTGTATTCGCCGATGTTCCGCTTGCCGGCGTCCTCGATTAGCCCGTACCGCCGCTCCATCTCGCTGACGGCCCAGGACAGGGAGCCAGCGGCCTTCTTCGGTTCGGAGACCACCGGCACCAGCAGATGGGGAATGCCGTTGTAGATGTTCAGCTCCACCTTCTTCGGGTCGATGAGGATCATCTTCACGTCGTCGGGGGAAGCCTTGTAGAGCAGGCTCATGATGATGGTGTTGATGCACACCGATTTACCGGAGCCCGTGGTGCCCGCGATGAGCAGATGGGGCATTTTTCCCACGTCGAAGAACACAGGGTCCCCGGCCACGTCCTCGCCCAGGGCCACGGTCAGGCGGCTCTTGGCGGAGACGAAGCGCTCGTCCTCAAGCAGGGTCCTGAGATGCACCGTGGTCCGTTTCTTGTTGGGGACCTCGATACCCACGGCGGATTTGCCCGGGATGGGGGCCTCGATCCGCACGCCGGTGGTGGCCAGATTCAGAGCGATATCGTCCACCAGATTGGTGATGGAGCGCACCTTCGTCCCCGGCTCCGGCACCAGCTCGTACCTTGTGATGGTGGGGCCGCGGGAGATGTTCTCGATCTTGGTGTTGACCTTGAAGGATTTCAGGGTGTCCACCAGCTTGACCGCGTTCTCCTGCAGCTCGTCCTTGATGTCCTCGTTTCCGCCGCCGGGATCCTCCGTCAGAAGCTCCGTGGGCGGGAAGAGATAGGCCGGGGCCTCGCTTTCCCGGAGCTGTTCCCTGGGCGGTTCGGAGACGGTCTCCCGCTTCACCTCCAGCGGATTGCGGTACTGCTCCGACAGCCGGTCCAAAAGCTCCGCGTCCTCGGGATTGAGGAAGAGATCGGAGATATCGTCCTCCCCCGCCACCTCGGAAACCAGTGCCGCCGTGTCGGTCCCGGCCTCTCCGGTCCGCTTCGGTCTCTGTCCGGATTCCCCGGTTCCGCGCCGGGACGCTTCCGCCGGATGGGTTCCGCCCTCTTTTTTCTCACGTCGGTCCGCGTCGCCGGAAGTCCTGCGCTCCGTCTGGCGGGACGCCTGGGAGGCCGCCGCGTTCACAGCCGCTTCGATGCCGTCGTCAAATTCGTTCTCCCGGTTTTCTTCCTCCTGAACCGCGCCGCCGCTCTGTTTTCCGGTCTCCTCCGCAGTCTCCCCGAAGGTGAAGGAAAGGTCTTCCGTCTCCGTCCGGAAGGGATCCTCCGGTTCCGCGTCTTCCATGGAATCATCGTCCGCCGGAATATTGTCCGACAGGAACTGATCCGCGTTGAAGGCGTCGGCGGCAAAGGTCTGGTCAGGGCGCGCGTTTCTCCGGCTCCCCGGCTTTCTCTTCCCGGTATCCGCGCCGCTCTCCGGATCTGCCGTATAGTCCGCCATGTGGTCGTCCGGGATGGGCTCCCCGCCGCTGACCACCGTCTGCACCCTGGCCCGGGGTCCGGGGAGGGATTCCTCCTCTTCCGGGTCCGCGCCGTTTGTCATCCGGCCGCTCCGTTCCCGGGTCCGCCGCATGACCTCGTCGAAAATCTTTTCATCCACCGCCGCGCTGTCCGCATCGGAGGAGGCCAGCTCCGCCTCGACGGGATCCGTCAGATCCTCGGGAGCGCGGAAGGCGTCCGCTGCCCAGCCCGTATCGGGGTCCTTCTCCACGGGCTCCTCCCTCCGTCCGGGCCGAAGCACCACGGGATCGTCCGACATGCCGACCGAATCGGCGGGTCCGGACACCGGAATGTCCAGCTCCTTCATTCTTCCCCGCGCTTTGCGAGGCTGCCCGCGGCCGGTATTCTCCGGGACCGGTCCCTCCTGCAGAATGGGAACGGCCTGCATGGGGTCCGCCAGGGGGATCTGCTCCGGGGAAACGGGAGCGCCCTGTTTTTTCCGGTTCGTCACAGGATCCGGGGATAAAGCCTCCGCTTCACGGGCTTCCTGCTTTCTGGCGCGCTTTTCCCGGAGATAGCGGAGATGCTCCTCCTCCCGAAGCTGGCTGCGCGTGGGGCCGCTGGTCTGCCGGATCTGGGCCTCCGCCTCCCGCTTTTCCCGAATGGTATCTGCGAGGCGTGACGCGTGATAGGCAAGGGCCGCCCAGACGCCCCGGGGCGAGATCCCCACTATGTAGAGGCAGAGGAACAAAAGGAGGGAGAACAGCACGATCAGGCTGATCACCGGCCCGAACCCCCGGATCAGCAGCTGCCCCAGAACGCCGCCCAGAACGCCGCCGCCCGTCAGGGTCTTGCCCTCCGCGTAGTGGATCTTCGCCTCCGTCACGGGCGATCCTTTTCCCAGTATATGCAGGGTCATGGCCAGAAAGACCAGCACCGCCGCGGCCGAAACGGAACGGCTGATGCTCCGGCCTTCCCCGATGTCGCGGTTCAGAAGCAGCGCACGCACCAGCAGGAGCATGGGCAGAGCGTATACCGCGCCGCCGAGCAGTCCCGTCAGCACCCCGCGGATCCCGTGGCTGATCACGCCCTGATCCAGGATCACGCAGACGGCGATCAGCACCGCGCAGGCCACAAGGATCAGAGGCGCGATCTGGGGCAGAAAGGCGTTGTCCCGAGAGGCAGCCGTCTTTTTCTTCCCTGCCGTTTTTCCGGATTTTGCGCTTCTGCTTCCTGTATTCTTTCCCTTTTTCTTCTTCGTTTCAGGCATTTCGCTTCCTTTCCGCCGTGTCCTGAGCCCTCTCCGGACGCGCGGCACGATGATGATTCTTCTATAAATAATGTTAAGGTAATGATATATCGTCGCGGGAACGGAGGCAGATGGCGTCTCTGCCCGTCCCCGGTATCTGAGGGGGATA
>CACWLT010000208.1 GCA_902761695.1 uncultured Ruminococcus sp.
TCCCAGAACGACATCGTCATCAAGACCTACGCCGGCATGGCGCAGGCGGTGGCGGCCGGGGTGGACACCCTGCACGAGGCGGACATTCTGGGATGCGTGGCCGGGGACGACTGCATCATCATCGTGTGCCGGGACAACGACGCGGCGGAAGCCATCGCCCGGCGCATCACCAAGCTCATCAATTCCTGAGACCCGGGATCCGTTTGTGAGGCCCGGTTTGCGGACCGCTTTTCGGTATCATCATGCTTGAAAATCTGACCATCGATAATATCGCCGTCGCGAAGCATATGGATATCGCCTTCCGGGACGGCTTTACCGTCATCACGGGCAGGACCGGCGCGGGCAAGTCCATCGTCATCGACAGCCTTCTCCTGCTCTGCGGGGCGAAAAACGGGCGGGAGCTGCTCCGGACCGGCGAGGACAGGGCCCAGGTGTCCGGGATCTTTTCCGTTCCGGAATCCGCCCGGGACCGCGCCGCCGCTCTGGGATACCCCCCGGACGAGGACGGCGTGCTGGAGCTCTGCCGGATCATTTCCGCCGACGGACGCTCCCAGGCGAAGATCAACCGCCGGACCGCTCCTCTCTCCGCCCTCCGCGAGCTGGCCCCCCTGCTTCTGAACGTGCAGACCCAGAACGAGCGGAGCGATTTCGCCGACAGGAGCAAATATCCCGCGCTGCTGGATTCCTTCGCGGACGACCGGGAGGAGGCGGGGGAATACGGACGTCTCTATGGGGAGATGGCGGAGCTGAAAAAGAAGATCGCCGCCCACCGGGAAGCCATGACCCAGCGGGACATGATGCTGGATATTCTGAAATATCAGAAAAAGGAAATCGATGCCGCCCGCCTCTCCGCCGACGACGAGGAGGAAAAGCTCCAGCGCACAAGAGCAAAGCTCAGAAGCCTGGAGAAGGTGACGAAATACACGGGCATCGTGATCCGGGCTCTTTCGGAGAGCGAGAAGGGAGCCACGGCGGCCTATCTGCTGGAGCGGGCGGAAAACGCGCTTAGCCAGCTCTCCGGCGTGGTGGACGGGGCGGACGAGATGGTCTCCCGGCTCCGGAGTTATCGTTATGAGATCATCGACATCGCCGAGCGGGTGCGGGACTCCCTGGACGAGGACGCCGTGGGGGATCCCGCCGAGAAGCTGACCCAGATCGAAGCCCGGCTGGCCCTTATCGAGAAGCTGGAGCGGAAATACGGCGCCACGATCGCCGAGGTAAAGGCCAAGCGCGCCGAGATCGCTCAAAAGATCGCGGAGCTGGAGGACGGCGACTTCCGCTTTTCCCAGCTGGAAAAGGAGCTTTCCGAAAAGGAAGCGGAGGCGGCGGAGGCAGCTGAGAGACTGCGGGAAAAACGGCAGTCCGCGGCGGAGCGCCTGACCGGGGAGATCGCGGAGTCCCTGCGCTTTCTCGACATGCCGAAGGTACGCTTCCGGGTGACGGTGACGCCGCTTTTCGAGAACGGATCCCCCGTTTTCCGGGCGGACGGCTGCGACGAGGTGGATTTTCTCATTTCCGTCAACGCCGGGGAGGAGATGGGCTCCCTCGGCAGGGTGTCCTCCGGCGGCGAGCTGTCCCGGATCACCCTGGCGCTCAAGACCGCTCTGGCGAAAAAGAACGAGTCCGCCACCCTGATCTTTGACGAGATCGACACGGGCGTGTCCGGCGGCACCTCGGAGCGGATCGGCATCATGCTGAACCGGCTCAGCGAAAACGCCCAGGTCATTTCCGTCACCCACTCCCCGCAGATCGCCTCCATCGCCCCCTGCCACCTGCTCATCGAGAAGAGTGAGCGGGACGGCCGGACGGAAAGCGCGGTTCGGGAGATCACGGGAGACGAGCGGACGGCGGAAATCGCCCGGATTATCGGCGGCATCGACGTGACGGAAAAGCAGACCGAGGCCGCGGAGGAGATGCTGGCGAAAAACAGAACATGATCCGGAGAGTTTTCCGGTTTATCCATCTTTACTATTTTCAATTATCAGCAGAGGAGACTTGAACCCCATGGGAATCTATGAAGAACTGAAGGCGCGCGGGCTCATCGCGCAGGTCACCGACGAGGAAGAGATCCGGAATATGGTCAACGCGGGCAAGGCGAAGTTCTATATCGGCTTCGACTGCACCGCCGACTCCCTGACCGCCGGTCATTTCATGGCCCTGACCCTCATGAAGCGGCTGCAGGCGGCGGGCAACCAGCCCATCGCGCTGATCGGCGGCGGCACCACCATGATCGGCGACCCCTCCGGCCGTACCGACATGCGCAAGATGCTCACGAGAGAGGACATCGACCACAACGCGGAGTGCTTCCGCCGTCAGATGGAGCGGTTCATCGACTTCGGCGAGGGCAAGGCGCAGATGGTCAACAACGCGGACTGGCTCCTGGATCTGAACTATGTGGAGCTGCTCCGGGAGGTGGGCGCGTGCTTCTCCGTCAACAACATGCTGCGGGCTGAATGCTACAAGCAGAGAATGGAGCGGGGCCTGTCCTTCTTCGAGTTCAACTACATGATCATGCAGTCCTACGACTTCTACTACCTGTTCCAGAAGTACGGCTGCAATATGCAGTTCGGCGGCGACGACCAGTGGTCCAACATGCTGGGCGGCACGGAGCTGATCCGGAAGAAGCTGGGCAAGGACGCCCACGCCATGACCATCACCCTTCTGACGGACTCCCAGGGCAAGAAGATGGGCAAGACCGCCGGGAACGCCGTCTGGCTGGATCCCAACAAGACCTCTCCCTTCGAGTTCTACCAGTACTGGCGGAACGTGGGCGACGCGGACGTCATGAAGTGCATCCGCATGCTGACCTTCCTGCCCCTGGAGCAGATCGACGAGATGGACAAGTGGGAGGGCAGCGAGCTGAACCGCGCCAAGGAGATTCTGGCCTTCGAGCTGACGAAGCTGGTTCACGGCGAGGAGGAGGCAAACAAGGCCGAGGCTGCGGCGAAAGCGCTGTTCGCGGGCGGAGCGGACAACTCCAACATGCCCACCACCGTTCTCACCGACGCCGATTTCACCGACGGGAAGATCTCCGTCATCGACCTCCTTGTGAAGTCCGGCCTCTGCACCACCAATTCCGACGCCCGCCGCACCATCCAGCAGGGTGGAGCGGTCATCGGCGAGGAGAAGGTTGCCGACGTGAAGGCCGCCGTGGAGGAATCCCGGTTCGGCGGAGACGGCCTGATCCTGCGCAAGGGCAAGAAGAACTTCCACAAGTTCACGAAATAAGATGAAGCGGTACGACATCCTGCTGTTCGACGCGGACAACACCCTCTTCGACTTCAATCGCTGCGAGTACGAGGCCTTCCGGGAAACGGCGCGGGCGGGGGAATTTGCATTTTCGGAGCCCCTGTACGAGCGGTATTCCCGGATCAACGACGGCCTCTGGAAGCGGCTGGAGCGGGGGGAGATCGCCCTGAATTTTCTGAAGCTCGAGCGGTTCCGCCTCCTTCTCCTCTCCATGGGGGAGCCCGAGGAAGACGGGACCACGGAACGGGCGGCGTATCTCCGGGACGTCTATATGGACTCCCTCGCGGAGCAGGCCATCCTCATCCCCGGCGCGGAGGAGCTCTGCCGGACCCTGGCTCCGGAGTACGAGCTGTATATCGTCACAAACGGCATCTCGAAGATCCAGCGGAACCGCTTCGCCAAGTCCGGCCTGGCCCCGTATTTCCGGGGGATGTTCGTCTCCGAGGAGGTCGGGGTGCAGAAGCCGGAGAGGGGATATTTCGACGCGGTTTTCGACGCGCTGGGCCATCCGGAGAAATCCCGCGTGCTGATGATCGGCGACTCCCTGACCTCCGACGCGGACGGGGCTATCGGGTACGGGCTGGATTTCTGCCGGTTCAACCCAAAGGGACTGCCTGACGAAGGCCGGGACATCACATATACTGTAGCGAAACTGTCCGATCTGGCGGACATTCTCAGGGGGAAGACATCATGACGGACGCCGTGCAGAGGCTGGTCGAGGATCTGAAAGCATACGGCGGGGACACAGCGCTGTTCCCGGACGAACCCATGAGCCGGCACACCTCCTTCCGCATCGGAGGTCCGGCGGGAGTATTTCTGGTGCCAGGAAGCCGGGAAGCCCTGATCCGGGTTCTGACCGCCGCCCGGGAACGCGGTGTGCGGACGTATATCCTGGGCAACGGGAGCAACGTGCTCTTCGACGACGCGGGCTTTGACGGGGCGGTGATCTCCGTCTCCGGGATGGACCGCATCTCTGTCGGACCGGACGGCATGGTGACGGCGGAGGCGGGGGCGTCTTTGTCGGCGGTGTGCAAGGCGGCCCGGGACGCGGCGCTGTCGGGTCTGGAATTTGCGTACGGCATCCCCGGATCCGTGGGCGGTGCCGTGGTCATGAACGCGGGGGCCTACGGCGGGGAGATCAAAGACGCGCTTTTGTCGAGCGAATACCTCGATCCCGCGGACATGACGGTTCACGCCGTCCCGCTTGCGGAGCACGATTACGGTTACCGGAGCAGCATTTACCGCCGGACGGACCGCATCGTCCTCTCCGCGTCCTTCGGGCTGAAGCCGGGGAGCCGGGAGGACGTCGCCGCCGCCATGAGCGATTTCGCCGCCCGCCGCGTATCGAAGCAGCCCCTGGAATTTCCCAGCGCGGGATCCGTCTTCAAGCGGCCCGAGGGGCATTTCGTCGGGCAGATGGTGGAGGAGAGCGGCCTTAAGGGATATCGGATCGGCGGCGCGGAGGTATCCGAGAAGCACGCGGGCTTCATCGTCAACCGGGGGGGCGCCACCTGCCGGGACGTGCTGGCTCTGGTGGAGCACATCCGGGAGACCGTGCGGAAGAACTACGGTGTGGAGCTGGAATGCGAGATCATTCACGTGAGCTGATATGGCAGAGACCTTTTCTCAGAATGTAAAAAAACAACTGGCGGCGGCGGAACTCCGGAAGAAATGCTGCCGCCACACTTTTGCCGATATGGAGGCGCTGGAGGGGACCGTCCCCGGGGCAGAGACGCTGCGGGAGATCTGGGAACGGTGCCGGTGCGAGGGATGCCGGGCGGTTTACTTCCGGGAGCTGTTCCGGCTCTGCGGCTCCGTGACGGATCCGAAGAAGTCCTATCAGCTGGACTTTGCCCTGGAGGATCCGGAAGCCGCCGCGCTGCTGCGGGAGTATCTGGCCGGGGCGGGATTTGCGTTCGGTCTGTCCGGGCGGCGGGGAAGGACGGTTCTCTGGCTCCGGGACAGCGGATCGGTGGAGGATTTTCTGGCCTACATGGGGGCCACCTCCGCTTCCTTTGACGTGATGAACGCCAAGATCGACCGGGAATTCCGGGGTCGGGCCACGAAGAAATACGCGGACGCCGTAGCCCTCCTGAAAAAAGCCGGACGGTACGACCTTCTGCCTGAAGACGTTCGGATCACGGGGGATCTGCGGGAGGCCAACGGACAGCTGACCCTGGAGGAGCTGGGAAGACTGCACGAGCCGCCCATCTCCAAATCCGGCGTGAAGCACCGGCTGGAGAAGATCCTGCGGGCGGCGGAGGAGCTGCGGGCGGAAGAAGAACCGGGGAACGGAGAATAAATAGTCAGACGGGAACGAACGACGATAAGGAGGCGCGGCGCCATGCCGGATTTTGTGCATCTTCATCTTCACAGCGAATACAGCCTGCTGGACGGCGCGTGCCGGATCGAGGACATTCCGAAGGCTGCCAAAGCCGCCGGACAGAATGCCGTCGCCATCACCGACCACGGGAACATGTACGGCGTGGTGGCGTTCTATAAAGCCTGTAAAGCGGAAGGGATCAAGCCCATCATCGGCTGCGAGGTCTACGTGGCGAAGCGGAGCCGGTTCGACCGGGAGCGGGAATTCGACGCGGGCTCCAACCACCTGATCCTGCTGGTGAAAAACGAAACCGGATACGCCAACCTCATCACCCTGGTTTCCAAGGGCTTCACCGAAGGCTTTTATTCGCGCCCCCGGATCGATACGGAGCTTCTGGAAGAGCACGCGGAGGGGCTGATCTGTCTGTCCGCCTGTCTGGCCGGGAATATCCCGCGGTTGATCATGGCTGGGGAATATGACAAGGCGGAGGGCCTTCGGGCGGGGGAATTTCTATCTGGAGGTGCAGGATCACGGGCTCCGGGACGACGACGTGGTGAACGCCGGGATCCGCCGCCTGTCCGCCCGCACCGGGATCCCTATGGCTGCCACCAACGACGTGCATTATATCAAAAAGACCGACGCGGACAACCAGGCCATCCTCATGTGCATCCAGACGGGGAACGTCATCTCCGACGGCAGGCCCTTCGGCTTCGAGACCGACGAGTTCTACTTCAAGAGCTCTCAGGATATGGCCCGCCTGTTCCGGGAGTACGAAGGTGCTGTGGAGAACACGCAGAAGATCGCCGACATGTGCTCCTTCGACTTCGAGTTCGGGAAGATCAAACTGCCCCGGTATCAGCCCGAAAACGGCATGGAGCCCGGCGCCTTCCTACGCTCCCTGGCCTGGGCGGGCTTCGAGAAGAAAACCGGGGACGGGCACATCGTCTTCGATGAAAAGCATCCCCGGGAGGTTTACGAGCAGCGGATCGAATACGAGCTCTCCGTCATCGGCCAGATGGGCTACGCGGAGTACTACCTGATCGTCTGGGACTTTGTGAACGCGGCGAAGAGCCGGGGGATTCCCGTGGGACCGGGGAGAGGCTCCGGGGCGGGGTCTTTGGTGGCCTATCTCTGCGGGATCACGGACATCGACTCCATTCGTTTCGATCTGCTGTTCGAGCGGTTCCTCAATCCGGAGCGGGTCAGTATGCCGGACTTCGACATCGACTTCTGCTACAACCGCCGGGACGAGGCCATCGCCTACGTGCGGGAGAAATACGGGGACGACAGAACCGCCCAGATCGTGACCTTCGGGACCCTGGCCGCCCGCGCCGCCGTCCGGGATGTAGGTCGGGCCCTGGGGATGGGATACGGGGACGTGGACGCCGTGGCCAAGCTGATCCCCCAGGAGTTGGGCATGACGCTGGCCAAGGCTCTGGAGACCGTTTCGGAGCTGAAATCCCTCTATGAGGAGGACGACCGGGTGCACCGGCTCATGTCCGTGGCGGCGCAGCTGGAGGGAATGCCCCGTCACGCCTCCACCCACGCGGCGGGGGTCGTGATCACGGATAAACCGGTGACGGAGTACGTGCCGGTATCGGTCAACTCCGGCGTCATCGTCACCCAGTTCGACATGGACACGGTGGCGGAGCTGGGCCTTCTGAAATTCGACTTTCTGGCCCTCAGGTACCTGACCATCATCGATGGCGCGGAGCGGGAGATCCGGGAACGCCTGCCGGACTTCGATCTGACCAAAGTGGATATGGCGGACCCCGCAACCTACGACACCGTCTCCGCCGGCAAGACGGACGGGGTGTTTCAGCTGGAGTCCGCCGGGATGCGCCAGATGCTGACCCAGCTCCAGCCCCGGTGCCTGGACGACATCATCGCCGCTATTGCCCTGTACCGGCCGGGACCCATGGATTCCATCCCGAAGTATATCGCGGCCCGGCACGATCCGGCGTCGATCCGGTACTGCACGCCCCGGCTGGCTCCCATTCTGGACGTCACCTACGGGTGCATCGTCTATCAGGAGCAGGTCATGCAGATCTTC